>CAMHEL010000243.1 GCA_946184125.1 uncultured Prevotellaceae bacterium
CGGGATGGTTGGCGGCGATGGCATTGGCGATGTCTTTCATCAGAATGGTCTTACCGGTCTTCGGCTGGGCAACGATGAGGGCACGCTGACCTTTGCCGATGGGGGAGAAGAGGTCTACCACTCGTGTGGAGAGGTTCGTGGTCGATGGGTCACCTGTCAGGTTGTATTTCTCTTCGGGGAAGAGGGGGGTAAGGTGCTCGAAGGGGATGCGGTCGCGTATCTCGGAGGGGATGCGCCCGTTAATCTTGCTGACACCGGTCAGGGGGAAGTATTTCTCGCCCTCGTGAGGAGGACGGACATGGCACTCTACCACATCGCCTGTCTTCAGACCATATTGCTTGATTTGCTGTGTCGATACATATACATCATCGGGCGACGATAGGTAGTTGTAGTCGCTCGAACGGAGGAAACCGTAACCGTCGGGCATGATTTCAAGAACGCCGTTGGCCGAAATGATGTTGTCGAAATTATAGTTGGCTTTCTGCTGCTCTTTTGGCGAAGGATAGCTGCTCTGGGGCTGTTGGGCCTGTGGACTCGTGGGATTGTCGAAGATGTCGTAGGTGGGGATGGCGCCTTGGTCCTCGATGGGCAAGTCCACCACGGTGATGAAGTCGGTGCCGTCGCCGGGGTCGCCTTCCCATAGACCTTCCACAAGTGCCTGCGACTTTTCCATCTGGGCTTCGTTGTGGGCTTTCACTTTTGCCTGCAACTGGGCGATGAGGTCGGTGCCGGCTTCTATGTCGGAGGAATCGTCGTTCTGGAAGGTTACTTCAGGAACGTTGCTGCTCGCCTCGTCATCGGTGGGAACGTTAATCGGCTCTTCCAGGACTGGTGATGTCGATGGCGCTTGCTCGGCTGTGGCTTCTTGCTCCGCCTTTGCGGCTTGTTCGGCTTTTGCGGCTTCCTCTGCTGCACGGGCTGCTTCCTCTGCCGCACGGGCTAAGGCTTCTTTTTCGGCTTTTGACTTACGGCCGCGCTTCTTGGGCGCTGCTGGCGGCTCTTCTGTCGGCGGGGGAGTGGGGGCGGCAGGGGCTGCAGGAAGTTCATCCATGAACAAGGGGGCTGGGTCTGCGGAATTCTTGCTCTTCTTCGTGTCAAAATTCTCGCCGTCCTTGCCACTTACACTGTATACATGGTCGGTGTCTTTCTTGGCGATGCGAACGCGCTTGCGTTTCGTCGTGGAAGGATTCTTGTTGCCCTCCACTTCGGCCTGCCGGTCGAGTATTGCATATATTAGAGTCTCCTGACCATCGTCGGCTTTGAATTCAGCACCCATGTCTTGGGCGATATCCAACAATTCAGGGATATCTTTCGATAGTAAATCGTCTTTGCTGTACATAAAAATATGAAAAATTGATTGTGATAAAGGACTTTCAAGACCTGAAAATCCAAACTCCTCTCAGAATCGTCTGAAAAGCGATGCAAATTTACTGCTTTTTAAACGAAATAATGCGATTCTTCTCAAAAAACAATGATATTTAACGGTTTTTAATGGTTTGGATGAAAGGGCATTCATCATAGAAGGGAATGTGAGAGCCTAAAAGACTCTTCACATTCCCTTCTATGATCTCGATGATCTCTCTCTTACCGGCACTTAGTCGATATCGATGAAAAAATCGTCATCTTGTTCGTCGATGGGGATGATGTTGTCATCGTCTGCGTCCCAGTTGTCGATGGCATAACCTGTTACACTTTGCGTCAGGAGCATAGTGGCAGAACAGGTCAGAATCAATTCCGACAAAGGGATAATATATGTTTTCTTCTTTTTCATAGTTGGGGCAATTATTCTATTTCACAAAAAATTTCTTACCATTCACTATAGGTGTGTTCTATTAATTCTGAATTTTTGAGGTGGCATTTCTATACATTACATTTCGGTCGCTTTTCGCTTTTATTCGGTGCAAGGTGTCAAGCCTCATCGGTCGTGTAGCCCGCTACACTCCCTCTTCAGCTTACACTTTGCCCTCGACTAAAAGTCGAAAATCGCCTCGACATAATTAATAGAACCCACCTATATAGATTCCCTTTGGCAGATGCATACCAATTTCTCCTACTTTACGGCCGCATAAGTCATACACTGATGTTTCTGACGACAGATGCATGATGGTCATGGGGTGCAGTTCGATACTGGTCTGCTCGCCTTCGGAAGTGTACCTGCCAAAGACTGTCATCGTCGTATTATTCGCCGGAGGGATGGGATGGTCGGGGGTGATCCAACCACGGAACCCTTTCAGGCGGGTGTCCTTGTTGATGTGGTAGATGGTGTTGTTGCTCACCACGTAGGCACCATTGGGGGCATAGAGACCGTCGGCATCTGTCCCTGTGTAAGTGCCGTCGCTTACAGTGAAATTCTGATAGCCTGGGGTTTGCACATATATGACGGAGGCTATACCGTTGTTGCTGTCGTTGAGCGATGTGATGTCCTGCGTGCTTACCATCATGGTGTCAAGCGACATTTTGGGATGGGTGTAGGAAGGCGGCTCGTTTTCATTCACGGAGAAGAACATTCGGCCCAACTCATAGAAAGTCGTTTCCAATCCTCTGGGGTCGATACCCGAGACGGGGTCGGCTGAAGGTTGAAGCAGGTAGAATTGACCTGGCTCCACCACGTAATCCGTCGTGCGCAGGCTGACCGTATGGAAGTCAATGACATCAGGATTCTGCGATAACTTGCCCACACTGTGTATCTTGGCTAATTTTGCATGCTCGCCGAAAGCTAATCGCATCTGCTCACCAGTGAGCGGAAGGGGGAAGGAGAATGAGTTCCACTGGTCTTTCTTGAGGGTGCGCTCCAAACAGGCGGCACCACTATATTGACCATCGGGAGCGGCACTTTGGTACTGCTTGATGTTGTTCTCGTCGAAACGAAGATATTCTAAGTCCTCTTCATCCTCGTAGAAGAAAACTGGACCCAGACCCATGTAGGACACACGGATGTCATCGATGCACACCCAATCGGTGTCATAATAGCAGGCAACATTATTAATTGTTGATTTGGTACTACGGGTGGCCTCGTCCTTACCAACTCCTATTTGAAGCGTTTTCAGCAAATCGTTACCGCTGTTGAATTGCTCATCAGTGACACAGATCCACAACGTGTTTTTGTATTTCTCGCCATTAAGGGTTAGTTCTGTGCCTACACGGACGCATGAGTCCTCTACGTTTTTGTCATTAAAAGTTCCTGGTGCCACTTTCTTCAGGTTGACGCGCGACTCGCCACCACGGGGAGTGGTCTCGTCGTTGCTGGCAACCTTGGCAAATAAATAGGCATCATGATTGTTGTCGCTTTGTACGAAGCCGTAGCATTGCACCTGATACCATCCCGGCATGGGAACAACGAACGATGTGTAGGTGCGGCCTATTCCCTCGAAATTGAGATAACAATACTTGGCATTGGCGAAATTGTTGAAAAGTGCCTTCAGCCGGACGGGCTTGTTCCATGGCTCATTGGGATAGCTTCTATCTTGTTTGGCACCGTTCTTGTAAATGCCGAAGGTGAAACCGCGTCTTCCGGTAAGCAATAGTCGGCTCCTTCCTTTTCTTCCATCACCCAGTGACCTTCGAAATTGTCGCTGTTGCGAGGGAAGTCACGGTCGGGCACAAGACTCGAGATGCTGGGATTGATGCCTACAACATCATCGTTGAGCACTGAGATGAATTCTTCTTCTGGGATGAGGCGCCACTGATAGAGTTCTTTGATGGCGATAGAGTCGCCCTCTACATACAGCTTGGTGTCGACACCTTCCACTTCTCCGGTCGTCCAGCATGAACGGTCGGCATCGAGATAGACGAATTGACCGTTTTCCCTGCCATCGGGAGCGTGCCACTCGCCCCATGCGGCACCAAGATGATAAGTCTTAGGGGTGTTCTGGGGCATGACTTCCTTCATGTAATAGGTGTAGGTTTCTGCATCGGCGTCGGTCTCCACGCGAACGAAATCCCATTTCTTCAGGTATCTGGAATCGACATCCATCAAGACGGTGAAACTAAACTATTGGTAATCATTCCAAGTTGAATTTGGTTTTGAAACACCAGGTACATTGCAGCCAAACATGATTTTTGTCGATGTGCTTTGCTCCGTGATACCACTCTTGATAAACCCGTTATTCATCAGAAACAGCGGGCGACCGAAATCCTCATGGAATAACCTGCCTTCCATTCCCCAGTTGCCGCCTTCGATGATGAATCGGGCCAAGCCAACATTATAGAGGAAGAATTTCTTTCCTTCGGTGGCATAAGCATTATTGCCCAATACGGTGTTCACATCGAAGCCTTTCCATATCCTTGATGTGGAATGGGCGTGGGTCTGCTCGGCTGGTTCATCTTGAGCTTGTAGGTTCACTGTATAAAGTAGGCCTGCAAACAGGATAAAGATTGTTGAAAAGATTATTTTTCATTTTCTATAATAGCATATAGTTATAATCGATGTGTTTTCCTCATTCGCAATTCGGCATAGACAAAAATAGTTTCGCTCTGCTTTTGCTGCTTATTCGGGTGGCTGCGTTTAAAATCTAAAATCTCTACGACTTATAGATTACGCCAATATTCTGAAGGCCGCAAATATGGGCTCTCTTCTAACAAGAACTGCCATAATAAACCTGTAAAGAGGGGTAACCCTTCCAAGTGCATGGAAACATGACAGTTTTTTTTTCGCGTAATTTGATGCAAATATAGCAAATTTTCTTTGTGTCAACAAATAATTGACAAAAAATGAAATTAAAATGATTGAATTTTGTTTGAATTGACACAAATTATTACTTAAACGTAACAGATTAGAAGCAAATCTTTCATTAGGCGAATAAGTTACGCTCTTTTTGCCTTTTTGAAAATTAGTCTGAATTTCATTATTTATTATCCGAACTCATCGTGTAGAGACACCATGCATGGCGTCTCCGAAAGCTCAAAGCGAAACCATCGTTATATGGTGTCTCCGAAAGCAAAATACGAACTCATCATATTGTCCCCAAGAAAGGGGAAATATCCAATACTAAAGAGGTAAACAAAGTAGACAAAAGTCAAGAGTGCTGGGTGGTTCTTTGGCGAAGTTAGAAAAAAAGCGCCATCGGGAAAATCATGCATTTTCCCGATGGCGCTGATGTTTAGCAGGCGGAACTCCAAAGGTTCCTTCACTATTTAAAAAGCTGTACTATTTTTCCCTTAGGGAATCGTAGAGGTGACAATAGTCGCAACCCTCTGCGGGTATCTCTCATTTTGTCTTACACGAGGTTCCTGCCGTGGCAATTCTTGAATTTCTTGCCGCTGCCGCAGGGACAGGGGTCGTTGCGTCCGGGCAGTTTGTCCTTCCTGATGGGCTGGGTCCGCTGATTCGCCGTAGAGCGTGTGTCGTTGCTCGCTGCGGCTTTCTGTCCCTGGTCCACCATCTCGTCGCCTTTGCTTTCCTGGAAGCGCTGGCTGTGCTTCTCGGGGGCTGCTTCGGTGAGACGGCGTGGGCGGGCCTGGGCTGCGGCTTGTTGTGCCTGCTGAGGGGGCTCCTCGGGCTGGTAAAGTTTGCCGCGTGACAGTATCTCCGACATACGGGTGTTCATCTCATCCACCATCTGGTCGAAGAGTTTTGCACTCTCTATCTTGAAAATCACCAAGGGGTCTTTCTGCTCATAAGAAGCGCTGTTCTGAACACTGTGCTTCAGCTCGTCGAGCAAGCGCAGGTTCTCTTTCCAGCAATCGTCGATGATGTGGAGCATCACCACTTTCTCGAACTGTTTCACCACCGATTTGCACTCAGTGTCGTAAGCCTCCTTCAGGTCGCATGGAATCTGCATGATACCATGGCCATCGGTCATGGGGACATTGACGCGCTGGTAGATCTGCCCTTGCTGCTCATAGACATCTTTTATCACGCTCCAGGTCAGTTCCTGCAGCTTGTCCATCTTTTCCTCAAAGGCTTTGATGACGGCATCGTATGCTTTCTCATACAGTTCCCCGCGCTTCATGTCGGTGAACTCCTCTTTGGTGAAGGGGCACTCGATGTAGAAGAGCTTGATGAACATCTCTTCGCAGCCGGCATAGTCGTTGTTGTCAATGACATTCACCACGCGGTCCCAGAAGAGGTTGGCGATGTCCATGCCGATGCGCTCGCCCATGAGGGCATGGCGTCGCTTCTCATAGATGACCTTACGTTGCTGGTTCATCACGTCATCGTATTCGAGAAGGCGCTTACGGATACCGAAATGGTTCTCCTCAACTTTCTTCTGTGCGCGCTCGATGCTGTTGTTGATCATTTTGTGCTCGATGCGCTCGCCGTCCTGGAAGCCGAACTTATCCATCACTT
>CAMHEL010000244.1 GCA_946184125.1 uncultured Prevotellaceae bacterium
TGGGAGAGGACAGAGATTGAGAGAGTTAAAACACAGAGGCACTGAGACACTGAGCGACACAGAGAGTTGTATCTTGGGGAGGGAAAAGAGGAGACGGAAGGAAGGCTTACGAGAGAAAGGGGAAAAGAGATTATTAAACTTTGAGAGATATATAGAGGGCGACAGAGGAATTACATAAAAGTATGATTTCGGTCGGTCTTAGACGAGCTAAGACCCTACGGATAAGTTCGAAAGGAATTCCACATCAACATCCCATTCGAACTCAGCGTGATCAATCAAGGGGACAGGTTTTTGATGGAATTTGAGAATTCCGTCAAAAACCTGTCCCCTTGATTGATCCCCTTGATTGAATATCTACTCCCCCAGATTGAACCTCTTCTCGTCAAGAGCATTGTGAATTATGTATTATGCACCGTGAATTATGAATTATGAATTGTGCACTGACAATTATGAATTATGAATTATGAATTATGAATTTTCCTCGCCCCCCAGAGGCCTGCGAAGGTGAGGGCGCCATTGAGCATAAGCAGTTCGTAACCAAAGCGGTAGGAGGTGAACTGCTGAGTCAGCATGTCGGCGGCGAAGCAGATTAATGGCGATAACAATGCCACCCATGGCACAATGCGGTCGTTGGTGCGTTGACGGGTGAGCAGGCTGAAGGCGAAGAGGCCGAGCAGCGGACCGTAGGTGTAGGAACACATCACATAGATGGCATCGATGACGCTCGGTGAGTTGACGAGGCGGAAGAGCAGCACCACGGCAATGAACACCACCGCCATGACCATATGGACACGGCGGCGCAACCGCTCATCGGCGGGGCGCTGGAGCAGGTCGACACAACAACTGGTGGTCAGTGCGGTGAGGGCGGAATCAGCACTTGAGAAGGCTGCTGCCACAATGCCCAGCGTGAAGAGCACCAGCACGCCCTCGCCGAGGCGTCCTGTGGCGGCGAACATCGGCAGGAGGTCGTCGCCGGCATCGGGCAATGCCACACCCTGACGACCGGCCAGAAGAACGAGCAGCACACCCAAAGAGAGGAAAAGCAAGTTGGCAGGTACGAAGGCCACGCCATAACTGCACATATCCTTCTGCGCATCGCGCAACGACTTGCACGTCAGGTTTTTCTGCATCATGTCCTGGTCGAGGCCCGTCATCACCACCACGATGAAGATACCGCTGAGAAACTGTTTCCAGAAATACTGCCTCGACATGGGGTCGTCGAAGACGAAGATGCGGCTGTGGCTATCGCTTGCCACCGCCTTAGCCGCCTCTCCCACGCTCATCCCCATCGACGAGGCGATGCTGACGATAATCATGACCAATGCCGCAAACATGCACAGCGTCTGCAGGGTGTCGGTCCACACCAGGGTGCGAATGCCGCTCCGGCGTGTGTAAATCCAGATGAGCGACACCATGATGAGCACGGTGACGGGGAAGGGGATGCCGAGCCCGTCGAGCACGAAATGCTGGAGGATGATGCATACCACATAGAATCGTGCCGCCGCACCAGTCATTTTCGACAGGATGAAGAACGACGCCCCGGTCTTGTAGGAGCGTGGCCCCAGGCGTTCGCTGAGGATGGTGTAAATGGTGGTGATACGGCGGTTGTAGTATGCCGGAAGGAGGATGAAAGCCACCGCGATATAGCCCAAGATGAAGCCCAGACAGGTCTGCATATAGGTCATGTCGATGCCCATCACCATGCCCGGTACGCTGACGAAAGTGACCCCCGAGATGGAAGCCCCTATCATGCCAAATGCCACCACATACCACGGCGACTGCCTGTTGCCCCGGAAGAAAGTGTCGTTGTCCTGCCGTCGCGATGTCAGTCGACTCACGACGATAAGCACCATGAAATAGGCGACAATGGTGAGCAGGATGAGAGTGGAATGGCGCTCAAGCATTGGTCATCACCTCCTCGTTGAGAATGTCGTGTAGCAGCGCCACCGCCTCGCCGACCGTTTTGACGTGATAGATGAGCATGATGTTGTGCCCCTTGCTCTCCTTGAGCTCGCAGCGTCGCAGTTGCTTGTTGGCGAAATGAAGCACCTTGGAAAAGATGGCACTCTTGAAGAACGGGCTTTCGAGATTGCTCACGAACTGCATCTGCATCTTGCCCTGCTTGAGGAGGATTTTCTCGCACCCCAATCGTTTGCCCAACTGCCTCAGGGGAACCACCTGCATGAGTTCCTCTCCCTCGTGCGGCACCTTTCCGAATCGGTCCTCCAGTCGGCGGCGGTAAGCGGCAAGTTCCGCGTCACTGTTGATGTTGTCGAGTTCGCGGTAGAGGAGCATTCGCTCGCTGCTTCCCGGCACGTAATAGTCGGGGAAGTACATCTCGAGGTCGCTCTCGAGGGAGCAGTCCTCCACGAAGTCATCTCCACTGAGTTGGTGCCCCGCTTTCAGTTCCTCCTCGAAGAGGCTTCCAAACTCCTCATTCTTCAGTTCGGTGACGGCCTGGTTGAGAATCTTCTGATAGGTCTCGTATCCGAGGTCCTCCATGAATCCGCTCTGCTCAGCGCCGAGGAGGTTGCCCGCCCCACGGATGTCGAGGTCCTGCATGGCGAGATTGAATCCGCTGCCCAGTTCCGAGAACGTCTCCACGGCCTCCAACCGCCGCCGGGCATCCTCAGGAAGCAGTGACTTCGGCGGTGCGAGCAGGTAGCAGAAGGCTTTGCGGTTGGACCGCCCCACCCTTCCCCTCATCTGGTGGATGTCGGAGAGTCCGAAGCGGTGTGCGTCGTTGATGAAGATGGTGTTGGCGTTGGGAATGTCGATACCGTTCTCCACGATGGTGGTGGAGACGAGGACGTCGTAGTCGTGGTTGATGAAGCCGAGCACAACCTTCTCCAGTTCCTCGGGCTTCATCTGTCCGTGTCCTATGGCCACGCGTGCATCAGGCACACGCCGGTGGATGATGGCCTCGATTTCTGGCAGGCTTGATATGCGGTTGCTGACGAAATACACCTGTCCGTTGCGGCTCATCTCGAAGTTGACCGCCTCGGCTATCAGGTCCTGGCTGAATGTGGTGACCTCGGTATATACCGGGTAGCGGTTAGGCGGTGGTGTTCGAATGATGCTCATGTCGCGTGCCCCCATGAGCGAGAACTGCAGGGTGCGTGGAATAGGCGTTGCCGACATGGTGAGCGTATCGACGTTGGTTTTCAAGGTGCGTAGTTTCTCCTTGGTTGAGACGCCGAATTTCTGTTCCTCGTCGATAATGAGCAGCCCCAGGTCGTGCCACGCCACGTTCTTTCCCAGAATCTTGTGCGTTCCGATGAGTATGTCGATTTGTCCCTCCTTGAGTTTTTCGCGTAACTCGCGTATCTGCTTTGTCGTACGTGCACGCGTCAGATAATCGACCTTCGCCGGGAAGTCGTGCAGCCGCTCGCTGAACGTCTTGTAATGCTGGAAGGCGAGCACGGTGGTAGGCACCAGGACAGCCACCTGTTTTCCGTCGGCCACGGCCTTGAAAGCAGCACGTATGGCCACCTCGGTCTTTCCGAAGCCGACGTCGCCGCACACCAGCCGGTCCATGGGCCTTTCGCTCTCCATGTCGGCCTTCACCTCTTGTGTCGCCTTCAGCTGGTCGGGAGTGTCCTCATAGAGGAAGCTTCCCTCGAGCTCGTGCTGCAGATAGGTGTCGGGACTGAAGGCGAATCCCCGTTCGTGCCGCCGCCGTGCATAGAGCCGTATGAGGTCGCGTGCGATGTCTTTGATGCGCTTTTTCGCCCGCTCCTTCATGCGTTCCCATGCTCCCGTACCAAGCGTGCTGAGGCGCGGAGGCTCACCGGTGGATGAGCGGCGATATTTGGATATCTTGTACAACGAGTGGATGGACACATCGACGGTGTCGCCACGCTGGTAGATGATGCGTATCAACTCCTGGTAGCTGTTGCCCATCGCCACGCGCACCAGTCCTGCGAAGCGTCCGATGCCGAAATCGACATGCACGATGTAGTCGCCCTGCTCCATCTCCTGCAACTCCTTCATCGTCAGGGCCATCTTGCCAGCACGTGCCGTATCGGAGCGGAGGTTGTATTTGTGGAAGCGGTCGAATATCTGGTGGTCGGTGAAGAGGCACATGCGCAGAGCATTGTCGGCGAAACCGGCATGGAGCGTCTTGTCGACATCGGTGAACTCCACTGCGGGCAGCAGGTTTCCGTCGTCATCCTCGGCGGTGAAGATGTCGCGCAGTCGCTGCAGCTGTTTGGCACTGTCGGAAAGGACGAAGAGTCTGTAACCCCGTTTCTGGTAGTCGACAAGAGTCTCCCGCAGAAGGTTGAAATTTTTGTGAAAGAGGGGTTGTGGCGACATATCGAAGCGGATGGTCGTGGAGCCGCTGGCCGGGTTGCGCTTTCCCGTGTCGATATGCCTGAAGGCTGCGATGCCCTCGGCGAACTGCTCAGCACTCACCAGTTGGCTATCGCTCCGCAGTTGGCGGATGATGGCTTCCCTGTCCTCGTCGGCGACGCCCTCCGTCAGTTCGGCAACGGCCTGCGAGGAGAAGCCCTCGTCGTAAATGCGCCCGATGGTCTCGGCCACATACGCCAGGTCGTCGCAAACCACGATGGTGCCGGCTGGAAGGAAGTTGGTGATAGGCATCTTCTCCTCGGTGCCGTTGAGCTGGGGCACGATTTCCACCTGGTCGCGCCGCTCGCGCGAGAGCTGCGTCTGTATGTCGAAGGTGCGTATGGTATCGATGTCGTCGCCGAAGAAGTCGATGCGGAAGGGGTGCTCGCAACTGAAGGAATAGACGTCGATAATGCTGCCACGGAGTGCGTATTGCCCTGGCTCATAGACATAGTCCTGCATCTGGAAGCCGAGCTCGCGCAGCATGTGCCCTACGGCTGTGGGCTCTATGGTCTGGCCCACATGGAGCGAGAGCGTGCGGTCGGCCAGTTTGGTTTTCGACACCACCAACTGGCTCAGCGCTTCGGGACTGGTCACCACGTAGGTGGGTTTCGCAGGGTCAACGTCACCTGATGCCACAGCCGACAGCCGTGTGAGCACCTCTGTACGCAAGATGTCGCTTGCATCGTCGCGCTGTGCGTATTTCACAGCCCTTCGGTATGATGAGGGGAAGAAGAACACGTCGCTCTGCCCCATCAGTTGGGTGAGGTCGTGATAGAAATAGCCTGCCGTGTCGGCATCCTCGAGGATGAAAAGCATCGTGGTGCTCCTGCGCGTGGCAAGGCCCGCAAAGAGCAATGGCGCCGCCGAGGCCTGCAGGCCACGCAGACACAGATAGCCCTTGCCTTTCTCCAGCCAATGGTTCAAGGCAGAGCACTGCGCCGACTGTCCGAAGATTTGCCGAAGTTGCTCGATTTTCATCGTGGCAGGGGGGGATATTTACGGAACCAACCATCCCATCGCAGCCGCATCACCCCGAACAACGCCTCGGAGAAGATGCCGCCACTCATCTTGCTCACTCCCTCGCGGCGGTTGACGAAGACCACCGGCACCTCCTTGATGCGGAAGCCAATCTTATAGGCGGTGAACTTCATCTCAATCTGGAAACCGTATCCCTTGAAACGGATTTTGTCGAGTTCGATGGTCTCCAGGACGCGTCGCTTGTAGCACTTGAACCCCGCCGTTGTATCGTGGATTTTGAACCCCGTGATGAGTCGCACATAATAGGATGCGAAATAGCTCATCAGCACGCGTCCGATGGGCCAGTTCACCACGTTCACACCGCTGACGTAGCGCGAGCCGATGGCCAGGTCGTAGCCCTCGTCGTGACAGGCAGAGTAAAGGCGTGGGAGGTCGTTGGGGTCGTGGCTGAAGTCGGCGTCCATCTCGAAAATGTACTCATATCCGTTGGCCAGCGCCCACTTGAAACCCGTGATGTAGGCCGTTCCAAGTCCCAACTTGCCAGAGCGCTCGATGAGGTGAAGTCGACCAGACAGGCCACTGTCTATCATGCGCTGCACGATGGCTGCTGTGCCGTCGGGACTGCCGTCATCGATTACGAGGATATGGAATCGCTTCTCCAAGCCGAAAACGGCACGGATGATTTTCTCGATGTTTTCTTTCTCGTTGTAGGTCGGGATAATTACAATGCTGTCTGCTACTGACATTGGTTGTGTGATTGGTCGTAATGAATTCGGTTCTTATTCCAAGTTGCAAATGTAAGCACTTTTAATGAAACCGCCAATTTTTTTCACCAAAAACAATGAGGAGGAGGAAATTTTGGAGAGTTTGGGAGATTTAGGCCAACAGCATGAAGGAGATTGCCCTCTCGCAACTGGTGTTGGCAAGAGATGGCTAC
>CAMHEL010000245.1 GCA_946184125.1 uncultured Prevotellaceae bacterium
AGTCACCAAAGAAGAGACCTCAAACGAAAGTTTACTTTCAAGTTTGAGGTCTCTTCTTTGGTGTTGCCCAGCCCGTGGCTGGGTAGGGATGGGCGGAGCCAATCCCGCGGGAGTCACTTGAAAATCAAGGGGATGTGTCAAAATGAAGATTTGCACTACCGTTATTTACAATTTGAAGTCATTGTGACGGCCTGTTAAAGAAAGGGCGATGTGGATTCTCTGCCTTATACCCAGGGCGATTGCCCTGGACTGACAGCTGCTGGCCTTTCTTTTCTTTCCTTACAATCTGTAAGTTTTGTATTCAAGTTATTTCTTTTTGACACACCCCTTTTTGTTTTTCTAAGGTGAAACGGTTTTTGGGCATTAGAAGCCCTTTTGAAGCCTATTGAAAAGAAAGTCAGTTCCCATTGTTCATCATTGATCAACCTTATTGCTCGATGACCAGATTGATATGATTTCGGCATTGAGCCAACGGATGCTCAGGAAACAACTTATCATAGACTCTTCCGAGATGCTCATCAGTTATTATCGATGCAGATTCTTGTCGTATGGGTCCTCTGCATTCATCAGGAAATCATCCAGGCGCAAAGAACGCAGAAAATGACCATGATGCCGGCGAGCATCCAAGTTCCTTTTTCAATGACGGTATTGGTTTTGTAAACCCCGAAAGCTCTTTTGTATTCGCCCAAAGCGGATGGTGAATATTTTCTCTTGCCCAGGGTCAACATAGGAGAAATAGATGGTGCCGAAAGGGAACTCCTCGGTGGCTTCTTCCGTTCGGTTGAACAGCAAATGGTAGCCTTTTTCTGATATCTCTGGCATGATAACATGACTGGTCATATATTTCATATGCTCTATGACCAAGTCGTCGAGTCCATTCTCCAGAATGAGAATTTTCTCCTTCAGACGTGCAAGGCCGAATACCACCCTGTAGGTATATCCTTCCAATCCCATGCCCTTGGGCATCTCTAGGGGGGAATAGTCGAAGTCTTCTGGCTTGGCATAGTCGTAAAAGAGCATGAACTTATGGGTCATGTCATGATACAATGTTCCGTAATGCATGGTGATGTGGGCCTCACAGAGCGGACAGGTGTATTCAAACAATTCATTACTGAACAGTTTCTCCCTCAAATCGGGATGAAGGTCTGCATTGATACTGTCCCACACCTCAAACTCGCCCTTGGTATAGCATCGGGGACAGGTAATCTCTCCTATATGTGACTTCGACATAGTTAGGCGTATGTTTTTAGTTAAAGTTCATGTTTAGGGTTACAAAATTACGGGTAAGTTGCACCAAAACATGGTACAGCATCAAGAAAAATCGTTTTTTCTATTGATTATCTTGTTTTTCCCGTTTTTCCCGTTTTTCGTATCTTTAGTAATACCCACCATCGCATTCCCAAGTCCTTCAATCCAAGGGTTATCTTTTGGATGGGTACTTGTATTTCCAGATATGACTTCATAGCCTTGTTGGAAAAAGCATCTCGGATGTTGGATTATTCATCTACACCCGGTTCAGCAGCCATGTCATGTTCCTCTTGTATATCTGTCTTGTATGCAGTCTCACTTTGCTCGATGTCTCTTGTCCTTATTCCGAAAGCGACGACGAAAAGATACATCGTGGTGAGGACGTTGATGGCGAAGTCGCATTCCTGCTCCGTGGCGGTAGGGGCCTTGTGGGCTTGGTCGTTGCGCCAGTCGCGCACCATGGTCAGGTATTCGCTGAACTTCTTGTCGGCATCGCTGTCGGAGTATTTCAGGCGCTTCAGGCACGGCGTCTGGAAGATGCAGTCGGCGAGTGTGGCCATGGTGCCCTCCTGACCGATTTTGGTGCTTACTATCTCTGTTCGATTTTTCAGGTAATACACCTTTTTCAACAGCACCTCGAAGCGGGTGACGAGGGTGTTGAAATGCTGCTTCTTATCCACGAGAGACACCTTAGTGGGACTGCAATACAAGCGGTTGAAAGCGTTCTGTATCACGTCGTTGGCGCCGTCGATGTCATCGGTGGTGCGGGCGGAAATCAGTGCCACAAGGTCGTCGGCAATCTGTTCCTTGCTCTTCGGCATCATCCTGAAGACGGCGAACTCCCGTTCGATTGTGGGCATGATCTTCTCCTTGAACCGCTCTGGGTTGAAGATGAGCGTGTCGCCCTCTGCCCGGTAGTTCTGATACATCAGGTCGGCCATCTGCGTCATGATGCTGTTGTAGAGTTCGCGGTTCTGGAACAGGCGGTCGAAAGCACCCACGCTGTCGTCATAGCACTGTTGGGCGGCCCGCTCAAAGATTTCAGGAAAAATGCTCTCGGCAAACTGCTTCGGGTCATTGTTCTTGGCCTGTTTGGTCAGTTTTTTCTTCGCCGCCGTTGTGCTCAACTTATCATAAATGGCTTCCACTATCACACGGTCGGCAGGCGAGAAATTACCCTTAAACATCAGGTTCACCTTGTCGATGATATTCGACAGCAGGTCCTTGTTCTCGTCGGGTTTGCCACCACCCTTCACGTTCTCGCCCTTGATGCCTCCCTGGCCGCGTTCCAATACGATTTGTTGCGTCTTCCCCTCCTCGATGCGCGAGTTGATGAGTTGGATTTGCTTGTTCAAGTCCACTTTCTCGTGGGGAGTCTTGGGCAGCAGGCGATAGAGCAGGTCGCAAAACACGTAGGTCTTGTACAGATCGCGGTCGTAGGTGCGCTCCACCTGTGCCATATAGGCATAGAAGCGCACAAAGTTCTTCACCAGAGAGCGCACGGTGAAGCGGGTCTCTTCGTCGAGGTCTAAGAAGCGGTCCACGATGGGCTTGAACGCATTGCTCAGTTTGCCCAACC
Organism: uncultured Prevotellaceae bacterium; assembly: GCA_946184125.1. Lineage (GTDB taxonomy): Bacteria > Bacteroidota > Bacteroidia > Bacteroidales > Bacteroidaceae > Prevotella. The sequence continues at coordinate 2,828 of CAMHEL010000245.1, forward strand.
TGTTCTTGTCTGTTCGTGAGGATTTGCAATCCGAACTCCTCCCCATGGCCAACTTGTAGATGGCATCCTCTTCCAATGGACTCCACAGATGATACTGCGCTATATCGTTGCGGAAATTATACACTCCGTTCACATCCACGGGACGAATCAGTTCCGTCGCCGTATAGAAGGGCTCGAAGGATTTCTTGATGTCCTCAGGGGCATTGACGAAGTCCAGCACGTAGGTGTCCTCTTTGTCCTTGTGGGCACGGTTCAGGCGGCTCAGCGTCTGCACGGCCTTCACGTTCTTGAGTTTCTTGTCCACAAACATCGTGTGCAGCAGCGGTTCGTCGAAGCCTGTCTGGTATTTGTCGGCCACCACCAGCATGTTGTACATGTCGCTGGCGAAGTAGAGCGGCAACCGCTCCTCGCTGATGTGCAGGTCGGCGGTGCTGTTCAGTTGTGTCTCGGTGTATTCCTCCTCCTCGTATTTCACCTTGCCGGAGAAAGCCACCATCGGATGCACGTCTGTATAGCCTTTTTCCTCGCAGTAATTCTTGATTTGTAGGAAATAGCGCAGCGCATGGGCACGGCTCGATGTCACCACCATCGCCTTGGCCTGTCCCTTCATGGCATTGAGGGTGATTTGCCGGAACTTCTCCACGATGATCTCCGTCTTTTGGTTGATGACGTGCTGGTGGTTGTCGTGGAAGGCTTTCACGGCTTTCGTGGCGGGTGTCTCCTCGTAGGTGGGGTCTTGCGAGATGCGCTTCTCTATCTCGTAGGTCACGCTGTATGGGGTGTATTGCAGCAGCACGTCCTTGATGAAGCCCTCCTCGATGGCCTGGAGCATCGAGTAGATGTGGAAGGGCCGATATTGTGTCCCATCGGATTGCAAATCCTTATATTCGGTGCCGTCGGATTGCAAATCCGACGGAGCGATAATGGGAACGCCGAAGGTCTGCAGTGTCTTGGGCTTAGGGGTGGCGGTGAAGGCATAGAACGACAGGTTGGAGTGCTGACCCTGTGCCAACAAATCCTCCATCATGCTGTCGCGCTCCTTCTCCAGTTCTTCCTCGGTCTTCTCTTCCAGTTCGGCCATCTCTCGCAAAGCCTCGTCGGTGTCGGCGAGTGCCGTCTTCACCTTCTCGGCGCTCTTGCCGCTCTGACTGCTGTGGGCTTCGTCCACGATGATGGCGTAGCGCTTGCCGCTCCTCGATGTCACCTCCTGATAGATGACGGGGAAGCGGTGCAGCGTGCAGATGACGATGCGGGCGGCACCCTCGTTGATGACGTCACGCAACTTGGTCGAAGGGTCTTTGTCGGTGATGGTCTCTATCTGCCCCTCAATATGGTCGAAGCCGAGGATGGTGCTCTGCAACTGGGCGTTGAGCACACGGCGGTCGGTGATGACAAACACGGCATCAAAGAGAGGATAGAGGGATTGTGAATCGGTATTGGCGGATTGAAAATCCTTATACTCAGTGCGGCCGGATTGCAAATCCGCCCGAGCCCGAGCGTGCAGCGAGGCGAGGCGGTAGGTGAGCCATGCGATGGAGTTCGACTTGCCAGACCCTGCCGAGTGCTGGATGAGGTAGTTCTGTCCGCTGCCTTTCGCCTCAGTGTCGGCAATCAGTTTCTCCACCACGTCCAACTGGTGGTAACGTGGAAAAATGATTTTCACAGAAATGTCCTTCTTCTCCTTGATTTTCCCATGCTTGTCGCGGACGAGTTTGATTTTCTCCTCTTCCTGGCGCGAGATGTAGCGTTGCAGGATGCTCAGCAGCATGTCACGGCGCAGCACACGTTTCCAGAGATACGACGTGGCATAGTCGCCGTCAGCTGGGGTGGATTTGTAATCCAGCCCGGGGTTTCCCGCCCCGCCCACATTTCCTGCGCCGCCGCTGCCTTGGTTGTAGGGCATGAAGAACGTCTTTTCTTTTTTCAGTTCGGTGGCCATGATGGCTTCGTAGAGGTCCACGCCGAAGTAGGCCAATATGCGGGTGTTGGCATGGAACAGCAGTTCTACTGGGTCGCGGTCGTTCTTCCACTGCCGACGTGAGTCCTCCACGTTCTGTCCGGTGAGTTGGTTTTTCAGTTCCAGTGCCACCACGGGGATGCCGTTCAGCGAGAGCACCATGTCGATGGTGTTGCGGTTCTGGGTGGAGTAAGCGAACTGTCGTGTCACCTGAAGGATGTTCTGCCGGTATTTCAGCATCAGTTCCTCGTTCAGTTCCGATGCCGGACGGAAATAGCACATCCTGAGTTTGATGCCCAGGTCGTCGATGCCGTTGCGCAGCACCCATATCAGGCCATAACGCACCACGTTCTCTTGAAACACCTGGTAGAGCCGTGCCTCGGCCTTGTCGCCGTATTTGCGTACGTAGCGCTCCCAGGGTTTCGGCTGCGTCAGAGCCAGGAATGAGGTTAGCGTGGCCATGTCAATCGCCCGCTCCTTGTCATAGGTGCGTTGGTCGCCCTTGGTGTAGCCACCTTCATTCAAGAGCCATCGTTCGATGTCGGCTTCAAAGTTTCTTTCCTTTAGGTCTTCCATATCTAATTCTTTGTCAGTTCGTTAAACAATAGTGTGCCTTTCACCGTGAGCAGGTATTTCTGTCGGGGGTGTCGTATCCCAATGCTCCACACTGCACATCTGGGCATAGAACAAACGCTCAAGAGGGTTTTTGATATACATCAGACTTTTCAGATGTGTCCAAGTCAATTGTCTCTGCGTTGCGGAGACAATATCTTCTTCTGAGAAAGTCTCCGCGCTGCGGAGACAATGTCGCAAACTCTTCTCACTCCAACCTTTTCCATAACGTTCCGTCAACTTAATGGATAGATTTTTGACCACTTGTTTGCCATATTCTGCCCGTTTGTTATAGAGCACATCTTCTTTGATACGCCTGCCAACATACCAGTTCGTAAGACAGGCTTCAGTGTTTACATACGTTGCAATCCTGCTCCGTGCACCATCAATAATCTGGCATACATCAGAATAGAGAGTTGACTCCAATTGAGGTTCTATATATTTTATTTCACTCATACTACATTATTATAAAATCAATTGCCTTAAACAGTTATCTTGCCTGTCACGGCCTCGTATATCACGCTCTTCTTGTAGTCCTTCAACGTCTCGATTTTCTGCTGCTTGATGGCGATTAGGGAGTCTATCTCGGAACATTTGGTATCGAGGTAGGTAGCGATGGATTGCTGCTCGGAGAGAGGGGGAACTGGAATTTTGACTGCTTGTAGATTTTCTTGGCTAAGTTTTGGTTGTGCAGAACCTGTGATATAATTACGGTAATTAGCAGCCTCCAATGCATGGGCCATATAATCATAATCGTCTTTTTTCGGCTTCAAAATATGAGCATGATTGTTAACCCAAAACTTTCCTTCTGCTTTGTATACG
>CAMHEL010000246.1 GCA_946184125.1 uncultured Prevotellaceae bacterium
CAGTTGGCGTCAGCGGTTTTTAATCTTCTTACAGGCAAATGGAGATATCCAAACTCTCAAAAATAGAGTAGTGAAATCATTTCGCTTAGGCATTGATAACGATTCATAACATGAATATTAAGAGTGGGAAAGATCTATCTTCTATCTTCTATCTTCAATCTTCAATTATGAATTATGCATTATGAATTATGAATTGTCAGTTGGCATCAGCGGTTTTTAATCTTATTACTGGCAAATGGAGGCATCACAAAAGGTGCAAAAGATTGAATTTCAAAGGCTTTTGCCCCGTCGGGGCGATTGATTTGTGCTTGTATTAAACCCCAGGGCGTTGCCCTGGGCTGAGAGCAGGTTGCCCCGTTGGGGCGCCGTTGATACGGAGGGATTATTTTCGAAAGATTTTTACTATTGAAAATTGATAACAGAGGAAAAAGGAAGTTACCACGAATTATGTTTTTCTATCACGAATTAGAGAGACTTGTCGAAGACCTGTTTTTCTATCACGAATTAGAGAGATTTGACTTCCGCTTCGCACGTCGACCTTTGGTTGTCGAAGACCCACTGACCGAAGGGAGGTAATTTTAGAATTATATATATGAGTCCACTTTAAAAAGTGGACAAAGAGCGACAGGCGAAGCTCACGCACCCATACCATTTAATGAGAGATAATGATAGATGGATTAAATAGCTCTAAAAATCAATAAGTTACAGACCCCACCCCTACCCCTCCCCTTGATGGGAGGGGAGTGCCTAACGGCTCTCGGCAAAGAATTCGGACTTTTTAAAGTGGGCTCATATATATAAAAAGAGAATTTTCAAGAATTGTATGTCGCAAGCGACGGAATTTTGCCTTGCTCATGCAGAATGGCCAACAAGCAAGATGATATACAGAGGCGCGGAGGATTTGGCTCTGGAGTGGTATCCTTTCGAACTGTGGTATTGCAGGTTGAAAAAAACGCAAAAATTTGGCAGTAACAAAAAGAATTTCTATCTTTGTATGATGATAGCTAACAGATAGAAATAAACACTTACACCATGATAGTAGCCAATCCCGTTTACGACATCGTGTTCAAATACCTGATGGAAGATGAGCGCATAGCCCGCACCATCCTCTCGGCCTTGCTCAAACAGAACATCGTAAAGGTGGAGGTGCGCCCTCATGAATACACCAACAGCCAACGCGACAAGGTTTCCATATTCCGCATTGACTTTGGAGCCACCGTGCGTGACGATGATGACCACGAGCACCTCATCCTGATTGAGCTCCAGAAGACATGGCTGGAGACGGAGACACTTCGCTTCCGTCAATATCTTGGCGTGCAGTATCAGAACCCACAGAACGTTGTAGGAAAAGGCCGTGACAAACATGCTCTGCCGCTGGTGGCAGTGTATCTGCTTGGCCACAAAGTAGGCGACATCGAGGAGCCCGTACTCTACGTCAAGCACCAGCCCCTCGACTACAATGGAAACCTCGTGTCGAAAGGCCTTCCTAATGCGTTTGTGGACAGTCTGACTCACGACAGCATCATCGTGCAGATTCCACGGCTCAATGGTGTAATCAACAACCGTCTCTATAAGGTGCTGAGCATCTTCGACCAGACCTATCAATGTCCTGACAATCAGCAAATGCTGGAACTCGAGGACCAACTGTATGACGATGACGCCGACATGCAGTACATCCTTCATAGGTTGCTTATGGCGACCGCCGACGCTCATATTCGTCAGGATATGAATGTGGAGGATGAATATTACTCCATCATAGAAAAGCATGACACGGAAATCATGATGATGAGTAAAGAAATTGCTGAAAAGACACAGCAAATTGATGAACAAGCTCAGCAATTAGACCAGCAGGCGCAACAATTAGACCAGCAGGCACAACAATTAGACCAGCAGGCGCAGCAATTAGACCAGCAGGCGCAGCAAATCGCAGAACAGGCGCAGCAGATGGATAACATGCGCCGACAGTCGGTCGTGGCTTTGTTGAAAGCAGGACAGTCACCTTCCACCGTGGCAAATATCCTTGGTATAAGTCCGTCGTTCGTTCAAGATATAGCCAAAGAAATGGACTGAAAACCGTTTTCCAAGAATTTCATTCATATTCTCTTGTGCCATGGTGCATCATCCATGATAATGGCAAACTTCTTTCCAGCATCAATAGGTGTGGCTTTGATGTATCTAAAATTGACGCAAAGAAGCTGTGCAAAGGTGTGGTAATAGATTCTAATTAGTGTGAAAAAGTTTGGTGCGCAATAGTAAAACATCTACTTTTGTTTGCATGAATCGGTTTGTCCTTCTAATAAGTCTGATGCTACTGTCTGTCTCTATGTCGGCACAGCGTCGGTTGGTGGTGTGCGATGTGGAGACGCTCGAGCCCATCAGCAGCGTGAGTGTGCACAGCAGCGTGGGTGTCGATGTCACCGACTCCCTGGGCTATTTCTCCTTGCCCGACACCTGCAAGAGCATCTTGCTCTCGCACCTCAATTATGAGAGCCGCTTGCTCCAACTCAGCGAGGTGCGCGACACTGTGTTTCTCTTGTCCAAATACCTGGGGATGAAGGAAGTGGTGGTCTTCGGCAAAAGACAGGATGACGGACTCGGGGAACGTATCAGCAATATGGTGAAGCTCGACAAGACCGATGCCCAACTGCTCGCCATTGACCCCTCCAGCGGCGGCAACCTCCTCGCCCTTGTGGGCAAAGCCATCGGCAAACTGTTTCCCAAGAAAAACTCTAAGGCCAAGAGGAAGGAGAAAGCCCGGGAAATCCTTGAACATTACTGAGTCAGAAAAACTCCACCGCGTGATTAAATATTTGAAACCAAACAAAACCCACCAAAAATAAACATCTATGAAAAGACTATCAATTGTTTTGATATCGCTGTTTGTCATGTTGACAGCGTATGCCCAGAATGATGGCTATGTATGTACTGGAAATTATGTTAATGTACGCACTGGCCCCGGAAAGAATTACCCTGTCTACGACAGCGACACCGACCATAAGCGTCAACTGTCGAAAGGAGATGTCGTCAAGAATTGCGGAAAGAAGAAGAATGGTTTCTGCTTGGTACAAGGTCCTCTGGAATGGGGCGGCGATGAACGAGACGGTTGGGTGTCGGCAGACTATCTCCGCCCTGTCAAGCTCTGTCCCCAATGCGATGGGTATAAAGACGTCAATGACGGTGAAGTAGACATCAACTTGGTCACTTGCGACAAATGCAATGGCAAGGGGTATGTCAGCAGGCAAAAGCGATGAATAGCGAGACGATACAGATAGCAGGGCGAAAGTGCCATGTCGTGCAGGTTGGTGAGCCGCAGTATCTGTTGATACAACCTATTGACGACCATGACTTGGAACTGCTTGACAACGAGGTGTCGGCCATCAAGGCGATGACCGACATCCCGTTTTCTCTTGTCGCCTTCGAAGTGAGTGACTGGGCGAGCCAGCTGACGCCCTGGCCTTCACCACCGGTCTTTGGCAAGACGCCCTTTGGCGACGGGGCTGAGAGCACTTTGCTGTATGTCAAAGACCTGTTGATGCCAGAGTTGCAAAAGATGCAGTTTTACGATAGTGCTACCATGAAATGTCTGTTGGGAGGCTATTCCCTCGCCGGTCTTTTTGCCCTCTGGGCATGTTATCAGACCCCAGTTTTCGATGGTGTGGCCGCTGTCTCGCCATCCGTGTGGTATCCAGGTTGGGTGAAATACGCCGAGAGCCACAAGCCATTGGCTTCGCACATCTATCTGAGCCTTGGCGACAAGGAGGAAAAGACGAGAAATGCCTTGATGGCACAGGTGGGCGACTGCATCCGCCGACAACACGATCTTTTGGTCATGCAGGAGGTCAGCACGGTCTTGGAATGGAACGCAGGCAACCATTTCCAGCATTCTGACGAAAGGACCGCCAAGGGGTTCGCATGGCTGATGAAAGAAGGAATGAGGAATGAGGAATGAGGAATGAGGAATGAGGAATGAGGAATGAGGAATTAAGGAGCACGGGGCTGCGAAACTGCGAAACCGACAATCGCTCCTTATCATTTGGGCATCCATTTTCGATAGGATAATCTTTGTCGGGTTCGGAGACCCGACCTTTTACTATATTCGGACGTTCTTTTGCCTGTAGGACAATCTTTGTCGGGTTCGGAGACCCGACCTCCTATGATAGGTATGCTCAATTGGAGAGGATAATTGGTTTTTATTTTTGTCAGGCCATTTTTTTCGATTACCTTTGTCCCCGTTTTCGACGAACAGATGGAAGAGAAGAAAGAGAAGGATGCGAAAATGGCCTCAACGGCTATGAGAAGTGAGGTTGCCAAGGGTCTTCGCGATGGCATACCCATTGCGATGGGCTATTTTGCCGTAGCCTTCTCTCTCGGCATCATCGCCAAGAAGGCGGGCATTACAGCATCCCTTGGTTTTGTGAGCAGTTTTTTCACCCGTGCCTCAGCCGGAGAGTATGGTGTCTATACGTTGGTAGCCATCAATGCCGCCTATATCGAGGTGGTGGGCATGAGTCTTGTCGCCAACCTTCGCTATATGCTGATGAGTGCTGCCCTCTCTCAGAAAATCTCCCCTGTCACGCCATGGTATCACCGTGTGTTGATGGCTTGCTGCATCACCGACGAGGTTTTCGGCATCTCTGTCAGTCACCCCGGCTACACGCCCCCGTCCTACACCTATTCCGCCGCCTTGATATCCACTATATTCTGGGCGTCGGGGTGTGCAGCAGGCATCATAGCCGGCGGCATGTTGCCCTCCGCCCTCATGTCGGCCCTGAGTGTCGCCCTTTATGGAATGTTCATCGCCATCATCATGCCCCCTTCACGTTCCGACCGCAATGTGCTCTACGCCGTAATGGCCAGTTTCGTTCTGAGCGGACTATGTGCCATTGCCCCCGTCATCAGCGGATGGAGCGCCGGTGCACGCACCATCCTGTTGACGGTGCTCATATCATTGGCAGCCGCATGGCTCAAACCCATAAAAGAGACTGAAGATGGAGACGCGTGAGATGATTATCTGCATCATGTTGGCCATCGCCACCACCAACCTCATCCGCATCCTGCCGATGACACTTATCAAGGGTAGGATACGCAACAGGTTCCTGCGCAGTTTTCTTTATTACGTGCCTTATGTCACGCTGGCCGTGATGACCTTTCCCGCTATAGTCGAGACCACGTTGTCGCCAGTCTCGGGTGTCTGTGCCCTTGCAGTAGGGCTTGTTGCCGCTTGGCGCGGCGCGGGTCTGTTTCCTGTTGCCATTATCTGTTGCGCCATCGCCTATCTCATGGACGGGATCATGATGTGACCGAAGGCATCGCTCATGCTTTCGAATGGCACAAATTGCACAAATAGAAGATGATCTCGAAACCATAATCATTCTCAAATTCGGAGTGGGCTTTCGGAGACACCATACATGGAGTCTCTACACGATGAGTTCGAAAGGATGAGTTCGAAAAAATTGGCGATTAGAGGCGTTTACTTTTTTTGTAGGCAAATATTTGTGGGAATCAAGAGAAATACATAATTTTGCCCAGACTAAGAAATCGACAAATCGCACTTCAATATGAATCGTAGTTCTCAGATCATCCGGACCAGTTGGATAGGCATTATCGCCAATGTCCTTTTGGCCGGTTTCAAGGCAGCCGTAGGCGTTATGGCAAGTTCTGTGGCCATCGTGATGGATGCCGTCAACAACCTCAGCGATGCGCTGTCGAGCGTCATCACCATCATCGGTACGAAACTTTCCCAGCGCCCAGCCGACCACAAGCATCCTTTCGGTTTCGGACGCATCGAATATTTCAGTGCCATCATCATAGCCGTCATCGTGTTGTCGGCAGGCATCACCTCGCTCATCGAGTCGGTCAAGAAGATTTTCGACCCTTCAGAACCAGCATACACCACGACCACGCTCATCGTCATCGTCGTCGCCATCGTGGTGAAACTGGTGCTGGGACAGTATGTGAAGCGGAAGGGAGAACAATTGAAGAGTGATGCCCTTATAGCATCCGGTTCCGACGCCCTGTTTGATGCAGTCATCACCTTGACCACGCTTGCCTCGGCTGGCATCATGCTCCTGTGGAACATATCACTCGACGGCATCCTTGGCGCACTGATATCCCTGGTCATCATCAAGGCCGGTATCGAGATGCTTGCCTCGCCCATCAACGAACTGCTGG
>CAMHEL010000247.1 GCA_946184125.1 uncultured Prevotellaceae bacterium
CTGCAACGGAGGTCCTGAGAAAACCTTGAAGGTGGAATATGACAGAAGTCCGCGCCTGTAAGCGCGGAAACAACTGTACAACATTCCCCACCTTCAACAACAGGCCTTGCGGCCAAGAATTTCTCAGGTTCCCGTTGGGTGAGAATGAAGCACGTGCTTCGCTTTTCGGTATGTCTATTGGATGATGGCAAAGCCATATCCAGCCGCAAAGATAGAGAATCTTTTTGTTACGACAAAACTTTTGAGCGAAAAAGTTGCTGGACTTCTGTCATAATTTCATCACTTTGCTGCAATCCCTGTAGGAATGAGTGACGACTGTTTACTCCCAGCCCCAGAACTCCACCTCAGAGATGCAAAGGTCATTCCACTTGGCGCCCCGACGGAGACCATCGACGGGGAAAATCATCTGTATCTGACGAATGTCCTGATTGGCACTGCCCCTAACTGATAGTGTTTGTGGAGCAGGCGTATCTTTCACGACACCCTCGTAGAGGTAGGAGGCGTCCTCATCCTCGTCACTTACGTTGTCTGCATTGCAGAATATGATACGCGAGGCCCGTGAGTTGTTTGCGAACGAGGCATCGTTCTTGGCATAGCCATTTCGCAAGACGATGTGCGACAGTTTCTTGCAGCGGACAGTAAATATGGGGCCATAAAGTTTGTCGCTATCAAAACTCGCGTTGTCAAGATGGACCGCCCAAGCCGTTGAAGGATTGCCGTCAAGCATATTGGTAGGTTCATAAGTGTTGCCGCCCTGTGGCTCCACATTGTTCCAATACTCCACATCCTGCACCGTAAGTAGTTGGGGACTCCCCTGCTGTGAAGAGGCACTCTCGCCATTATTGTTCTCTGTCTTCACTAACACTTGGAAATCTCCGGAAACTTCTCCGCCACCCGCAGTGGAAGCATATTGCACACCATGGTATACTTTATCATTAACATCGTCAGGGCTTAAAGTAATCATCGCCCCTGAGGCATTAATCGACAGCGTTCCGTCGCTGTCAGACACTTCGCCGGTTACCTCGGACTGTTCTCCTGAGGTCAGGTCGTTACAGGTGCCAGTGACTTCATCCCCCTTCACATTCAATGATAAGATGACGTCATCGCCCCATATATCACCTTTAAGCATAAGATGATAGTCTGCGTCATCGTCAAAAGCGGCTTCTCCTGCTTGTGCCAGTTCCTTCAAGGCAGCGTCAAGTTCAGGGTCTTCTGCCCGTAGTTGTTCTACCTCAGCCCGTGCCTGCTCCATCAGTTCATCAAGGGACGCTTCTTCGCCCTGCTTGCCAAGAAAATAGAAGAAAAGGGGCATAACAGAATGGCTGCCCAACAGGCATAGTCTATAGGCTTATGGGTCGTCGCTCCACTTTCTGCCACCCCTCTCTTGCACAGCAAATACAGCAAGTAGAAATTGGCTATAGGTATGTAGCTCAATAAGACGAGCCATCCACTTTTCCCGATGTCATGAAGTCGCCTGACCGCCATTCCTAAGGCTACAATGGTTAATAACACACCCAATATCCCAATTACTGCGAATGCCCCCTTGACCATTGCTCCAGACAAGAATCCACCTGTACAGAGGAAAAATAAGCTTAGCGATATGCCCAAGAACACTAAATACAGGACCAAAGAACCTATCCAGTAGTCCTTCCGCCCCAATTTACCTGAAAACTGAAATAGCGGTTTACAGTTTTTTAGTACATGATGGGCGAAGAAGCCTTCTTCTTCCCCAATCTCTTGTTTATAAGGGGTTTGCACTCTTGCTGGCTGTTCACTTACCTCCAGCCACTCCCCACAATGTTTACACTTTTTGGCATCAGCCAAGATCTCTTCACCGAAATACGGACATTTTTTTACTTGTTCCATAGTAATAGTATTTGTATAGTTTTAGAATATCTTTTTCATCATAGAGTTCCAATGAATTACGATAGATAATAAGAATGCGAGAATGCCGACGTAACTCCACGGGAAAATGGCAGAGGCTAACATTCCCCACAAGACCGAAAACCCTACACTGACGACGACCCGGACAATCTGGCTCATCCCCATGAATACGCAGATGCCGGCAAATGCAAGGTATGAAATCCAAAAGCTCCAGTCGTATGTATATGCCAGCACGCCCGTTATGATTAATCCCTCAATGTACAAAATCCAGGTGATTTCCCCATCTGATTCATCAAGTCCTTGTTCATCAAGCCCCACCAAATCTGGAGTTGCCACATTATTTATCACTGTGATAGGCGTCTGGGGAGTCGCCCTATTGTCGAGCCATTCCCCACAATGCTTGCATTTCTTGGCTTCTGTGAGTATTTCTTCCCCACAGTACGGGCATTTCTTGGTCTTGGGTTCCAAAGCCGTGACTTTCTCTATTTCATTCATCCATTTGCCACAATACTTGCACTTCACGGCTACAGCAAGTATCTCTTTACCACAAAACGGGCATTTCCTTGTGTCTTGTTCCATCAGTATTACAAAAAAATTATAGGTTCTAATTACTGCACAAAGAAGCGTAGGACCTGTATAACTTACATGTCCTCAAGTCTTAGGTATCGCCAAACACCAAATTATGAATGAACTGTAAATGTAACATGCCCCACGCAGATAGGATATGGGAAACGAAGTACATGACCTCGCTGGCATATACAATCTGGTGAGAGCAATGATTACATTCAGCCTTCATAATTATTAGAAATTTGGCGATTTCAAGACTTGGGCTTCCTGTAATTTTGCTCTTTCTGCCGGATTTCTCCCAGCAGGCAGGGCAAAATTATATATTTTCTGGTTGTTTCCATCCCGTTTCTTCGTTATTTTTTGTTAACGACCGCAAATTTACGAAAGATTTTCCGCCTTAGGGTGAATGCACGCAGTTCATATTTGGTTCATTTTGTTTTATCCCGAAACAGCGAGATTTGACTTCCGCTTCGCGCACAATAGTGATACGAAAACATATTGGACACCCTATTTACAATATTGTTGTGGTAGTACATAGAGAGATGACAATGGGTCTTAGCTCGTCTAAGACCGGAAACGAAAGACATCACACAGCGCCACCGTAGGGTCTTAGCTCGTCTAAGACCGAAAAAGCAAGATTGCACGATAATACAGCGGTCTTAGACAAGCTAAGACCCTACAAGTTGTTTTCGAAAGACATCCTTTTCGAAAGACATCCTTTTCGAAAGCCGTCAGGAGCTCCCCTCTGCCGCTTGCGGGGAGGGGCTGGGGGTGGGGTGAAGATATAGGTTCTCGTCCCCCTCCGCCAATTTCATAGAAGTTACTGTCGCTCGGGAAAGAAAATAAAAACTTCGGTTTTTATTTTGCTTTCCGCTCGCTTAATCGTAACTCTAATTTCATTGAAGTTACTGTCGCTCGGGAAAGAAAATAAAAACTTCGGTTTTTATTTTGCTTTCCGCTCGCTTAATCGTAACTTTGCGCGGGATATGCAACAAGATATGGAAAAACAACTGACAGCACTTCTCATTGCAGACGTGGAAAGGCACATGGGCAGGGAACTGAAGTCGCCAAGCGACTTCCAATGCCTAATCGACTTGCTGCCTAAAGATGAGAAACTGAGCATAAGCACACTGAAACGACTTTGGCAATATATTCCTAATGAGCACAAAGCCAGAGAAGCGACACTTGACATCTTATCAAAACTTCTGGGATATAAGAACTGGCTGGACTATTGCATGAAGCATAGCAACATGCACGAATCCGACTTCCTGATGGGCATTAACACCCAACGGGATATTGACTGTGGAACTATCCTTCTGCTGCAATGGGAACCCGACCGAGAGTGCCTGATAAAAAAGACCGAAAGCGGACGTTTCCTGGTGATAGAGGCTAAAAACACGAAACTGCAAGTGGGTGATGAATTCTTTACTGCTTGGCTGGAAAAAGGAAAGCCTCTCCTCGCAACGCAATTCACAAGAAACAAAACTTCTCTGCCTGACTATATTGCCGGCAGACGAAATGGCCTCACTTCTATCAAAGTGTACAATGCTGTCGACAACTCGACAACAGAACCAACATCCCCGGAACAATCATGACAAGTACAGATACCATCTGCGCCCTTGCCACTGCTGCTGGAGGCGCCATGGCAACCATCAGAATATCTGGTGCTCAAGCCATCAGCATCACCGATGCCTTGTTTCACTCACCCACAGGGCGCAGGTTGGCCGACTACCCAAGCCACACCGTGCACTACGGCATGCTCTGCGATGACAATGGTCAGACCATCGACAATGTGGTGGTGACACTGTTTCGCGCCCCACGTTCCTACACTGGCGAGGACACCGCAGAAATCAGCTGCCATGGCTCACGATACATCATCTCGCTCATCTTGCAACAACTCATCGGCCACGGTTGCCGACAGGCACTGCCGGGAGAGTTCACTCAACGGGCGTTCCTCAACGGGAAAATGGACTTGAGCCAGGCAGAAGCCGTGGCAGACCTCATCGCATCGACTAATGCCACCACACACCAGATGGCAATGAGCCAACTGAAAGGACACTTCAGCAGCCAGCTCGCCACATTGAGGGAAAAATTGCTCCACCTCACCTCGCTCATGGAACTGGAACTCGACTTCAGCGACCATGAAGACCTGGAATTCGCCGACCGTAGCGACCTTCTCAACCTCGCCAAGGCTACCGAACAACAAATAGCGGCCCTCTCCCACTCTTTCGCCACGGGAAAAGCACTCCGGCAAGGCATCGCAGTGGCCATCGTGGGAAAGACAAACGTGGGAAAAAGCACACTGCTCAACCGACTGCTCCACGACGACAAGGCCATCGTCAGCGACTTGCATGGCACCACACGCGACGCAATAGAAGACACCACACAAATCCATGGCGCCACCTTCCGTTTCATCGACACCGCAGGCATTCGGAATACCGACGACACCATCGAACAAATTGGCATCGAGCGCACTTACCAAAAACTCGACGAGGCCACCGTCGTGCTCTGGATGACAGACGAACCTCCCACCAATGAGGAGAAACAGGACATCCTCGAAAGGACAAAAGGCAAAAAACTCATCGCCATCGTCAACAAAATCGACAAAAACGGTGAACATCGATACAATCCTCTCACCCAGCCACCCAAAGGCCAAGAAGAACATTCCCCCCACCCCACCGACTTCCCCGTTGTGGAAATCAGTGCCAAAGAGGGCATCAACATCAGCCAATTGGAAGAGGCTATCTACGAGGCGGCTGACATTCCCAGCATCACCGAAAATGATGTCATCGTCACCTCTGCAAGGCATTACGAGGCTTTGGAGAGGGCCCACGACGATATCCTACGCGTCATCGATGGCCTACAGACTGGCCTCAGCGGCGACCTCCTCTGCGAAGACCTCCGCCTCTGCATCGACCACCTCGCAGAAATCATCGGAGGGGCCATCACCCCAGGCGAAACCTTGGAGAATATCTTCTCTCATTTCTGCATCGGTAAATAAGATGTAACACATTGATTATTAGATAGTTACAATGTTTTGTTAGAGTATTTTAACAAATACGATAACTATCTTATTATCAGCTGTTTGCAAAAATCTGCAAATAAAAATCATCACATTCTGCGGTAGAAAGTACGAAAAACAGGGGGTAAAATCTGCAAATATCCGATACTCATTTTGAGGGTAGTTGTCACCTGATATTTGCAGATTTTTGTAGATGTTTGCATTGCACCGATTTCATTATATTATCATGCCTGCACTAAAGCAGGTTTTGATAATATGATATACAATAACAAGAAACACTTCTACGATCCATACGATAGTTTGGACGCAGAATGGAAAGCAAGAATCTCTCATGGGATGCTTTCTGTAAGAGAAGCGGCTCATCTCTCTGGATTCAGTCGCCAGTACATTAACAAATTCATTGCAAACGGCATCATTGATGCAAAAAAGAACAACGATGGGAACTATGTGATTGCTTGGATTAAGTTCGTCAGATGGTTCTCGGTTCTTCCAACAACACCAACCTCCCCTATTGGTTATGCCAGTTACTCTTTGAAAGAGCTGATGCGCTACACGGGCATGAGCAGATGCTGGGTACTTATATTAAACGACATTAATATTTTCTTTTAAAAGTACAAAGAGAGCATAGTT
>CAMHEL010000248.1 GCA_946184125.1 uncultured Prevotellaceae bacterium
TGCTTGTTGAAGGTCATGTAGTCGCCCACAAGGCTGATGAGGCCACCTATCGTACCAAAACCATCGCCTACCTTGAAATGACTGAAGAACGTGCTGATCTTACTCGCAAGTGCTGTCTTAGCATTGATGGCGGCAAGTTTCCCCAGACGGGTGACGTTCATGGCAGCTTTCTCCAACGTGCTCAGTTTGGTGGAAGTTTTGGTAATCTGATACCACTTGAGGATTTTCGAATGCTCATTGCCCAACTTGGTGAGATAAATCTTGACGGCCTGAAGAACGACATCAGCCCAGTTTGAGAGTTGTCCGACATATTCGTTGAGTGTGCTCAATTTTTCATTGAACTCATTGATTTTGGCCTTGATTTCATCCCAACTCACGCTGGCAATCCTTCTGGCAGCACGGGCAGCACTGGGACTGTAGGTATAAGCCAAGTTGTCGCTGAGGCTGACCACGCTGAGGCTGTTGTCAGCCTGCGTGCGCACATAGAGTTTTGTGCCGTCATCAAGCAGAAGTGCCTCATAGCCGGCAGCCAGAAGAGACATTTCGGTCATGCCGGTGGCAGGTCCCACGACGACACCCTCTACCAAGGTGCCAATATCCCTGAACTGAATGGCGTTGTCGCCCATGGCTCGCTCGAAATAGGTCTGTTGGTTGATGAGTTCGTCGATGGCGGGCATCATGTTGGCCTCATCGGCCTCTGTCACATCTGCCAACTCCATCGTCAGTCCGCTCATGCCAGCCATTTGGGTAAGCAGCGCCAGCACCTCGTCACCGGTAGTCATGGCAGCATCTCCATTGCCGGCATTGATCTGTTGCTGCATCAATTCCAACTTCTGGTCTATCGACCTTTGAAGTTGGATGACCTCAGGACTCAACTTAAAAGTTTCTTCATAATTGCTGATGATGTCCTTGACTTCTTGGTGTGAGCCATAGATATCATGGTGGTAATAGGGCTTCACATCAACGGTGTAGGGCAGCGATTGGGTGTTGAACTTCTCGTAGGCTATCCACCGGTTCTTACGGGTATTGTAGTGCGCAGGGACGATGATTTCCTCGGCTTCAGGACCCTTTGTGAAGATGATAAGGTCGCAGGCATAGACTTTCGTCGTATCGTTGTTCGACAGGTTGATTTCGAAAGTGAAGTCGGTGTTGTGCTCCTCGATGTTGTCGAAACCATAGGCTGAAGGTGAAGCCGACCCCGTTTCGAAGTTGAAGTTGACTTCGGTATTCACCAAATGTGCTGGATGATGGTTGAAGAACGACATCCTCACCGAAAGCGGCACGATGGCGTAGGGGTCATAGGTCACTGTCTTCGCCTCGGTCTGGTAACTGATGCCATTCTTGTAGGCAATCTTGGCATAGATGTTGTGCTTGCTCAGGGCATAGGGCTGTGGCAAGGTACACTGCACCTTCCACTCACCACTGGCATTGATGTTGCCCTTGCCGATGGGCTGCTCGCCGTCCATCACAGTCACCTCATAGTACTTGGGTACATCATTTTGTCTTGCTACAGATACAGAATAGGCCTTCCTGGGTGCTTGTGCCCTGTCATTTTCGGTGGAGGCAGTTTCTGTCTCGTCTATATACATGGCTGTGCCAGTAGCGATGAAAGAGGGCTTGATGATGGTTTCCGGCACCTTGATGCCTGAGCGGATGACCGTGAGTTCATCGGTCTCCAGCATCTCGCGTATCTTCTTGCCGTGGAGGGTGTAGGTGAGGTAAATCTCTGGTCGGTACGAGCCAGCCAACGTGGGCAGCATGCTCAGCGACATCTGACCTCCCTCGTTGACATGTGGCCAGTCGATGGTAAGTTTGTTCTCCGCCTCATCCCAGCGGCTGTCGGCCTTTATCGTCATAATCGAACCAGGAGAGTAACCTGTGTTTCCATAAGCATCTTCCACTGTTGCGTAATTTGCACTTGATATGCCAGGACGAGACCCATTATTATGACGGATATACTGCCTATAGGAGCGGTATGCAGTGGGTTGACCCAATCCTTTGGGCACATACACCTCCAATTTACAGTCGGTTGGCAGGTTGGGGTCGCCGTATCCGTCGTATGCCTTGGTCGTGATGTCCTTGAACTGCACCTTCACGTTGATGCCTGCATAATAGCCAATGCTGGACTGAATGGCGTTGAACTGTGCGCGGCGCTCGATGAGGTTGGTTTCCAACTGTGTGGTGCAGAGAGGCACTGTGCCGAAACTTACGCTGACATTGTGTCCGTCACTAATGCTGACCTCCTCACACACATAGTCGGCATCCTCCTTATACTGCTCCAACTGTGCCTTGGTGGTGATGCCGGCATACTGCGTACCCTGCGACATGGCAGCCACCAAATAGTTGCCATGGGGAAGGGAATTGATGGTGATGGCCTTCGCCTCGGTGTCGAACGCCATCCGGCGCACCACCTCTCCCGTCTGCCCGTCTATGACCAGCAGGGCAGGCTTCTTGCTCTCTGTGCTCAGATATTTGGCGACAATGCTGCCACGCTCCACGAGAGGCAGCAAGACACTCACCGTCTTGTCGCTGCCTACAACAACTTCCGCCTCCACTGGCTCCAAATCATCCTTGGCACTGGAAACGCCTACACGCAGACGTGTGCCCTGGGGAAGGTCATCATAGAAAGTATAGAGCGGATAGTTGGTGAGGTATTCGGTGATGGCTTTCTCGGTGCCATTAGGCAGCGTGGCGGTGAAGGTATATTCCAGACTGCGTCCCTCGATATAGACTGGTTCCACTTGCGCCGTCATGCCCTCATCCACGGCGGGCTGGAAGGTATGGCTCATTTGCACACAAGTGCCGTTGGCAGGCAGGAAACTGACGCGCAGGTTCGGGCTTTTTGCCAAATCGACATGTAGGGTCTTCGAACCATGCATGGGCGAGGTGACGATGACGGCACTGGGAGCCTCAAGCACCTGTCCGCTGGCTATGCCGCGTACATTGGTGGTGAGTGTCTTCACCTCACCCGTCTCGCCTCCAGGCAACTGATGCATCACCTGTATGACCGCCTTGTCGATGCCTTGATGCGTGAGCGAATCGACTACGGTGAAGGTCGCTGGAATCATCTTCAGCCGCTCAAGTGGAAGTGTAATGTCATAGGGTGCGTTGATGGTGATGAGCAAAGTGTCGGGCTGCAGGTAGTCTTTGGCCAGATTGCTCCCAAGAGTGGTGAGGCAAAGGAGTTGCTGTCCGTCGAATACGTTGTCAAGGATTGTGCCGCTGGTGAGATAGCTGCCCGAGGGAGTCAGCCAAGTGGTGGTGAAGTCGTTCTCATCTGCTGCCTTGCCGTCAGCAGTAAGCGTAAGTGTGAGGCGGCGGGGAAGTTTCAACTCTCCCATTGTCACCATTTGGTTCTGCTCCCCCACGAAGATATTGTCGATACGGGCTGCCTCACTGCCGCGGTTATCTTGCAGCGACACGCTGTAGTTGCTCTTCTGCGGCAGGTAGCGGAACTCGTAGCTGTTGCGCCCGGTGACGAGGAGGCGCCTCTGCTGTCCGGTACCCAAGTTGGTGAGCAGCAGCATCATGTCCTTGTACAACTTCAAAGTCTCGTTGTTGGGTTGCGCCATAAGGCCCACACTCAGGTTGGCATAACCCTCATCTATCGGCACGATGGTGAAGTCCTTCCATCCGTTGGCAGCCTTGTAAAGCGGCACTGCCTCGGCAGGGACACGCACCACCATGTCGGGACAGTCGAAAAACACCTGCTGTTCAATATATTCTCTCTCTTTTGTTACCGAATTATATTGTGTTGACCCATACACCTTGGGCGGGGTCATGGCGTAGCATACGAGCGTCTGTAGCTGCACGCCCTTCATGGACTCCTTATAGAACTCTTTGTAGGTGCTGGGCAGGATCACCTCTTTGAGTTCGGAACTACTGCCACTGACAGACATCGACGTGATGGTGGTGCGGCTCAGGTCGAGCGTGACGCAGTTGGGGAAATTGCTGCAACTATAGGAGAAACTACCACTTATGTTTCCTACAATATACGTTGCCACCTTTTCTTTGTCCTCTTTGTAGTTAAACCCATCTGGATTGTTGCTGTAGGATGAGTAGCTACCATTGTCGCAGATAAGGGTACCCGTCTCAGGATCCCAATAGCCTCCTCCAGGCTGGTAGTTAGGAACTTTGGGGTCGTACTCAAAAAATCCCACCAGTTCCACATCCTTGTCGGGCATAGTGTAGGAAATACGATTGTTGCTTGTCTCCACATCCACAATCAGACCATTCTCCGTCAACTGTTTCAATACATAGACAGAGTAATTACCATGATTGGCACTATAATAAATGTTTACCTGCTGGCCTGTGGGTACTTGTGCCTCAATGACGGGGTCGGTGCTGTTGTCATATTTTTGACCATTGATAGTGAAGTTGACAGAAAAGGCTCCTTCAGGCAAAATCTTCACCCGCAGGCGATGTGTCTCTGCTTCCTGTGCCAAGGCAGTGAGCGTCAGCAGGGCCATCAGAAATATATTGAATAGTCTCTTCATGATGCTATATATTAAATTTGTGATACTGTTTTTATGTCATTACCAGATGACTTTCTTCCCATCCTTGATGTAGATGCCACGCTGAGGTGTAGATACGGGCTGTCCGCTAAGGTTGTAGATGCCTGACGAAGGGATGGGCTTGACGGTCTCCACGTCACTGATGCCGGTAGGATCGGCATTGCCCAAGGCGATGACAAAGCGCTGGTGGAGTGTGCCTGCCCCGGTGACAGAGAAGGAATAGCCTTCCGTCCGGTCATTGAGTTGGATACGTGCGCCCGTCTCATTGTCGATGAGCCACACATCATCAGTATTGTTGCCCTTGATGCTGAGCGAGAGGGTGTAAGTGCCCGCCTCTTCCACCTCGAGTCCCAGGTGGACAATGCCGTCATCCAATGGCCGTTCGTTGATGGCGTACGCCAATCCTTTGGCCAGCGTGTAGAGTTGGGTCTGCGACTCGCTCTCATTCATGCGCATCTGCGGCATGTCGTGCCCCACGTCATAACCCGTCGTGCTCTTGGGATTAATGACAAAGCGTGTGCGTGCCATCTCCTCGTTGCCATTAGCCAATGTCAGGTTGTAGACCACTCGGTGACCGTTCTGGTCAGCACGGCGCAGTTCCATACGGCCGTTGACGGCGGCACCCTTTTCGAACTTGGCGCTATGCTGCCGGCGGGCGGCACTGAAGGTGATGCTGTTGGTGCCGTCGGATGCCTGCAAAAAGATGGCGCACATCGGGTCGAGCACGAACTCATCGTCGAGGGCACTCACGGCGTTCCACTTCTCGTTGGTGCGCACCAGCATCGGTCCGTCGTAGTCCACTCCCCTTATGTCGAGGAAAGCGGGATAGGGATTGCCGATGAAGTTCCAGTTGCGGTTGTGGACGAACTCACCACTGTAGTGTTGCAAGGGCAGCGTAATGTCGTTGGTGGTGAGGAAATAGTTGGTGCCTCCCTTGGTTGGAGAATGGTGCAGGACAGTGTATTCTCCTTGGATAGGCGTCTTGGCACTCACGAAGGCATAGCCCTGTCCGGCACGTAAGGTCTCATCCGCTCCGACACGCACCCAAGTGCCATTGAAATTGCCTGCGGCACGTGCCCCACTGTCGTAGCTGTAGAAGGCATAGGGTGTGTTGGGGAAGTCGGGCACAAGCTCACTAAGGCGCACATCGAAGGCTGGTGTAAAATAATGCTCCGGACCCATTAACCAACCCAAGTCAATCTTATCAACAGTAACCGTGCCTCGGTTGATGAAACTCTGCCACTTGTAGTCGGTAAACCAGAACTGGTCATCAGTTATCATCTGCATGCTGAGCGTGCCGATGTGGAACTGCGCCCCTTCTTCAACCGCCAAGCGCGGATGGTGGTCAGACTTGGCTTCCAAGATATTGCCCATCCAATAGGTGTCAATCAGGCTGACATCATATTTGCCCTGCTGCAGACCGCTGTTCTTGTCGATAGTGAGGAAGTCGAGAACTTTGAGCAATGATGAAGTCGTGGAAATCGTAGCCATCTTCTCCACATTGTTGTACCGGCTGTTGGCCTGGTAGAGCGATAGTGATGCGGCAGGTACGTAAAGCGTGGTCTGTGCATCGTATCGCGAAAA
>CAMHEL010000249.1 GCA_946184125.1 uncultured Prevotellaceae bacterium
GTCCCCTTGATTGACCCTTGTTTGTTTGGCCAAATGCAAGCCAGTGATGTTCATGTTAATTGTATCCCACGAATAAGATTAAAAACCGCTGACGCCAATTGAAAATTCATAATTCATAATTCATAATTGAAGATTGAAGATAGAAGAAAGATCTTTCCCACCCTTAATATTCATGTTATGAATCGTTATCAATGTCTAAACGAAACGGTTTCATTTCTCTCTTTTTATGAGTTTGGATGCCTATTTTTTCCTGTAAGAAGATTAAAAACCGCTGACGCTTAAGAAAAAGGTTTAAAAAGAAAAAAAACAATATACCCTTGGTAAAGAGCGAAAAAACACCTTGCGGTGTCTCAAAAAGGGAGAAAAATAAGTTAGTTCATAGTGGCAAGGCAAAATTCCGTCGCTTGCGACATACAATTCTTGCAAATTCTCTTTTAGTTGCATCTAATTCTAAAATTACCTCCCTTCGGTCAGTGGGTCTTCGACAACCAAAGGTCAACGTGCGAAGCGGAAGCCAAGTCTCTCTAATTCGTGATAGAAAAGCATAATTCGTGGTAACTTCCTTTTTCCTCCTTTTTGAGACACCGTAAGGTGTTTTTCATAAGCATAAGCGTTTTGACATGTGAGCCATCAGTTTTTTATACTTTTTTTACCTTTTTATTAAGCGAAGCGTTTTTTTATCCTCTCTCTGTTAACCATTTGGCGTGAACCTCTCTATATATCAGTTAGGAAACTGTAATAAATCGTAACCAATGCCTAAGCGAAATGATTTCACTACTCTATTTTTGAGAGTTTGGATATCTCCATTTTCCTGTAAGAAGATTAAAACCGCTCCCAACTCTCAACCCTCAACCCTCAACTCTCAACCCTAAACACCCCCTTTCCCCCTTTCAACGCAATCCTTTACGCAATTGCTTCGCAAAAAACGTGCTAATAATTTCGGAGTTCGCAAAAAAAGCCGTATTTTTGTGCGTGAAAAAACAAACAATAGAAACAATAACCTCTTACAACAAACAATTTTTCGTTAAATGGCAAAGATTATCACATTGGGCGAGATTATGCTCCGCCTCTCGTCTCCAGGTCAGAAAAGATTCATTCAGAGTGATTATTTCGATGTGGTCTATGGCGGTGGCGAGGCCAACGTGGCCGTGAGTGCCGCCAACTATGGTCATGACGCTTATTTCGTGACCAAACTTCCGACACATGAGATAGGGCAGTGTGCCGTCAACGCACTGCGCCGCTTTGGTGTTCACACCGACTACATCGCCCGTGGTGGCGACCGTGTGGGTATTTATTTCCTTGAGACAGGTGCTTCCATGCGCCCCTCGAAGGTCATCTACGACCGTGCCAACAGCGCCATCGCAGAGGCATCGCCCGAGGATTTCGACTTCGACAAGATCATGGAAGGCGCACAGTGGTTCCACTGGAGCGGCATCACACCTGCCATCAGCGACAAGGCCGCCGAGCTCACCCGACTGGCTTGTGAGGCTGCCAAGCGTCATGGCGTGACCGTGAGCGTCGACCTCAACTTCCGCAAGAAACTGTGGACTTCGGAGAAGGCACAGAGCATCATGCGACCCCTCATGCAGTATGTCGATGTGTGCATCGGCAACGAGGAGGATGCACAACTTTGCCTCGGTTTCAAGCCAGAGGCCGACGTGGAAGGTGGTAAGACCGACGCAGAAGGATACTATGGCATCTTCAAGGGCATGATGGAGACTTTCGGCTTCAAGTATGTGGTCAGCACACTGCGTGAGTCGTTCTCCGCTTCTCACAACGGTTGGAAGGCCCTCATCTACAACGGCAAGGACTTCTACCAGAGCAAGCGCTACGACATCCAGCCCATCATCGACCGCGTGGGTGGTGGCGACTCTTTCTCGGGTGGTCTGATCCACGGCTTGCTCACTTATCCCGACGACCAGGGCAAGGCTCTCGAGTTCGCTGTGGCTGCTTCAGCGCTCAAGCACACCATCCCCGGCGACTTCAACCTCGTTTCCCGCCAGGAAGTGGAGAACCTCGCTGGTGGCGACGCTTCTGGACGCGTGCAGAGATAATTTAAACTTCAATCAACAGACAGAAAATGGCAAAATTCAATAAAGTTCAGGTGATCACCGCCATGCGCCAGACCGGCATGGTGCCTGTGTTCTACCACAGCGATGCAGAAGTGGTGAAAAACGTGGTCAAGGCATGCTACGATGGCGGCGTGAGGGTGTTTGAATTCACCAACCGTGGCGACTTCGCTCATGAGGTGTTCGCCGAGGTCAACAAATGGGTGATGGACAACTGCCCAGAGATGATCATGGGCGTGGGCACCGTCGTCGACCCCGCCACAGCTGCTCTTTACCTGCAGCTGGGTGCCAACTTCATCGTCGGGCCCAACTTCAACCCCGCCATCTGCGAGGTGTGCAACCGCCGACTGGTGCCCTACAGCCCCGGCTGCGGCTCTGTGAGTGAAATCAACAATGCCCAGGCTCTCGGATGCGACATCACAAAGGTGTTCCCCGCTGGAAACGTCGGTGGACCGTCGTTCGTCAAGAATGTCATGGCTCCGCTGCGCTGGTCGAACATCATGGTCACCGGAGGCGTCTCGCCCGATGAGGAAAACCTCACCGCCTGGATCAAGGCCGGCGTGCTCTGCGTGGGCATGGGCTCGAAGCTCTTCCCAAAAGAGGTGGTGGCAGCAAAAGACTGGAAAGCCATCTCCGACAAGTGCGTCGAGGCTCTCGGCTACATCGCCAAGGCACGTGGCTAATCAAAAAAGAAATACTTTTGGCACCGCCGGCATCCTACGCCGGCGGCGCTTTTCCTTTGCCCTTATCTCTATTTTTTCTCTTTTTGCCGCAATACTGCTCACGGCATGCCGGGGCGGCGACAGCGACAAGGCCGACGGACTCAACCGCACGGCCTATGAATTCCACTACCGTAACCTCGATTCTACCCTCTACTATGCCAATAGGGCACTCCTGGCCGCCGACGGCGACGACGGGGTGAAGGCCGAGGCGTACAACCACAAGGCGTTCGTCAGCATCGCAAGGATGATGTATGACCTCGCCGCCAGACAGCTCGACACCGTCAGGGCGGTCACCAACAACCAGGTGGAGCTCCTCGTGGCCGACGTCCAGCAGATGAGGCTATGCCAGCGAATGTCACTCAACAAAGACTTCTACACCTACAGGGAAAGCGCGATCGGGAGACTCAAACGCATCGCCGAAGAACCCTCGCTCAGCAAGCACCTCCAGGAGCGGATGGCGTATGCTCGCTCCGAACTCAATATCGTCACTTCCACCTATTATTATTATGTGGGTCTCGAACAGCAGGCGGTAAATGCCATCGAGGCCATCGACCCCTATGGGGAAATACTCGACGACGAAGCCCAACTGCTCAACTACCTCTACAACGTGGGAGCTGGGGGCTCCATCACGCAGGGCACACAGGAGGAAATCAACCAGGCCGAGATGGAATACCTCATCAGGTGCTACAACATCGCGCAGGAATACAACTACCCCTTCTGGATGGCCAACTCGCTGCAGGCCATGAGCGAGCACCTGCAAGTGCCCATTCTCGGCCAGAAACTCATCAACGACAACTACGCCGTCATCCGCAGCCTCAATATCGACAACATGCCCGACAGCCTCCTCGCAGGCAACTTCGCCCAGAGGTCGCTCGACATCTTCCACCAGTACGGCGACGTGTATCAGACGGCCGGCTCCTACCGAACACTCGCACAGTGTTACTGGTATATCGGCGATTACGAGCAGTCGCTCAAGTGCCTCAACGAGGCGCTATACAACGATACGGCCATCTTCAGGGCACCCGACCTCGTCGCATCAATACAGGAACAGCTCAGCGTCACCTATGCCGCACTCAACAACAAGGTGGAGTCGCATAGAAACCGCAACCACTATATCGAGACACAAGACAGGACACGACAGGACCTCTACCTGCAGTCGAGGGCCGACCAGCTCCACAAGGCGGTTGGTCAGCTCAATGGAATGCTCGCTGCCATCGTCGTCCTCATGCTGCTGGGCATCGCTCTCCTCTTTCTCTTCGCCTATCTCAGACGCCGAGAGGCCAGGCGCAACCCCATCGGCGCCCTGCTAAAACCTCTCGAGCAGTGGAAGAAAGAAAAAGAACAGCATGTGGCTTTGCTCAACGAACAGCACGAGGAGACCGTGGAGAAAATGGCCGTCGCCGTCAGGCATATCGAGAACAACAAACGACTCAACCTCGAACAAAGGGCCAAAGTGTCGCTCGTCAACATGGTCACGCCTTACATCGACCGCATACTCCACGAGATACGACGGCTGGAGACGGGGGGCGAGGACCAGCAGCTCAGGGAGGAACGCTATGCTTACGTGGCGGAACTCACCGACCGCATCATCGACTACAACGATATCCTCACACAGTGGATACAACTGAGGAAAGGAGAACTCAGCCTCCACATCGAGAGCTTCCCGCTGCAGCCGCTATTCGACATCGTGGCGCACAGCAGGAGGGGGTTCCAGATGAAAGGCATCACACTCGACATACAGCCCACCAGCCAATGGGTGAAAGCCGACCGCATACTCACGCTCTTCATGGTCAACACCATGGCCGACAATGCACGCAAATTCACCGAGGCAGGTGGCACCGTCAAGGTCTTCGCACACGACGGAGGCACTTTCGTGGAGGTGAGCGTGGCCGACACGGGACGCGGAATGACCGAACAACAGATGGGGGAGGTCTTCAGCGTGGAGAAAAAGGCGTTCAACGAAGACAATGCCGCTAACGACGGAAGGCAGCGAACCAATGCGGCGACAGGACACGGTTTCGGACTGGTCAACTGCAAGGGCATCATCGAGAAATACAAGAAGATGTCGTCGCTCTTCAGCGTCTGCGACATCGGCGTTGAAAGCAGGGTGGGAGAGGGCAGCCGATTCTTCTTCCGGCTGCCAAAAGGCATGGTGAGGACGCTCGCCATACTGATGACTTCCATCGCCGCCACCATGAACGCGGGGGCGACACCGCTCGACAGCATCAGCCGCAAGGCAACGATGTTCGCCGACAGTGTCTATCAGTGCAATATCGAGGACCGCAACCAGGAGGCGCTCGCCTGTGCCGACTCTGCCATACGGCTCTTCAACAACGCCTATCGCATCGTCAAACCTAATGGCCGCGACACCCTGGTCATGCAGAGCAACAAGTCGCTGCAGCAGGCCGACATACAATGGTTCCATGAGGGACTGAACTTCGATTTCAATGCCATCAAATCGATGAGAAACGAAATCGCCGTCGCTGCCCTCGCACTGCACGAATGGGCCATCTACAGATACAACAACAAAGTATACACGCTGCTGTCGAAAGAAATGTCGGCCGACCGCGACATTGAGGAGACCTGCCGCATCATGCAGAAGTCGCAGTCGAACAAATACATGGCCATCGTGGTGCTTGTCATCCTCTTCCTGCTCATCCTGCTGGCATACCTGCTTCTCTATTACCGGCATCAGATTTACTACCGCTTCTGCCTCGAGAGGGTGAGGGCCATGAACGACGCGCTCACCTCGGAAGGCAGCGACGAGTGGAAACTCGCAGAGATAGAACGGCTCGCAGGATATGCCGGCGACAGCGCCAAGGTGAGGGTCGAGGGAAGGAAAAAGACCTTCTACGATGATGAGCGGCTGCCCTCGCAGTTGCAGAACATTGCCGACCAACTCATACAGTCGCTCAAGACCAGCATTGACACCGACAAGCGCATCATGACGGATATCGACCTCGCAGAGGATGAGGTGAGGCGCTACCAGATGGAGGACGACAAACTGCATGTGTGCAACAGCGTGCTCGACAACTGCCTCAGCACACTCAAGCACGAGACGATGTACTTCCCCTCGCGCATCAGGGCACTGCTCGACCAAGGCGACAACCAACTCAAGGCCATCGGCGAA
>CAMHEL010000250.1 GCA_946184125.1 uncultured Prevotellaceae bacterium
TAGCGTCTAAAGTCTAGCGTCTAAAGTCTAGCGTCTAAAGTCTAGCGTCTAAAGTTTAAAATAAAAACCCTTTACAAATGAGAAACGGAAAAACCTGTTTTGGCGTGATTATTGGCACTCGCGCCTATTTTAACTCCGAACTGGCCCGCGACGTGCGGAAACAGTTGCTGAGCACCATCACCGCTCAGGGATATGAGTATGTCATCCTGCCCGAGGACGCCACCCCCACCGGGAGCAGCAGCATCGAGACACGGGAGGACGGTCTGAAAGTGGCCAAGCAGTTTCGCGAGCACCGCGAGGAAATCGACGGCATCATCGTCTCGCTTCCCAACTTCGGTTTCGAAATAGGCATCATCAATGCCATCAGCGACGCCGACCTGCGTGTCCCCGTTCTGGTACAGGCCTGCGACGACGAAAACGACAAGGTGGACCTCGACAGTCGGCGCGACGCCTTCTGCGGTAAAATCTCCGTATGCAACAACCTGTACCAATACGGCATCCCCTTCACCGACACCACGCTGCACACCTATTCCATCCACAGCCCGTTGCTGGCCAGCGACATCGACCGCTTCGCCGCCACCTGTCGTGTGGTCAACGGCCTGAGGCATTGCCGGATAGGTCAAATCGGCACACGGCCCCTCGGCTTCAACACCTGCCGCGCCAGTGAGAAACTGCTCCAGCGCAGCGGCATCACCGTCGTACCGGCCGACCTCTCCGAGCTTCTCGCAGCAGCCCAGGCCATTGGCGACGACGACCCACAGTTCACCGCCATGTGCGGGCGCATCGCACACTATGCCGAGGTGCCCGACAGCTACCGCCAGAAACTCAGCCTCGTGGCGAAGTTCGGTGTGGCTGTTGAGCGATGGATAGAAGTGAACGACGTGCAGGCTGTGGCCATCCAGTGCTGGGATTCGCTGGAGCAGAACTATGGATGCGCCGCCTGCGTCACCATGTCGATGCTCAGCGACAAGCTCATCCCCGCCGCCTGCGAGACCGATATCGCCGGTGCGGTGTCGATGTATGCCCTCACCCTCGCCTCGGGGAACGCCTCAGCCCTGCTCGACTGGAACAACAACTTCGCCGAGGACCGCAACAAATGCGTGTGCACCCATTGCGGCAACTTCCCCAAGTCGTTTGTGCAGAACGACCTGCGCCTCGGTCCCCTCGGCGTCCTCGGCAGGACACTCGGCAAGGTCAACACCTTCGGGGCAGTCTATGCCAAGGTCACATCGGGCGACTTCACCTTCTTCCGCATCTCCACCGATGACCCCAAGGGATGCATCAAGGCTTACTTGGGGAAAGGCGAGATTACCGACGAGCCCTACGGCATGGATGGATGCATCGCCGTCACACGCGTGGCGGAGCTTCAGAAATTGATGAAGTATATCTGCAAGAACGGCTTCGAGCATCATGTGGCGATGTGCCGCTCAGATGTCGTCGAGATCCTGAGGGAAGCCCTCGAGACTTATCTCGGATGGCCTTTGTATGTGCATGAGGGAGAATAGGAGTTTGGGAGTTTTTTGAGGGAGTTTGGGAGTTTAGGAGTTTTTTGAGGGAGTTTAGGAGTTTAGGAGTTTGGGAGTTTAGACATATGCTTTGTGGGCACACGGTCTAAAGTCTAAGGACTTTTTAGGAGTTTGGGAGTTTGGGAGTTTAGGAGTTTAGACATATGCTTTGTGGCACACGGTCTAAAGCCTAATTACACTTTTCAACTCTCAACTCTCAACTCTCCACTCTCCACCCTAACTAGCGTCTAACGTCTAGCGTCTCAAGTCTAAGCGAGGAACGAGGGAGAATATCGAAAGAAACGACGGCGGTATGAAAATGCCGCCGTCGTTTTCTATACTCAAGATTTAGATCATCTACTTTTCCTATTCATTTTTATCATAGCACTCGAAAATCTTGTTGACTTGCTGGCGGGGCAGGGCAGGAGTGAGGAGGCTCACCAGAGGCACAACGACGAAGCCACCGAGCATGGCTATGGCACCGCAGTTGATGGGGTTGATGGGATTGCCGATAAGCATGTTCACCACGGTAAGGCCGACACCCCAAATAAAGCATGCCCACACCGATGCCCGCGTCACGCCCTTCCAGTAAAGACCGAGCATGAAGGGAGCGAGGAAGGCCCCTGCCAAGGCACCCCATGAGATGCCCATCAGCTGAGCAATGAAGGTGGGCGGATTGAGCGCAATCATCAGCGAGATGACAATGAAGAAGACGATGAGCACCCGCATGACCACCACCTTGCGCCGCTCGATTTTTTCCGACACCATGTCATCGATAGAGCCCTCGGCCACCTCGCCCGGTGCCGACTTCTTGTCGCGGTAGATGAGGTCGAGTGTCATGGTGGACGAGGAGGTGAGGACGAGCGACGCCAGCGTCGACATTGATGCCGAGAGCACCAGTAGCACCACCAGGGCAATCACCACATCGGGCAGTGTGATGAGCATCGACGGCACGATGGAGTCGAAGTCGAGGCGTCCGTTGGGCAGCGTCGGAGGCGTGCCGAAGAGACGGCCGAAGCCACCGAGGAAATAGCAGCCGCCCGCCACGACAAAGGCAAAAATAGTGGAGATGACCGTGCCGCGGTGGATGGCCCTCTCGTCGGTGATGGAGTAGAATTTACCCACCATCTGGGGGAGTCCCCAAGTGCCCAGCGAGGTGAGGACGACCACTCCGAGGAGGTTCCATGGGTCGGGGCCGAAGAGTGATGCGAAGCCGCCATTCACTTCCGGCGCGTTGTCGCTGGGCAGCGAAGCCATCTTCTCGACGGCAGCCGACAGTCCGCCCTGCGAACTGAGCACGGATGCAATGACCACCACAATGCCGAAAAGCATGATGATGCCCTGGACGAAGTCGTTCATCGCCGTTGCCTTGTATCCACCGAGGATGACATAGAGGGCTGTGAGGAACGCCATGCTCACCACGCAATATTCGTAGGGTATGCCGAATCCCATCTCGAAGAGCGTTGATATGCCCTTGTAGACACCAGCGGTGTAGGGGATGAGGAAGACGAAGACGATGATGGACGCCACCACGCGCAGCCACTCGCTGCCATAGCGCGTTCCGAAGAAGTCGGGCATGGTGCGGCTCTCGATGTGCTGGGTCATCAGTTTTGTGCGCCGGCCCAGGAGAATCCATGCCAGCAGCGAGCCGATGACAGCGTTGCCGATGCCTATCCACGATGCCGACATGCCATATTTCCATCCGAACTGTCCGGCGTAGCCGACGAAGACCACAGCCGAGAAATAACTGGTGCCAAAGGCGAAAGCTGTGAGCCACGGGCCCACGGCACGTCCGCCTAAAACGAAACCTTCCACTGTGCCAGCCTGTTTGCGGGAGTAGATTCCCACGCCCACCATCACGGCCAGGAAAAGAAGGGTGAGCAATATCTTGATAATCATATCTTACTTATTTTTATGGTTTGAGATAGTGTTGGGAAAAGGTGATGGTTAGAATGCCACCTGCACCTGTGCCTGAAGCCAGTCGTAGTCGTCGGTGAAATGGCTCATGCATCGGGTGTACTGCAGCTGAAGGCGGCATTTCTTGAAAAACCAGTACTGCAGTCCGCCCGTGAGGTTCGTCTGGTAGTATTCCATGTCGGTGTTTCGGTCGAAGTAGTCGGCCGAGGCCACGATGTCGAGCCCCTTTGCCACGGGTATGCTGGTGGTGACATATCCGCCCATACTTCCCACATCGCCATCCTTGCCTCCGAGCCACTCAGCCCTGACGTTCAGCTCCTTGCTCTTCCATTCCGCTCCCACGCTGTATCTGTCGCGCCGGTAGTCGTCGCCCAGTTTCACGCCAGGGTTCCATGCGGCGGTGCCCACAGCATGGCCACGGCCCTTCTGCCCTGTCGCCACGAATCTGAGGTTGCTCGTAGGCTTGTATTCCAGATGGGCTATGAAGTCCTTGTCGCTGTTGCCATCCTTGCGGTTGATACCCTGTCCGTTCATCAATGCAAGTTCATAGTGGATTTTGTTGTCGAAGAGGTCGCCATACACCATCAGACCCAAGTCGCGGCCATAGTTGACGCCGTTGAGCGGGTCGGGTCCTTCGCCGGCCAGGAAGAGCACGGCCTGTGAATAGACATCGATGAGCTCCAGCATGGTGGGTGATAGCGGGTTTTCCATGCTGTAGCTGTGTTTGAACTGTCCGAGCCGCACGGTGGCAGCCTTGTCGTTGGTGATGCGGTAGTCGAGATAGTACTCCTGCACCACGCTCGAGAAGTCGTGCATGAACATGAACGAGAAACGGTCGGTGATGCGTCCCTTCGCCCAGAAGAGCGTCCGTTTCAGGTTGTAGGTGCTTGTGGTCTTTCCTCCAGCGTTGTCGTAGGAGTAGCCTCCCTGAGCGTAGCCGTGGAGTTCGACGCGGTCGGTGAGTTCTTTCATCCAGTCTGTCTTTTGGGTGTCAGACGATTGCCCCATGGCCGCCACTGAGCTGAAAACAGCCAGCGCCACGGCCAGTAAGGATGATTTTAATCCTTGTTTCCTCATGATTTGAAAATTTAGAAGATGACGTTTACATAAAATTACTATCTTACTTAAAGGTGTGCTCTAATAAGTTTTGATGATATGAAATGGCATTTCTTAGAGTTACATTTCTGCCGTTATTTGCCTTTATACGGTGCAAAGTGTAAGTTGCATCGGTTGCATAACCCGCTAAGCGCCCTCTGCAACTATCATTTTGCCTTCGTTTAAAAATCAAAAATCGGTTTGACATAATCATTAGGACCCACCTTGAAAAATTTTCGTTGCAAAAGTAGTGCTTTTTTGCCGAAAGATAGAACAAAATGTAAGAAAAAATGCGTTTCGGCTGTCTTTTTGTGCTTCTTAAGCCGTTTTTGCTCCATGAGGCACATCATTTTTTCATCGTCCCTCGACAGGCATTTTTTAAAAAAAACACCAAAAAGTTTTGGCGTTACACGATTTTGCAGTATTTTTGCATCACAAAGATATTTTTTTTTGAAAATCATAAATCAATCATGAGCGAACAGAAAAGAGTTTACACCTTCGGTAACGGAAAAGCCGAGGGTAACGCTAAAATGCGTGAGCAGCTCGGTGGAAAAGGTGCCAACCTCGCCGAGATGAACCTTATTGGTGTCCCCGTCCCCCCGGGCTTCACCATCACTACCGACTGCTGCAATGAGTACTATCAGGTGGGTCAGGAGAAAATCATGGCCCTTTTGAACGACGATGTGATGGCTGCTGTCAAGCACATCGAGGACCTGATGAACTCGAAATTTGGTGACTCCCAGAACCCGCTGCTCGTCAGCGTGCGCTCGGGTGCCCGTGCTTCCATGCCAGGTATGATGGACACCATCCTCAACCTGGGTCTGAACGACGAGGTAGCCGAGGGTATGGTGAAGAAGACCAACAACCCCCACTTCGTCTACGACTCCTATCGCCGTTTCGTGCAGATGTACGGCGACGTGGTGCTTGAGATGAAGCCCGTCAATAAAGAGGATATCGACCCGTTTGAGGAGATTATCGAGAGCGTGAAGAAGAGACGTGACATCAAGCTCGACAAGGACCTCTCCGTAGAGGAGCTGAAGGAGCTGGTGTGCCTCTTCAAGAAGGCCATCAAGGAGCGTACCGGCCGTGACTTCCCCGACGACCCCATCGAGCAGTTGTGGGGCGCCATCTGCGCCGTCTTCCGCAGCTGGATGAACGAGCGTGCCATCCTCTACCGCAAGATGGAAGGCATCCCCGACGAGTGGGGAACCGCTGTTTCCGTCATGGCCATGGTCTTCGGCAACATGGGCGACACATCGGCAACGGGTGTCTGCTTCAGCCGCGACGCCG
>CAMHEL010000251.1 GCA_946184125.1 uncultured Prevotellaceae bacterium
CAGCAAGGCCTTCATGGTGGTGAGGTTCTAAGAGATTTGAGATTTGAGATTTGAGGTTTGAGGCTGTTGATAGGTTCTTATATCATAGGCCTCAAACCTCAAACTTTTTATTTCGGAATTTCGTTATACCATTATTCGGATATCTCATTATAGCGTTATTCCGATATCTCGTAATTTTGATTTTTACTCCCCCCTAAGAAGCGAAAAACTTCTCATTTTCATGCTTTTCAGGAGGGAAAAACGAGTATCCACCCGCAGTTAACTTCTTTTAAGAAAACTTCTTTATAAAAAATGATTGATGTATGCAATAATTTTTGTAACTTTGTGGCCTAAAGTGTAAGGATCAGCAATTTTCTTTAAAGATTAGCACTGTTTCAAAGATCAGCATGTTATGGCAATGATGTCAGAATTATATTTGAAGGATTTCTTCGTGACATCCATTTCTATCGCATCGATGAGTTCTGATGCGGTATCCCAGGATTATAGAGAAGACATCGTGCCGGGAGCGGGTTCCATTCCGCTCACGGCGCTTTGACCATGGGTGTCTGCCACGTCGAGTGGTGGGCAACTGATTAATGCTGGAAGCAGTGCTAACAATGAAATTTCAACAGGCATTACATGATATAATTTGGTAAAGAATCTTAAAGCCCAGCGGGGCCGTTAATTAACAAAAAGGGAAGAAGTTAATAGTGAAATAAGTGACCTTTTTTTTAAGTTTTGAATGAATGAGGGGCTATGGCGATTGGTTCGTCGTAGTTCCTTTTTTTTAGACCTTAGACCCCAGGAATTAGACTTTAGACTTTAGACTTTAGACGCTAGACATGAGCCACCATGGGGCGTACCGTTAGGTCGCCCGCCAAGCGTTTCGAAAGCAAACAGAAATGAGCCAAGAGTTTCGAGAATCAGTGAACTAATGTCTAAACTCTCAAACTCCCAAACTTCTAAAACTCTTCTGCTATTTCAAAATCTCCATCAGCTGTTTGAAATGAGTGATGCGAGCGAGGTTGTCGTGGTCGAACTCCTCGGTTTTCTCGTGAGCCCATGTGACCTCGAAGGGGATATGCACGGCATATCCGCCCAGTCGCAATACGGGTTCGATGTCGGATTTGAAACTGTTTCCCACCATGAGGAGTTGGCTGATGTCGATGCCCATGGTTTGGCACAGTTCCCGGTATTTTGCTCGTGTCTTGTCGGCCACCACCATGACGCGGTCGAAATAGTCCCATAGTCCTGAGCGGCGAAGTTTGCTCTCCTGGTCGAGTATTTCCCCTTTGGTGAAGACCAACATGCCGAAGCGGCGAGTGTCGCGGATGGCTCTCAGTGTTTCCTCCACGCCGTCGAGCGGTGTCGACGGGATGGCGTGGAGGCTTCTCCCGAGCATTTCTATCTGCAGCAGTGTATTGGCATCGACGCGCCCTTGGCTCACCTTCACCGCGTTCTCGATGAGTGACAGGGTGAAGGCCTTGCAGCCATAGCCCAGTTCGGCCATGTTGGCCTGTTCGGTGGCGAAGAGGCTTGTCGAGATGTGACTGGTGTCGCCGAAGTTGGAGAGCAGCGAGCAGTATTGCTGCTCTACGGCTTCGAAATGGGTTTGGCAGTCCCACAGCGTGTCATCGGCGTCGAAGGCGATGACTTTGATGTTGCTGGTGTCCATGGCGTCAGATTCCCTTCTGCCGTGTGCCCATGCGTGCCTCAACCACGTTCACCACATAGTCGGCCAACTTCTCACATTCGGCGATGAGGTCCATGTAGATGGTGCCCACGGCGTAAGTGTATTCGTGGTTGTTGACGTCGAGGATGTTCTGTGTCTTCAGCTGGTTACGGTAGTTGTTGATTTCGTTCTCGATGTTGAAGGAGCGGTTGACATCGAACGACTCTTTTCTTCCACCCATGAGCACATTCATTTGCGTGAGTGCGTTGTTGGTGAGTTCCATCATCTGGTGAAGGTGCTCGTATTGCTTGTCGGTGAAGTGGTCTTTCTTGCCCTGCACTTTGCGGTTGATGGTGCGCGACATGTTGTAGCAGGCGTCGCCGATACTCTCGAGTTCGGAGATCTCACGCAGCATCGACCGTATTTTGCCCTTGGTCTCATCGCTAAGATGGGCGTCCGACACCTGGTCGAGGTATTTGGCGATTTCTATCTCCATGTTGTCGGAGATGCCCTCGTATTTCTCGATGCGGCTGAAGAGTTTGTTGAATTTCTCCTCATCCTTTTCGGTAAGCAGTTCCCTCACCATGCCGAACATGCGCTGCATGCGCTCAGCGAAGGACTGGATTTCCTTTTGTGCCTCGAGAACGGAGAGCTCGGGTGTTTTCATGATGCCCGAAGAGATGAAATGCAGCCTGAAGTCCTCGTCTTCGACCACCGTCTTAGGCTTGATGAGCCAGCAGACGAAGCGCTCGATGTAGCGGATGAACCAGATGAGGAGGATGGTGTTGATGATGTTGAAAACCGAGTGGAAGGTGGCAAGGACGATGGAGGTCTTGGCTGTGCTGGCAGCATAGCTTGGGTCGCTGGAAGCGATGGCCTGGTCGAAGCCCACCAACTGGCATATCATGCTGACGAATGGCCTGAAGAGGATAAGTGCCCATGTGACACCCAGCACATTGATGATGAGGTGCGACAGGGCGGCTCTACGGGCCTGTGTGTTCGCATTGAGTGCCACGATGTTTGCTGTGATGGTGGTGCCGATGTTCTCGCCGAGGACGAGCATGATGCCCTGGTCGATGTGCAGCAATCCTGTGGCGCAGAGAATCATGGTGATGGCCATGATGGCTGCGGAGGACTGCACAATGAGCGTGAGCACCGTACCCATGAGGAGGAAGAGGAACGAGTTCCACAACGTGGGGGAGCTGAATTTGGAGAAGAAGGAGTTGATGATAGCGCTGGTCTCGGGGTCACCCGCCATCTCGAATCCCGTGGCCTTCAGTGTGCCGAGTCCGAGGAAGAGAAATGCCGCTCCGAAAAGGAAGTCACCGATGATGCGTCGCTTCTTCATGTAGATGAGTATGATGCCGAGGAAGAAGGCTGGGAAGACGTAATTAGTGATTTCCAAGGAGAAGCCGAGCGCCATAATCCAGGCCGTCACCGTCGTGCCGATGTGCGCACCCATGATGACGCTGATGGCCTGCATGAGGGTGAGAAGCCCTGCGTTGACGAAAGAGACCGTCATCAGCGTGGTGGCGGTGGAACTTTGCACGGCAGCGGTGACGAACGTTCCGGTGAGGACACCGGTGAAGCGGTTGGTGGTCATCGCGCCAAGAACATGGCGCAGCTGGGGGCCAGCCATCTTCTGGAGGCTCTCGCTCATCGATTTCATACCGTACATCAACAAGGCGAGTGAGCCCAAACATTTCAAAATAACCCAAATAGACATATTCTTAAAATTTTTGTTATCGGAGTGATGTTATTTCGGAAATTATGATTACTTTTACACATTGAAAACACTAAAAAGCATATACTATGAGGGAAACGATAAGAATCCGTTGCAAAAATAACAAAAAAAACGTAGATTGTCCCATTGGGAGTTCACTTTCTGAAATTTTTTCTAATATAGGGATGTCAATGCCCTTTGGGCCTATTGCCGCCAAGGTGAATAACTGTGTCCGTGGACTGGGCTACAGGCTGTATCACAACTCCGATGTGGAGTACCTCGACCTTCAGTGCTCGTCGGGAAGCCGCACCTATACCCGAACGCTCTTTTTCGTGCTCTGCAAGGCCGTGCACGACCTCTATCCCACGGGAAGTGTGGTAATCGACATCCCCGTGTCCAACGGATACTACTGCGACCTGGCCATCGGGCACCCGGTCACGAAGGCCGATGTCGATGCCGTGCGGAAACGCATGCAGGAGATTATCGATGCCGACATGCCCATCCGCAGGCATGAATGCACCACCGAGGAGGCGGTGCGAATCTTCGAGGAGCGGGGCACCAGTTCGAAGGTGAAACTCCTGCGCTCCACGGGCGATATCTACACCGTCTATTACGACCTCGACGGCTATGCCGACTATTATTATGGGGCGTTGCTACAGCATACTGGCAGCATACACCTCTTCGGGCTGGAGCCATATTATGAGGGAATGCTGCTGCGTATCCCATCGCTGACCAACCCAGGCGTGCTGGGCGAACTGGTCAAGCAGGACAAGATGTTCGGCATCTTCCAGGAGCACCACCGATGGCAGAACATCCTGGGCATCAGTACGGTGGGCGACTTCAACGAGGGGGTGGCTGCGGGGCACGCGCCTCTCCTAATCAATATCTCGGAGGCTCTGCAAGAGAAGAAGATAGCGAAGATTGCGGAGAACATCGCTGAGCGAAAGACCGTGCGTGTGGTGCTCATCGCCGGACCTTCGTCGAGTGGCAAGACCACCACCTGCAAGCGCTTGTCGATACAATTGGCGTGCAATGGACTAAGACCTGTGATGGTGTCGCTCGACGACTATTTCGTCGACCGTGACAAGACACCTCGCGACGAGAAGGGAGACTTCGACTTCGAGCACCTTCACGCGCTGAACATACCGTTGCTCAACAAGCAGATGACGGCGCTGTTCAATGGCGAGGAGGTGGAACTGCCACGCTACAACTTCCAGATGGGGCGCAGCGAGAAGAGTGGCAAACGGCTGCGTTGCGGACCTAATGAGATTCTCGTCATTGAGGGCATCCACGCGCTCAATCCGGAACTGACGGCACAGATTCCCGAGGAGCAGAAATTCCGGGTCTATGCCTCTGCGCTGACGACCATTCTTCTCGACCAGCACAACTACATCCCTACGACCGACAACCGCCTGCTGAGGCGTATCGTGCGCGACGACAAGTACCGTGGTGTGTCGGCCCGTGAGACCATACGCCGTTGGCCCTCGGTGCGGGCCGGCGAGCAGAAGTGGATTTTCCCCTTCCAGGAGAATGCCGACGATATGTTCAACACGGCGATGGTTTATGAGCTTGCCGTCATCAAGCAGCGGGCACTGCGCTTGCTCGAAAGGGTGCCTCAGAGTGCCGACGAATATTCCGAGGCTTACCGCCTGAGCAAGTTCCTGCGTTATTTCGCCGACATCACCGAGTCCAACCTTCCGTTCACTTCACTGCTTAGGGAGTTCCTGGGGGGAAGCACGTTTAACTATTGATATCTCCTGCAAGAGGATTAGCTTCTTGGCTGAGGCGGAGCCGCAGCATACGGAAAAAATAGCGGTATAACGGTAAATTGAAATACCGTTATACCGCTATGCTGTTATGCCGAGATAAAAATCTAATCAAAAACCTCAAATCTCAAACCTCAAACCTCAAATCTCCCTATCGTTTGAGGTTTTTGAGATACCTCACGGGATACCAGACGGCAATCCATCCTACGGCGAGGACGGTGGCGAAGACGAGGACGATGTCCCAGAAGTGGACACTGACGGGATAGGCATCGATGACGAATGCGCCGCTGGTGTTTCCGAGGCGTACGAGGCCGAATTGCTGCTGCAGCCAGCAGAGGAGCAGTCCGAGAATGATGCCGAGGACGGCACCTGCTGTGGCTATCATCCTTCCCTCGTAGAGGAAGATGCGCGTGATGACGCTGTCGCTGGCTCCGAGGTTCCTCAGCGTGACAGCATCGTCTTTCTTGTCGATGATGAGCATCGAGAGCGAGCCGATGATGTTGAAACTGGCCA
>CAMHEL010000252.1 GCA_946184125.1 uncultured Prevotellaceae bacterium
GAGCGAGGAGTAGGCACCGAGCAGGAGCTGCTGTCCGGTCTGTCCCTTTGCATAGAATGTACGCGACACCTGTGCGCCGCCGAAGGAGCGGTTGGCGAGCATGCCGCCATACTCACGTGCGAAGGGCACGCCCTGTGCCACGCACTGGTCGATGATGTTGTTCGACACCTCGGCGAGACGGTAGACGTTGGCTTCGCGTGCGCGGTAGTCACCACCCTTCACCGTGTCGTAGAAGAGTCGGTAGACGGAGTCGCCGTCGTTCTGGTAGTTCTTTGCTGCGTTGATACCACCCTGTGCGGCGATGGAGTGTGCGCGGCGTGGTGAGTCCTGGATGCAGAGGTTGATGACGTTGAAGCCCATCTCTCCCAAGCTGGCGGCGGCACTGGCGCCGGCCAGTCCGGTTCCCACCACGATGACATCGAGCTTCAGTTTGTTCTTTGGGTTCACCAGGCGCTGGTGGGCCTTGTAGTTGGTCCATTTCTCTGCCACGGGTCCTTCGGGAATTCTTGAATCTATTTTCTTAGTCATGACTTTTCAAGATTAATAGTTGTTGACATAAAAAGATGTTAGAATGTGCAGCAGAGGCTTGGTGCACATTTGAAGGCGAATGCCAGCACGACGATGAGGAAGCAGGCCATGAGGATGGTGACATAGACCCATCCGATGACCCTCCAGCGGTTGAACCATATTTTGCCGCTGATGCCGAGTGTCTGCATGGCGCTCCAGAAGCCGTGTGTGAGGTGGAACCAGATGGCGACGAGCCAGATGATGTAGAGCACGACGAAGACGGGATTGCTGAATGTCTCGATAATCCATGCGAAGCCGTCGCTGGGTGAATGAGCCACTTCCATTCCGGTGAGTTCGGCGAACATCATGTTGAACCAGAAGTTGAACAGGTGCAGGAGCAGTCCGAGGAGGATGATGATGCCGAGCACGAGCATGTTCTGCGAGGCCCACTCCACCTTTGCCGGTGTGTCGGTCACCGCATAGCGCTCGCTGCCCCTTGCGCGGCGGTTCTGGGCGGTGAGCAGGAATGCATAGACGATGTGGATGACGGCAAGCGCTGCCAGTCCGAGTGTCGCCACGACTGCATACCAGTTGGCACCCAGCATTTCACAAATCATGTTGTAGGCCTCTCCCGAGAACAGGGCCACAAGGTTCATGCAGCCGTGGAACGTCAGGAATAGGATTAAGGCAATGCCTGTGACCGACATCACCACCTTCCTACCGATAGAAGAATTTAATAACCACATAAATGATTGAAATTTAATTATTTAATAAATGAATGATAATAATGGCGATTTTGGTTTGTCAAATTTTGGTTAATAAGGTGAAATAGTGGTGTATAGTTGAAATATACTTTTCAGAATGCAAAAATAATATATTTTTATGATTATTCAAAGGTTTTTAATAAAAAATCGGAGAATAATGCTTACTTTTGCGGAACAAAGACATATGTTGCGATGAAAATGAGTTATGATGTCGTGGTGGTGGGTGGTGGCCATGCCGGTTGTGAGGCTGCCACAGCGGCGGCGCGCATGGGTGCGCGGACGCTGCTCATCACCATGGATATGAACAAGATTGCACAGATGAGCTGCAATCCCGCCGTGGGTGGCATCGCCAAGGGGCAGATTGTGCGTGAGATTGATGCGCTGGGGGGATGCATGGGAATTGT
This sequence comes from uncultured Prevotellaceae bacterium, assembly GCA_946184125.1. Taxonomy (GTDB): domain Bacteria; phylum Bacteroidota; class Bacteroidia; order Bacteroidales; family Bacteroidaceae; genus Prevotella. Next base: position 1,676 of record CAMHEL010000252.1, read on the forward strand.
GTCCGACGCCACCGCCATACAGTTCCGCATGCTCAACCGCTCGAAGGGCCCCGCCGTGTGGAGCCCCCGTGCGCAATGCGACCGGGGGAAGTTCATCTGGAAATGGCGTGAGATGCTCGACGCCACCGAGGGCCTCGACATCTGGCAGGACCAGGTGGAGGAGCTCCTTGTGGAAAATGGCATGGTGACGGGCGTGGTCACCCTCTGGGGTGTCACTGTCCTCGCACGCTGTGTGGTCATCACGGCCGGCACGTTCCTCAACGGACTGATGCACATCGGGCGGGTGAAGGTGCCCGGCGGGCGCATCGCCGAGCCGGCGGTGCCACGCCTCACCGAGAGCATCGCCCGTCATGGCATCCGCTACGGGAGGATGAAGACCGGCACGCCGGTGCGCATCGACCGCCGCTCGGTGCATTTCGAGGACATGGAGGTGCAGGAGGGGGAGAACGACTTCCACTGCTTCAGCTTCCTCGGCACCACGAGGCACCTGCGCCAGCTCACCTGCTGGATATGCTACACCAACCCCGAGGTGCACGAGGTGCTCAGGAGCGGGCTCGCCGATTCGCCGCTGTACAACGGGCAGATACAGAGCATCGGTCCGCGCTACTGCCCGTCGATAGAGACCAAGTTGGTGACCTTCCCGGAGCGCGACCAGCACCTGCTGTTTCTGGAGCCCGAGGGGGAGACGACCAATGAGATGTATCTCAACGGCTTCTCGTCGAGCATGCCGATGGACGTGCAGGTCAATGCCCTCCGTCGCATCCCCGCGCTGCGCGACCTGCGTGTCTACCGCCCGGGCTATGCCATCGAGTACGACTTCTTCGACCCCACGCAGCTCAGCCACTCGCTGGAGTCGAAGGTGGTGGGCGGCCTGTTCCTCGCCGGACAGGTCAACGGCACCACGGGCTACGAGGAGGCGGCGGGCCAGGGCCTGGTGGCGGGTGTCAACGCCGCCATACGCTGTTCGGGCGGCGAGCCGTTTGTCATGCGTCGCGACGAGAGCTATATCGGCGTGCTCATCGACGACCTGGTGACCAAGGGCGTCGATGAGCCCTACCGGATGTTCACCTCGCGTGCCGAGTACCGCATCCTCCTCCGCCAGGACGATGCCGACGCACGCCTCACCGAGCGCGCCTACCAGTTGGGCTCCGCCACGCGCAGCCGCTACGACTGGTGGCTGAAGAAGAAGGAGGCCGTGGAGCGCATCATCGCCATCTGCCGCGAGACGTCGATTCATCCCCGTGACGTGAATGCCCGTCTGGAGGCCCTTGGCACTACCCCACTCCACTATGGCTGCAAGGCTGTCGACCTCCTGGGCCGTCCGCAGGTCAACCTCGATGAACTGGCCGGTATGGTGCCTGCGCTCCGCGATGCCATCGGACAGTTGACCGAGCGCCGCGACGAAATCGCCGAGGCTGCCGAGGTGCTGATGAAGTACAGCGGCTACATCGCCCGTGAGCGCATGGTGGCCGACAAGATGCACCGCCTGGAGGACATCAGAATCCTCGGCCATTTCGACTACATGAACATGACGCAGATCTCCATCGAGGCGCGCCAGAAACTGGCACGCATCAACCCCGAGACGCTCGCACAGGCCAGCCGCATCCCCGGCGTGTCGCCCAGCGACATCAATGCCATGCTCGTGCTCATGGGAAGATGAGGAAAATTGAAGATTGAAGATTGAAAATTGAAAATTTAAGATTGAAGATTGAAAATTTAAGATTGAAAATCGAATAATAATTTTGTTAAATATTTTTATCGTTTCACGTGAAACAACCATTAATAAACATCATATTCAATGAACAACGAAATCCTCTTAGCTAATCTCAGGAGCATCCCCGACTTCCCCATCAAGGGAATCAACTTCAGGGATGTGACCACCCTCTTCAAGAGTGCGGAGTGCCTCCGCATTATGGTCGACGAGCTCTATGAGCTCTACAAGGACAAGGGCATCACGAAAATCGTGGGCATCGAGAGCCGTGGCTTCGTCATGGCGTCGGCGCTCGCCGTCAGACTCGGCGCGGGCATCGTCCTCTGCCGCAAACCCGGCAAACTGCCCGCCAAGACCGTGCAGGAAACCTACACCAAGGAGTATGGCACCGACACCATCGAAATCCATGAGGACGCCATCACGCAAGACGATGTCGTACTCCTCCACGACGACCTCCTCGCAACAGGAGGAACCATGAAGGCTGCCTTCAACCTCGTCAACAAATTCAAGCCCAAGAAGACCTACATGAACTTCATCATCGAACTGGTCAACGAGGGACTCAACGGAAGAGCACTCTTCAACGACGAGGTGGAAATCACCACCCTGCTGGAACTGTAACCACACAGGCCGACAAGAGAAACCGGAGAAACCCGACAAACTGGTTCCTCTGGTTTCTCTGCTTTCTTAACCATCCACTATCCCCAACCATTCTGTTTCACGTGAAACAAACCCATCAGATATGAGCAGCGAAGACAAAAAACAGCGCATGGAGCGACTCAGACAATTCGTGGCAGGAATACCCGAACAACCCGGCAGCTACCAGTACTGGGACGAAGAAGGAAACATCATCTACGTGGGGAAAGCAAAAAACCTCAAAAGACGTGTGGCATCTTACTTCCACAGAGAGGTCGACAGGTACAAAACCAAAGTGCTCGTCAGCAAAATACACCATATCACATACACCGTCGTCAATACCGAGGAAGACGCACTGCTGCTCGAAAACAGCCTCATCAAAAAATACAAACCTAAATACAACGTACTGCTCAAAGACGGAAAAACATACCCCAGCATCTGCGTCACCAACGAACCACTGCCCAGAATCTTCAAAACAAGAAACATCAACAAAAAATACGGCACATACTACGGACCATACAGCAACATGGCTCCCATGTTCGCCGTACTCGAACTCATCAAAAAACTCTTCAAACCCAGACCATGCAACACACCCATCCTGCCCGAGAAAATCAAACAGGGAAAATATAAACCATGCCTCAAATACCACCTCCACATCTGCGACGCACCATGCATCGGAAAACAGTCCATAGATGACTATCAGGAGAACATCAGAAAGGCAAGGGAAATTCTCAAGGGAAACACACGAGAACTCATGAGGCAACTCAGAGAGGAAATGATGAACAGAGCACAACAACTCAGATTCGAAGAGGCAGAACTCATCAAACAACAACTCATACTTATCGAAAACTACTGCGCCAAAAGCGAGGTCGTCAGCCACACCATCAACAATACCGACGTGTTCACCATCACTAACGATGAACAGGGAAACATCGCTTTCATCAATTATATGCACGTCACCAACGGCAGCATCAACCAGGCTTTCACCATCGAGTACAAAAGAAAACTCGACGAAACCGACGAAGAACTGCTCGCACTCGCCATACCCGAAATAAGGTCCAGATTCCACAGCACAGCAAAGGAAATCATCCTGCCCATGATGCTCGAATGGCAACTCGAAGGCGTAGAGATGACCGTGCCACAGAGAGGCGACAAAAAACACCTCATCGAACTCTCGGAGATGAACGGAAAACAATACAAGGTGGACAGACTGAAACGAAGCGAGATGCTCAACCCGGAACAAAGGCAGACAAGACTGATGAAAGAACTGCAGAACGCACTCGGACTCGAAAAACTGCCCTACCAAATAGAATGCTTCGACAACTCCAACATCAGCGGACAGGATGCCGTAGCGGCATGCGTCGTCTTCAAAGCCATGAAACCATCGAAAAACGACTATAGAAAATACATCATCAAAACCGTGGCAGGACCCGACGACTACTCGTCGATGAAAGAGGTCGTGAGAAGAAGATACTCACGAATGATGGAGGAGGACTCTCCCCTACCCGACCTCATCATCACCGACGGTGGAAAAGGACAAATGGAGGTCGTCAGACAGGTCGTGGAAGACGA
>CAMHEL010000253.1 GCA_946184125.1 uncultured Prevotellaceae bacterium
TTGACAAGTAAGATGACATAAGTATACACAGGGGGATGACTTTCGCAATAGATTTCTTTCGAACTTAGCTGTAGGGTCTTAGCTCGTCTAAGACCGGATAGGTTTGAGATGATTTTGTTCGAAACAAATTGCTTCGAATTATAAATTTCGAAAAGGAAGATATTCGAAAGCCGTCAGGAACTCCCCTCCCATCGAAGGGGAGGGGCTGGGGGTGGGGTAATACAAATAATTGGCATACAATTAATTACAAAAATTAACTCATGGAAATTACTGACCCCACCCCCGCCCCCTCCCCTACGATGGGAGGGGAGACGCTGGCTTTCGCGATTCTCTTTCGCAGATGATATCTCAACGCCATTTGACAAGTAAGATGACATACGAATGGCGCAGGGGGATGACTTTCTGGCCCTTTCGCGTGCTCGGAGATCCCGCGCTCTTTAGTTTGCCTGTTAGCTTTAGCATCCTAATATTTCATTGTAACTTCCTTTTTCCGCCTTTTTGTGAGATTTGTTGAAGACCCACTGACCGAAGGGAGGTAACCCGCAAGGTGTTTTTTTAAACTTTGCATGAGCGTTTTCCCTATGAACAATCCATTTTTTCTATCTTTTTCTTAAGCGAAGCGTTTTTTATCCTCTCTCTGTTAACCAGTTGGTGTGAACATCTTATGTAAAAATGTAATTTAGAGAGTGCCATCCCAGCTGGCTTGCAATTTTATGATATCCCCCCAAAGTCACCCTTATTGCTATTGTGTGACACTTTTTTTGAATTAAAGACCTAATCGGGGACAACAGGTATATGATTCCCTAATAATACCTCTTTAATTCGTTGGTATTTTCATACGATTCAATTTCCACAAGTCGAATTATTATTGATTTATTCTCAGTTTTGAGTTCTGGAAAGAAAGATTTTTGCTACATTTGCATTCGTTAAAACAACGACAGAAGATGAATAGGACCGTGGCATGGCTGATGGCAGCAGCATTCGTTTTCCTGCCAACCGTGATGAGGGCGCAGACGGAGAATCCGCGCGGCATTTACAAAATGATGACGCTCACGGGAAAGGTGGGCGAGGTGAAGGCACCGTTCGATCAGTATAAGATATGTACTGACAGCGTGACGCTGATGCTCAACATGCAGAATGCGGCTTTCGCTGTGCAGAATACCGACCACCAGGTGTTCCGCTATACTGGCGACCAGCCCAAGAATGAGAACGATAAGAGTACCCTCATCTACGACAGCAACGCCGACCATTTCACCCTGAAATGGTGGAGCACGAACAGAAACCATCTCTATTTTCCTGAAAACGACTGGTGCATCGAGAAATATGAGGCCAACCAGTACTCTGAGACAGGTAGAATGGCCTTTGATGCGCTGACGGCTATACCGGCCCTCGACCCGAAGAATCCTTTGCTCGGCACATGGCGCATCATAGGATATATGGATGAGCTGCGAGATGTGAAAAAGGAGCTTGCACGGTTGCGTGAGCAGTACCCCACAAGCAAATACCTCAACACCTTCGTTATCTTCACTCCCAAGACCTATGCCGTGGTGCTCAACAATTTCGGTCGCGGCATTGCCAACTCGGTGGAATACAACGGCAAGGGAGCGTACAAGTTGGGCAACAAGAACATCCACGTGAAATGGCTCTCCAAAAATTGCATCGCCGTGGAGGAGGTGATAGACTACCGTATTGACTGGCAGATTCTGGAGCGCGACACCGACGGGCAACCGATGTTGAGCCGTATGGCGAGCCATTTCGTTTCCAGTCGACGCTAATGATTTACTGCTCAACTCTCTCAAGTTGAAAAGAGCGTAGTACATCGAACTATTGTCCAAACTCCCAAACTCCGAAACTCCAATAAATTGAGCAAATGCGAAACTTGATTGATATGATTACCATGAACCTTAAAAAGATGGCAATAGCCATGGCGGCGATATTGATGGCCGCGACCACATCTGCACAAGAAAACCTGCAGCGGAATGCAGTAGCATCGGATGCGAAAAAAACATTCAAAATCGTGAAGGAAAACCCCATTACAAGTGTGAAAAACCAGTATCGTAGCGGCACATGCTGGGCTTATGCCACTCTGGGCTATTTCGAAAGCGAGATATTGAGACTCACAGGAAAGACATACGACCTATGCGAGATGTTCGTGGTCAGCAAAGACTACATGGACTGCGCCACACATTATGTACGCATGCATGGCTACAGCCAGATTTCGGAAGGCGGTTCATGCGACGACGTACTCGAGGTGATGCGCAACCATGGCATCTGCCCCGAAAACGCCATGCCGGCACCGGGCTCGCTGACGGGCGACTCGCTGGCCAACTTCAAGGTGTTCTTCCCAGAACTGGAACGTAGGGTGAGCAGCATCGTTGTCAAAGAGGCTAAAGCACCACTGCCGCATTGGCAGGACAGCGTACAAGCAGTCATCGAAAAGTACATTGGAAAATGTCCGGAAACGTTCGTGTACGAGGGGAAGAACTATACGCCGAAATCTTTTTCGGATGCCCTTGGCCTCAACCTCGACGATTACGTCAGCCTGACAAGTTACACGCATCACCCGTTCAGCAAGTGGTTCATCATCGAGGCTCCCTATAAATGGAGACTGAAACCCAGTTACAACATCCCCATCGAACAACTCATGGAGGTGCTCGACAGGGCGCTGGATGCTGGCTATACCGTGGCTTGGGGAGGCGACGTGTCGGGTGACTTCACACGCACGGGACTGGCCATGCTGCCAGAGGGCGTACAACCCACACAACAATTGCGGCAGGAGCAGTGGAACGATTGGACGTTCACCTACGACCATGTGATGCTCATCTATGGAAAGGCCGTCGACGAACAAGGAAAACCCTACTATCTGGTCAAAAACTCATGGGGAAAAAGTGGACAATACAAGGGCATCTGGTATATGTCACGCGACTATATGGCGCTGAACACCACATACCTGTTCCTCAACCGACATGCCATCACTGGGAATTTGCGTCAAGCAATTGATAATAATGGGTTTTAAACAATGAGTCTTACAAGTAGCATGAAAATGTCGGCAGCGGCGCTGCTGATTTTGGCGACATCGACAACGGCTTTGGCACAACCTCGGTTGCACAACCTCGACATCCAGGTGGTATTGGCAAAAAACGGTGACGCAAGCATCACCGAAACACGAATGATGACCATCGACGACACCGGAACGGAGTGCTTTATCGGACTGGGAGACATGAGTCCGAGTACGGTCATCGACCTCACTGTCAGCGACGAGAGCGGACGGCAATACCAAAATATCGGAAAATGGATGGTTGATCGCAGCAGGGCGGAGAAAGCAGGGCGGTGCGGCATCGTGGAGAAAGGCGACGGAGACTACGAACTCTGCTGGGGTATCGGCGACAGTGGAGAACGCACGTTCGTCACCAAATACACCATCACCGGACTGGTGCGCGCATACCCCGATGCCGATGCCTTCCGTCACGTCTTTCTCGATGAGGACGTCAGCCCGAAACCGGAACACGCCAAGGTGACCATTGTGGGGGCTGACACCACTTTGGTGTTCACACCCGACACCTGTGGCATCTGGGGATTCCGCTTCATAGGAGACCTGGGCTTCGAGAACGGGACGATGGTTGCCGAGACTACCGAACCGATGAATTCGGAAGCGGCGCTCTATATCATGGCAAAATTCCCCAAGGGAATGTTGGAACCCTCCATCCAGATAACCGACGACACCTTCGAGCACAAAAAAGATTTGGCTTTCGAGGGGAGTGATTATGTCGAAGCGGTCATCGCAAAATCGAGTGAAAGGTCCAACGGACATCTCAAGGCTTTGGGAATCATCGGCGGTTGCATCGCCGGATTGTTTGGACTGATTGTCTTCATCTTCATGGGAATACCGCGTTACAAAAGAAGAAAACATGAGAAATGGGTGCAGTCTATTGACTACTTCAGGTCTATCCCATTGAATGGCAACTTGCAGCAAGCCAATGACATGTTGAATGCTTTCAATTTCGGCAGAGCTGAAGATTACAAGCGGCTCTTGTCGGCGACCGTCCTGCAGCTAATCAATGAAGGAGCATTCGCCGTTCAGCACGTCCAGACAGAAAAGGGTGAAATGGAAAAACGATTTGTGGTGCATAAGGATTTGTCTGAAGAGAAAGACCTCTCGCCACTGGCCTTTAAGATGCACAAAATCTTCCTAAACGCTGCCGGAGAGAACCTTGTGCTCGACCCTAAAGAGTTGGAAACCTTTATGGAGAATCAGGACAACTGGAAAACGATGCGTGGGTTCATGGAACTCTTATACACCAAGCGGTCAAGTGGGTACTACAAAAACCATGAAGATGAGATGCGCGAGGTATATGGCTTCAAACGCTTCCTCGAAGACTTCACGCTGATGAACGAGCGTCACCTCACTGAAACCCGGTTGTGGCGCGACTACATGGTGTGGGCTACTCTCTATGGCAATGCGGAGCAAGTGATGAAAGACATGAAGGCCATCAACCCAGAGTTCTTCAAGATGGACCAGATAGCCAGCCAACTGACCGACAGCATTGTCCTTCCTGCCGTTTATGCATCCATCTTTAAAGGTACAGAGCATGCGTTGGGCATCATGGAAGAGAACCGGCTCAATGCCCTTAGTAGTTCGTCCAGAAGAAGTTCTTCGTCATCGCGCTCATCTGGCCGAGGTGGTCATTCCTCATGGCGTGGTGGTGGTGGCGGCTTCTCTGGCCGCGGCGGCGGAGGTGGTATCCGCTAATAGCAATTTGAAAATCATCAATCAAATATTTTGTATCGCTTGCTCTTCGAACTCATCGTGTAGAGACACCATGCATGGTGTCTCCCGGGCAGCTGTGTTCGAAACAATTGTTTCGAATTATAAATTTCGAAAAGGAAGATATTCGAAAGCCGTCAGGAACTCCCCTCCCATCGAAGGGGAGGGGTTGGGGATGGGGTGGTACAAATAATTGTCATACAATTAATTACAGAAATGTTTTGTGGAAATTACTGACCCCACCCCCGGCCCCTCCCCTACGATTGGAGGGGAGACGCTGGCTTTCGCGATTTTCTTTCGCAAATTATCTCTCACCGCCATTTGACAAGCAAGATGACATAAGTATACACAGAGGGATGACTTTCGCAAAGATTGTATGGCGAAATAAGAATGCAAAAAAATGGCAAGGAGGAAATCCTCTCGAACCCAATTTTCAATTTTAATCTTTAATTTTCAATCTTCAATCTTCAATTTTCAATCTTCAATTTTCAATCTTTAATCACATTTCCTCTGACAATTCACCCCTTTCTTGCAAAAAAAATGTAAATTTGCAACCCAAATGGCGAGTCCGCCGGTTACCCAGTTGATTGGGTGCAGGATGAGCTGCTTGGCACCATGAAGGCACGCCACAAAAATATGGCATTACTCAACCATCAGAAACAGCAATGGAAGACGAAGTAAAGAAAGAACAGATACTGGTGAGCATCACAGGTCAGGACCGCCCGGGACTGACGGCGTCGGCTATGGGGATTCTCGCGAAATACAACGCACAGATACTCGACATCGGACAGGCCGACATCCACAGCACAC
>CAMHEL010000254.1 GCA_946184125.1 uncultured Prevotellaceae bacterium
GCAGGTAACAGTCGTCGTGTGTCAGTTGGAGGTTTTCGGTATATAGTTTCATAGGATCGGTATATGGTCCTCCCTCACGCACCACATCCCCCGCCGAACTGTAGAGTTTCCATGTTGTCTCATCGGGTTTCTCGTCGGTATATAACCTCAACTTCACGCCGTAGAGTGCCTGCAAGGAATTGGAGAATGTGCTTTTGATGCGGTTGCTCTCGGTAGCGGTGCCATTAATATCGGAGAACCATAGTTGTACTTGGTTCTCATCATCGGAAAGAGTGAAGTCATGGAATCCGTCGAATGCCAGTGTGTCGCGCTCAAGATAATCGAGTGCCCCTGTCCAAGGGTATTGCTTCAATGTTCCGTTGACCATCACGTTGAGTGTGGCGGTGGTCAGTGTGTTGGAACCATCGTTGCGCAGCACTACGTGTCCATAATAGTCAGATACGCAGATGAAATCGGGAGTGTCGGTCAAGGCTACCAATGTTAGGTGGTTTTCCTTGTATGTCTCAGCTCCGCTGTATGCTGCACATACCACTTCCTTGGTGTCGATGTCTTGCAGGAAAGCCACAACACCGAGTTGAGTCTCATCATCGCAGAAGTCGATTTCCCACGACGCACTATAGGAGTAGGCCTGACCAACATGGAGACCGTCATCGCTTATCTGAATGCCATCACCACCGGTGAACATCTTGCGCATGGTGCAGTGGAGCGATGTCTCGCCATTGGGATATGGTTTAGATGGGTTGATATGTTCCTCGATGGCGGCCACGAACAATCTCAGCGAAGTGCCACTCTCGATTTCCTGTAGCGGTGTGAGTTTGGCCTGGACCGACATTCTGTGGTTTTCAATTCCTTTCGAAAGCGTGAGCGAGAATCTTTTCGGCTGAGCCATCTGCTGCGTGATGGTTTCATCCAGACAAGAAGAAGTACGGAAGGATAACGCTTTCCCATTGACAAAAGTGGCAGGCACACCATCTACTTCATAGAAATCGTGGCGTTTCTGCTGCGTATCGGGATCGTAATTATAGAACTCGTCGTAACGGTTGGGATAATTACTGTGATACTTGATGGCAACGCAATCACCCAAACGGTTTTCAATAACGGCATCTAGTTCGGGCGACCACGACGCACAAGGACCGCATCCCGTATTGGTGAATTCCTCGACAAGCACAATACGATTCTGTGCAGAGGCAGCAACTGCCAGCAGAAGTGTTGACAATAGGCATATACGTTTCATTTCATCTCCATTTTGATGCAAAAGTATATAAAAATGGAATTTGGACAAACAATTTGAATAATTAAAAAATAAACGGTAAATAGTTTGAGAAACGTTAGTAGTTAAATAACCTCAACGAAATCTTAAACTTTGTTGTGTCTCGACCGCTTCATAAATGTCACAAAATGCAACAAAGGGCAGCATCTTGACAATGAAAAAGAACTTTTTTCCATTGTGCTCGGTTTGCACTGTTTTTGTACTTTTTTAATTTGGGGCTTTTCATTCAGTGGTGACTGTCAGAGAATTACCCGATATTTTTAGGCTTCCATATTAATCCCACATGAACTAAAAGTCGCAGAAAAAGAAAGCGGCTAACGGGAAGGCTCCAAGACGAGGCGGAGCCCCATGTCGTCAATAGGGTATATGACAGGCGGGTCAAGGATGCGGAACGACACGCGGCAGGCATTCGAGCTACAAATCCAACAACCGCCCCGAAACACCCGGTTAGAGCCCGATGACGGTCCCTTGGGATTGTTCTGCGGGAAACTACTGTACCTCCCTCCATTCCAGTCGGCGCACCATTCCGAAACGTTGCCAGACATGTCATAAAGGCCAAGTTCATTGGGGGACATCTGACCTACAGGATGGGTGGTGCTGCCGCTATTGTCTTTATACCACGCCACAGAGCCGATGTCATTAGAACCAGCGTATTTGTAATGCTCACTCTTGTTGCCGCCACGGGCCGCATACTCCCACTCCGCCTCCGTGGGCAAGCGGAATTCCATATCCGTCATCGCATTCAGTTTCTCGATGAACTTCTGGCAGTCGTCCCAACCCACCATCTCCACTGGGAGCTTAGCTCCTTTGAAATTCGAATGATTGCTGCCCATCACGGCCTCCCACTCCTCCTGTGTCACCTCATAGCGGCCGATGCTGAAAGAACTGAGCGTGACACTGTGGGAAGGCTTCTCCCTTTCGTATACTTCGCTGCCCTGCTCTGGTGTGGCGCCCATGGTGAAGGTGCCGCCCTCCACATAGACCATATTATTGATAAGATTTTGAATCACAGGAGGAAACTGCTTTGGTATGCTTTTGGACGTTCTTTTGGATGTTCTTTTGGATGTTCTTTTGGTCGTTCTTTTAGACGTTTTTTTGTATGTTGACTTAGGTGTTGGTTGTCTTCTGACGTTATTCCCAACTTTCTGGGCATTGGCGCAGAGGGCGAAGGAGAGCAGCAGGAAAAGGGTTAGGATTTTTCTTGTCATGATTGTTGGGTGGTTAAGCGTTTTTGGGTTGCTGCGATAATCTGCTCAATGAGTTATCTTCTCACGATTTTCCGTGTCCGTCCGTTGGCATCCTTTTCGATGAGAATGCCGCGTGTACCAGTGGCGGTCATGGATGCGATTCTTCGGCCCTGAAGGTCGTAGATGGCCGGCTGCTGTGTTGAGGTCAGCATCTGTTCCTCAATGCCCGAGGGGTCGTCGATGACCTCGACGAAATCGCTTTGTCCCGACATATTGGCATAGACACCGAATGGTGGCAGTGAGGAGTTGGCTTTCAGCTGCGAGAGTCTCCATTTGTCGTCTTTCTGTGTCAGCACATAGTCACCGGCATAGAGCGGGACGCCGGTGTAGGTGCCGCGCAGACGTGCGCCGACGGGATAGGTGTAAGCACCAGTCTCCCCCTTCCCGCTGAACGTCACCTCGCCATTTGCCTCAATCATTACCGGCTCGTTGGCAGGGATGGAATCGGTGAGCAACTGCAGTTGGAAGCAGGGCGAGGCGGTGTCGGTCTGGTCGATGAGGCGATAGGCTTTGGCTTGCTGCGGTATGGCAGCTTGGAAGGGGATTGCCAGCAGGCGCCGCCCTTCTACATGGCAGGTCAGCGAAGCATCGCTTGCAGTGAACGAGCGTGTGGGACGGTAGGCTCCGCCATCGTCGTGCAGGACAAGTTTGGCGCAGGTGTTGCCAATGATAGCATTGTGGAAGGTTGCCTGGCTGCCTTCTGGCAGGAAGACCACCGCATTGGTGTTGGCGAGTTGGAGTGCCGATTCGCCGGTCAGCCCACCGACAGCCGACAGGTCGAGCGAGGTGCAGGTGGCATCTTCCGAGAAGTCGAGCATATTGCTGTCATCAGCCACGAAGTCGCCGCTGAGCGTTGCCGAGTAAAGGCCACCGTTGGAGAGATAGACATCGCCCAAGGTAAGAGTGAGCGCCGAACTCCAGTTGTCGTTGGTCAGGCTTACCAGACCGATGCAGCCGTCGGTCAGTGTTGCCGGAGAAAGGTCAAACACCAAGTTGATGTTCTGCTGTCGGCTCAGGTCGATGTCGCCATAGTTATGTGAGGCGAGTTCGCCGGCGGCATTGACATAGTTTAGGGTCGTCTTAGCGGAGGAATAGTTCATGGTCGAGCTGACCCGCTTCACCTGCAACACCAATTGGTCGAAGCGGTCGCTGAGCTGTACATAGCCACTGGCCAGACTGGTCTTGTTGCTGATGATGGCATTGCTGTGGTCGAGTTTCAACGTCTTGCCCGACATTTTGTAGCTTGTTCCAAAAGTGGACTTGGTGGTGGTCATGTCATCTATTTTGTCGAACCGCCGCACCGTGGCGGTCATGTTCGATGGCTGGCGTTCCTTGGAGCGTACGAAGCGGAGAGTGACGATGCTCGCCGCGGCGATGTCCACCTCGGGGCGGCAGGTCTCCACGTCGTAGGTCAGTTCCGTCTTCTTCATGCTCTGCTGCCGTGTGGTGGTGTATACCTCGCCTTGCAGGGTGTAAAATGGCAGGTCCACCTTCAGGCGCTTGGCCTCCTTCGCCTCGTTGAAGACCACCGCCACGACGGTGTCGCCCTTGTCTGACAGGTAGACCGAGCCTTCCAGCGGCTGGGCACTGTCGTCGCTCCATGTGGCAGCCACTCTTGAGAGCCCTGTCACGAAGCGGGCGAAATGGGCCATGACATATCCGCGCTTGGTGACGTTGCCCGACGAGGTGCCGTTGGTGCCATCGCCCAGCATGCCATAGTATCGTTTGGCTGCATAATGAATCCAGGCGTTGAAGTCGTTGAGAAGGCAGGTGTTGATGCTGCGGGCGAAATTGAAGACGTCGAGGTCGTAGTTGAAATTGCGGTTGCTGCTCGAATTCTCGTTCCAGTTGATGAGATATTCCGTCATCCACAGTTCTTTGCCTTTCTTGCCCAGGTTCTTGTAGGATGACTGCAGACCGCCATATTGGTGGCCGCCGTAGATGTCGAAGTTGGGAAGTATATCGCTCTTTGCCAGTTCGTTAGCATAGCTGTCGCTGACGCCTAATGTTTCCGGAGCCATGATTTTGCAATTGATTTGCCGGCCATAGAGTTTGACAAACTGTGCGATTTCGGAAGCCGACCAGAGGCACCCTGCGTAGGAGGCGGGCCAGTCGGGCTCGTTCTGGATGGAGATGGCGTCGAGCTCCACACCATTCTCGCGGAGATACGACACATAGTCATCGAGGTATTTGGCATAGTCGCCCCAGTTCTCACGTTTCAGCTTACCGGTGGTGCCGTCGCTGTTCTTGGCGTTGATGGTGCCGTTGGTTTTCCATTCCGCCGGTTGTCCCCAGGGTGATGCAAAGACTTTCAGCCCCATCTGCTTCGCCAGTTTTGCGGTGTGCAGCGACTGCGACCAGGCGTTGCGCCCGATGGGGATGTAGAGCCGCATGATGTTGCATCCCACGGTGCTGGTCGTGCCCCACACTTTCTTGATGTCGGCGTCGCTCATGTGGCCGTAACCGAACTGCGGGCTGCATACGAAACCGCCGAAACCAGTGATATGCTGATAGACTGTGCTGGCATTCACCCGGAGGGTGGCGGCCTGCTGGGCTGACGACGGGGTGGGGAGAATGATGGCCATCAGAAGGATGAGGGTCTGGAGTGCTTTGTGCAGGGATAACCGTGGCATGATGTGTCTTGAAGTTTTTTGGTGAATGATAATTGTTGCAAAGATACGCTTTTTCCTCTTTATCCACAAGAGGAAGGAAACTTTTATTAAGGACTTTTTAGGGGGAGTTTTTTGAGGGAGTTTGGGAGATTCTTGAGGGAGTTTGGGAGTTTAGGAGTTTTTTGAGGGAGTTTGGGAGTTTAGGAGTTTGGGAGTTTAGACATTAGTTCGCTGGTTTTCGAAACTATTGGCTTTCGTTTTTTCGGTCTTAGACGAGCTAAGACCCTACAGTGGAACGGAGGGGCGGCTTTCGTTTTTTCGGTCTTAGACGAGCTAAGACCCTACGGTGGAACGGGGGGATGGCTTTCTTTTGCGGCATTCGACAAGATGGATTTTGTTCGAAAGCAATGGCGCCCCAACGGGGCAG
>CAMHEL010000255.1 GCA_946184125.1 uncultured Prevotellaceae bacterium
TATTTGGAAAGCAACATAGAAGGATTTGCAATCCGAAAATCGCATTAAAAATGCTCATACTCCATACAGGTGGATTGCAAATCCACCTGAGCGTAAGAATCGCTGAATAATTACGTCTCTGTGCCTCTGTGTTGAAAATCTCTAAGTCTACAACTTTCTCAATTTCCTTTTCTCCATCCACTCCAAAACTCCCATAAGCCTAAAAATCTCCTAAAAACTTGCCATATCCTTGAAAAATGACTAATTTTGCAAACTTTTTCATCAGCATCATGGCAAAAGACAAAATAGCATACGTCTGTTCGAACTGCGGTCAAGAGGCATCGAAATGGATTGGCAAATGCCCCGCCTGCGGTCAATGGAACACATTCAAGGAAATCCGTGTGAGCGCCGACACGGGCACCCAGGCGGCTCATGCCGCCGCCTCGTCGCTGCGCTCCTCCATCGGTGGCAAGGCTCGCCCGATGCGCCTCCGCGACATCTCGTCGCACGAGTCACCCCGTATCGACATGCTTGACAGCGAGCTCAACCGCGTCCTTGGAGGCGGTCTAGTGCCCGGCTCCATCGTCCTTCTCGGCGGAGAACCCGGCATCGGCAAGAGCACTCTCACACTGCAGACCATCCTCAACATGCCTCACCTGCGCATCCTCTATGTGAGCGGCGAGGAGAGCGCACACCAACTGAAAATGCGCGCCGAGCGCATCGGAAAGGGCGACAGCGAGCACCTGATGATTCTCTGCGAGACATCCTTGGAGAACATCTTCGCCCAAATCAAAGAAAGCCAGCCCGAACTGGTCATCATCGACTCCATCCAGACCATCTCCACCGAAGAAGTGGAAAGTTCGCCCGGCAGCATCAGTCAGGTGCGGGAATGTGCCGCTGCCCTGCTCCGTTTCTCGAAGACCAGCGGCGTGCCCGTCATCATGATTGGCCACATCACCAAGGAAGGCACACTCGCAGGACCCAAAATCCTGGAGCACATCGTCGATACCGTGATACAGTTCGAAGGCGACCAGCACTACATGTACCGCATCCTGCGCAGCATAAAAAACCGTTTCGGCAGCACCAGCGAACTGGGCATTTACGAGATGCAGCAGAATGGGCTGCGCCCCGTAAGCAACCCTTCGGAACTGCTCCTCACACAAGACCATGAGGGACTGTCGGGGGTCGCCATCACCGCTGCCATCGAGGGCATGCGGCCCTTCCTTCTCGAGACCCAGGCCCTTGTCTCCACGGCAGCATACGGCACACCACAGCGGTCGGCCACGGGTTTCGACCACCGACGGCTGAACATGCTCCTCGCCGTCCTCGAGAAACGCGTGGGATTCAAACTGATACAGAAAGATGTGTTTGTCAACATCGCCGGAGGACTACGCGTCACCGACATGGCGATGGACCTCAGCATCATCGCCGCCGTTCTCTCGAGCAATGTCGATACCGCCATAGAACACGGATGGTGCATGGCTGGCGAAGTGGGGCTCAGCGGCGAGGTACGCCCCATCAGCCGCATCGAACAGCGCATCGCAGAAGCCGAGAAACTCGGCTTCACACACATCATCGTGCCAAAATACAACCTCAAAGGACTCGACACCCGAAAATACCATATCCAGCTGCACCCCGTAAGGAAAGTGGAGGAAGCCCTGCGCGCCCTCTTCGGTTGAAAACCATTCATTAACATTGTATCCAACACATATTCTAAACATAAAAGAGATGAAAATCAAGCACATTCTTACTATGGCCGCTCTTGTCGCCACCCTGCCCATCAGCGCCATCGACTACACCACCGCCGGCAATGGCACCACCTACAACCTGCAAACCCTCGCCACCATCAGTGGCAGCGGCGTGACCACCGAGGGCAACACCTTCGTGGTGAGCGGCACTTGCACCATTGCCGACGGCGACCATTTCAGCATCGACAGCGGAGCCACCATCGCTTTCGACAACGATGCCGCCATCCTCATCAAAGGCACTGCCGACCTGCAGGCCACGCAGCCCACCGTCCTCACCCGTCATGGAGAAGCCACCACCTGTGTGGGCATCGAAATAGAGGATGCCACAAACGTTACCGAGGTGAAGAACCTCACGTTCGAATATGTGGGACTCCGCGCATCGGTCACCAAAGGGATGAACGTGAGCGACTGCCATTTCATCCGGCACAACGGCACCGCCTCGAGTGCCCTCATGCTGGGCAACAACGGTGCATCCTTCCATATCAGCGACTGCACATTCGACCACTGCCAGAAAGCCGCCATCGGAGGTGCAGCCAACTATTCCTGCCCCCTCGTCATCGACAACTGTACCTTCACACAGAACTCCCAGGCCAACGGCAACGTTCCGCAGCTCAACCTCACCGCTGCGACAAACGTAGCCATCAGCAACTGCACGGTGACCGGTGACCCCACCCTCACCATGGTTGGAGGCATCGCCATCGCCAACTGGTTTGGTACGCCCGGCATGAGCGCTTCCATCGAAGGCTGCACCATCACCGACAACCGCTACGGCATCACCACCATGGGCATCCTCGACATCACCATCGCCGACAACCAAATCATCAACAACCGTTACGAAGTCAACCCCAACAACGGCGGCAGCGGCATCAGCCTCTACGACCCCTATTACAAGCAGACTGCCATCATCACCGGCAACCACATCGAAGGCAACCTCTGGGGCATCACCGTTATCGGCTGCGGAAACGTCAACCTGGGCAAAACAGAAGTGGACAGCACCGACCCCGACTACAACCCTGGAAGAAACGTCTTCGCCAACAATGGCAACGACAACATCCCATACGACCTGTACAACAACTCCTCCAACACGGTTTATGCCCAAGGCAACCTCTGGGGCGTGACCACACAGGATAAGGAAGCCATCGAAGGCGTCATTTACCACAAAAACGACAACCCGGCACTCGGCGAGGTCATCTTCATGCCTGCAGCCGACCCCGCTGGCATCTCCAAACCTGACGCCATATCCAACCAAGAAGGCACCGCCTATAACCTTAACGGCGTCCGACTCCACACCCGTGACCTACCCCACGGACTGTACATCATCAATGGGAAAAAAGTAATTAAGTAATTTTTGGGAGTTTGGGAGTTTAGGAGTTTAGTAGTTTAGACATATGATTTGAGGCCCCAGGCCGACTAATGACTAAGGTCTAAGGTCTAAGGTCTAAAGTCTAAAGTCTAAACTACTAAACTCCCAAACTCCAACATAGCCCGTGAACCACAAAGGTAATGTCTAAACTCCTAAACTACTAAACTACTAAACTCCCCTCCCAAACTCCAAAAAACTCCCAAACTCCAAAAAAGCTCCAAAAAACTCCCAAACTCTCTCAAATATGACTCGGATGTTTCTCACCCTCCAGATGATGGTTTTCTGCCTTACCATCGTAGCCCAGAAAGCCATCGTTGATGACCACCGCCTTCGCGACGGCGACCTGCTGTTTGTCGTCAACAAGGCGGGCAATGCCATCACCGAAGTGACCGAAGGCATCAACACCTTGCCCATCGACCATGTGTGCATCTACCACCGCCACGGCAAAGAGGGGATGGTGCTCGAAGCTACCTACGACGGCGTAATCGACACACCCTTCAGTCATTTTATTACTGCTCAAGCGACCATCCTCGTGGGCCGCGTCCGACATCTCGACGCTGCCACGAGTCTCGCCAATGCCCACCAATATCTCGGCGCCCCCTACGACTTCACCTACCTCGCAGGCGACGAAGCCATCTATTGCAGCGAACTGGTGCAGGAAGCCTTTGTCGACCAAAAGGGGAAGGCGGTTTTCGACCCCATCCCCATGTCGTTTCACGACAGCAGCGGCCATATCACACCTTATTGGGATGATTTCTACTCTCGCCGAGGACTGAAGGTGCCTGAGGGACAGCCCGGCTCCAACCCCGGCGCTCTCTCAAGGCATCCACAAGTGAAAATCAAATATATCCTTTTTTAAGGAGTTTGGGAGTTTGGGAGTTTGGGAGTTTAGGAGTTTAGACGTATGCTTTGAGGGCATCGGCCAAATAATGTCTGAGATCTTAATTGGGGAGTTTAGGAGTTTGGGAGTTTATCTACCCCGTTCTACCGACTTTCATGGAATACATGCCGACCCCAAAACCATCCTTTCGAGCTCAGCGTGTAGAAGCACCGTAAGTATCCTGAACGCTCACAGGATGCCCAAGTTCAAGGAGGTTTTCTTCCACCGCCCGATGATAGTTGCGGATAGCCTCGCCAATCATGGCGGATAGCTGGTCAAGTTGTTCTTTCGTTTTCATATTCCCGATGTTTATTTCCCTTTCGTCTTTGCTGCGCTTTGCAGCTCTTGCGTCCAGGAGTTGTTATTACGCCGCCCCAAAAGATGGCAGCAAGCGCAAGCCATTCGGAAGGTTTGCGGAAATTTTTGTCTGCCAAAGGCAGCCGACAGGGAAAGGAAAATTGCCGTGAAAGCCGACGGCGGGAGCGGGCTGCCATTTATCTTTGCGAAGTAATGAACACGCATGGACGTGACAAGAAGCACATTTTCAAGCCTACTTTTGCAAGTATTGAACACGTTTTCATGCCGGCATTTTCGTATGCGAAAGCATGCCAGACCTTGCCATTTTGTCAAGGGCAAATGACATCTTGTCACTTTTGGGGCAATGGCACGTTTGTTGCAAGAAGTATGGTGAGAGCCAAGGAGTTATCCAAGGTCATCTCAAACAACGTCGTATAACTAAAATATAATTTGGAGGTAAAGATTATGTTGACAAGTTTGATGAGAACAAATGGCTGGCTGCCTACTGTGTTCGAAGATTTCTTTAACAACGATTTTATGCCTCGCGTCAACACTACAGCACCTGCCGTAAATGTGAAGGAAGATGAGAGTGCCTACACGATGGAGCTGGCCGCTCCGGGCATCAAGAAGGAATATTGCCGTGTGAGCATCAACGACGACGGCAACCTCTGCATCGCCATCGAGAACAAGATGGAGCACAAGGATGAGGACAAGAAGCACCACTATCTGCGCCGCGAGTTCAGTTACTCGAACTATGAGCAGAACTACACGCTGCCGGAGGATGTGGACAAGGAGGGCATCGCAGCCAAGGTGGAGAACGGCATCCTTACCGTCACCCTGCCAAAGGTGAAGAAAGAGGAGAAGAAAGAGGCCAAGGCCATTGAGATTTCATAGCATCAAGAAATAGATCAGCAAGCATTGGGAGCAGCTTCATACGGGGCTGCTCCCTTTTTGTGCGGCCATGTTTTGATGGTGATTTCATGCCAAAATGGGGAAAAATGAAAGATTCTATCATTTTAATTCCTTGCACGAAAAAAGGCTTCATCTGGGCATCATAACTTTGCACATGAAAACAATAAGGAAGTATGGCTGAGAGGTCTAAAATTGCGATTGAGCGAGAGCCATAAGAACTTGCTCTTGAATGGCCGAGTGTGAGCAATTTATCCAAAGCGGCACACTGCTAATGTGTTGAACCGTCCAGGTTCCGAAGGTTCGAATCCTCCTGCTTCCGCAAAACATGGCTCGTTAGCTCAGTTGGACAGA
>CAMHEL010000256.1 GCA_946184125.1 uncultured Prevotellaceae bacterium
CCTGACGGTTGAAGCCATGCACGGAGTGGGGATTGTTGTGCCGATGATAAACAATATAATAACGCCCGTTTTCTTCCAAAACACTATGATGACCTGGTCCATGGACGGTTCCGTCGGCATTCGTCTCAAGAATACAGCCTTTATATTCGTAAGGCCCCATCGGCCCCACCTTCGACGTGGCATACTGCACGCGGTAGGTATGGTCGTGGCAGGAACCGGAGGAATAGGTGAAGTAATAGGTGTCGCCTCGCTTGAACACAAAAGGAGCCTCGAAAATATCCTTCAGTTCCGTATTGGGAATCAACCGTTTCTCTGAGAAGAACTCGTCTGCAGCGATGGAATGAGGAGCATCCTCACGCCAACTGCGCGCATCGCCTGATGCAGGCTTCTTGCCACTCAACTTTGCCACGCCACAGCCGAAACCGTCGTAAATACCCCAGGTGGTGAAGTAAAGATACTCCTGTCCGTCGTCATCGCGGAACAGCTGAGGGTCGAGCGTGATGACATTGTGCACATAACGGTCGGGCACCATCACCGCGTCTTCCTTACCGAGAATGTTGTGCCAGGGGCCAATGGGTGACGAACTTTCTCCAACATTTATATTGCAAGGTTCGCAATAATAGTAGCGAAAAGTGCCGTCTGGTTGTTGCACCACATCGGGAGCCCACACCACCTCAGTAGTGGGCCAGTTCATCACAATATTCTTCCAGTTGCAGAAATCCTTCGACACCCACACCTGTGCCGGACCGTAGCCATTGCCTGTGCCGTCGGTGGTGGCATATAGATAATACGTGTCGCCGAACTTACGGATGGTGGGGTCGGCAAAATAACCCGGGATAAATGGATTGCCGGCTCCTGGGGTGTTCCACACGGCTGCACCTGATGGGTGAGAGCTCACCTTGAACGAATAGGGAAATGCCTTCAGCTCAGACTTCGGGTCTGGATTCTCTTCCGATGGCATGGCTATCTGCTCATGCAGTGCGGGTGCCCCCATGACAATGAGGTAAAGGTGTTTCAGTCTTTTCCCTTCAGGGACGGTGAAGCTCGTAGCATTGATATCACCATAGATTTCCTCATCGTCAACAGTGATGCCCACGAACCCGTATCTCAGGTTTTCACCCCTTATTTGCAGGCCGAAACTTTGCGCGTTCAAGTCCACCTTGTCGTCGAGCAGGATGGCATTGAAGCCATATTCCTCAGGACAGTGCTTGGGACTGTACCACCCATCGGCGCTGGTCAGTTCGGTGTCGAACGTGCAGGCATACTTCCGGGTCTCCTTCCGTGCATGTTTGAAGTCGAAGTTCACGAGGTGCTGATACCCTCGGAACATCTCGTCGCAGAACGCTTTCTGGCTCAAGCCGTTCATCCTCTTATAGGTCATCACAGGGTCTTCGCCTATCTTGCCTTGCCGATAGAGTTCCGCAATCGATTTCCTGCCATGCAGGTCGCTCCACCACTGGATGACGTAGGGCGAGTGATAGATATTCTCCAGATGCAGATAAGCCTTGTGGGTGAGTTTCTTGAAAGCCTCGAAGTGATAGTTCTCGTCGGTTATCCAGTCGGGGTTCACCTGCCAGAGCATCCACTGCGAGGTCATTTCGAAAAAGCCGCTGCCGCCCCATGCATCGCCCACGGAGTCGGCAGGTATCTGTAGTTGGAACGAGTGGCCCAGTTCGTGTGCCATACAGTTCATCTTGGCTTCTTGGATGCGGTTGGGAGCCACCCATAGCGCTCCTATGAAGTTGTCGTATGTACCGCCATAGGCTGTGCCGTCGAGCGAGTACATCACCATCACCATCATCTTATACCGGTCGCATTTGCTTCCAGGCTTTGAGAATCCTAACGTGTCGCGGAAGAAGGTGTAGAACGACTGCACTCTGTCGCGCAGGTTCAGAAGATTGAATCCCATCGGCTTGCCTTCGAGCATCGGCGGATGGCTCGTGTCATGACCGAAGCCGCGCTCCCACATCAGGATAAGGTCGTCGGTCTCCAGGCTTCGCTTGAAACTCCACTGCGATGTATCTGCCTGCAGGTCCATCTTGCGCAGGTCTTCAGGGATGTAGATTTTCTTCTGTGCGTGTAGTTGGCACATGAGCGCCATCATTATTGCCAGTAGTGTTGTTTTTTTCATAAGAGTGTGATGGTTTTTTTGTCAGTGACCGGTGGGATAGTTGTCCACGATGTAGTCCATATAGACCACACGGCTGGAAATCCATTTTTCCATGCGGTTGATTTCGGTGGCATACTGCTTGTCGATGGGCCATCGACGAGCATTGCGAGCCATGGCATCGGATGCTGCGGTGGCATAGAGGCGTGTCTCGGGCCAGAACTCTGCGAGTATCCTGCTGCGGATTTGTTTCCATCTGGCCTTCACGGCACCGACGAACTCAGGACTCTTCCACATATCGGTGAAGAAACTGGAGGTGTAGTCATAGTTGCTCACATGGCGTGCGGGGTCGGTGCCGAGCACCGTCTCGCGATAACTGGTGAAGAAGGTGTGCCCCGTGGTCATGTGTGCCCAGTCAAAGTCGTAGCCGGCATCGAAGTCCCATAGCGGACCGAATGTCCAGAGTGCGTCGCCCTTGTCTTTGAAAAGGAAGATGCTGCGTGGGGCGGCCACCTCGACGTTATAGACGAGTTCTTGAATGAGCAGGTAATCTATCATCACAGGTACGTTGCAGATTTTCGAAAGTGCCTCGTAGTCGTGGTTTTGTATGGCGTGCTCAAGTGAGCCTAACGCTAATTGTGCGTCTGCGGTGAGCGTAGATGGGTTGGCGTAGTCGGTGACTTCGGGACTCTTCACACACACGGGAAGATGATACACCTCCGACCAGAAGTTGTCGGTGGCTTCAGGTGCTTCCGATGGACCATCATCGACATCGAGTGAGAGCAGCCATCCTTGACGGCCGTCGATGTTCACACGGTTCTTGCCTTGCTCTACTTGTTCGGTCAATTGGTAGAGTCCCATGTAGCCACCGTTGAGGGTAGAAAAGCAAACATAGAAAATGTTTCCTCATACCATTTTGTCTTTTAGGTTTGTTAGTGATATACGTTGTTACGTGTTATTTGTTTACTTTCCATTCTAATACACCTCCCGACTCGCCTTTTTGAAGTTTGGCAAGAATCTTCAGGCCTGTGGTCTTCACCGGGGAGAAACTGACACTGTTGTAGCAGTCTTTGCGCACGGTGTAGGGACTGTGGTCGGCCACCTCATGCCACTCGCCCTGGGCATCCTTGTAGTAGAGGCTCCACGACTCGGGGATGCGGAAGTTTCCGTCGTAGTGGTCGAAGTCGAGCCAATATACTTGTACGTTGCTCACCTCGTATTCCTGGTCAAACTGATAGGTGATGGCCTCGGTGGTGCCCCGCTTCAGCCACCAATAGTGGTAGGGCTTCGAAGTGTCGGAAGAGCGCTTGGGCTCCCACTGGTCGTTGGTGCCCCCAGCCCATGAGTCGACGGGCGCGGTCTCCGGGGCATCGTTCTGTATCGGGCCACGGTTGCAGAAGGTCTGTGCCTTCGAGGCTATCGTTGGAAGTGGTGTGGCTACAGCCTTGGCTGGTGTATTGGCAATCCATACCTCCATCTGCCCATTGCCACGATTGTTCCATGTGGAATAAGGGATGGCGCGGAATTTCACATCCTTGACTTCGCCATCGGGCTGTAGTTCCTTGGCATTGCCTTCGAGCACCATCACACCGTTCAGGAGGTTCTGCTCGTAATGGGCGGTGATAGGTGCGCTGTTTAGGATGTATTTGTTGAACACGTTATGGTCGGCCTGGTCATTGCCTTCGAGGCAGAACACGATTGGCCCTCGCTCCAGGGCTATCTTGCCACGATCGTCCTCAGCATTGTCGTTGGCTGTGATGCGACGGATGTCCATGGGGAAGTCGAGCTCGATGGTGTCGCCCTTCTTCCAAGAGCGGGAGATGCTGACATAGCCATCCTCATCCGCCATGCCTGCTGCCACACCGTTCACGGTGACGGTGTAGGCAGAGGCGGCATTATGATATGTATAGAGAGAGTTGTTCGTCGGGGAATCCTTCAGCCAGGAAGGGATGCGGAGCTTGATGGCGAACTTGCCACCACCCTTCGCCACCTTGATGCGTATCTTACCGTCCCAAGGATAGTCGGTGGTCTGCTCCAGTTCGATGTTGCCTATCTTGGCCTTGCCCTGTGCATAAAGGTTCACGAAGATGTCCTTGCCTTGCTGGGCATAGATGTAACCTGGTACGGAGGCCACGAAGCGGGTGATGTTGCCAGGGCAGCAGGCACATCCGAACCACTTTTGGCGTTCGTGTTCGCCATCGCTCTCCAAGGGGTTGTCATAGAAGAACTTGTCGCCAGAAAGACTTACACCACTCAACACATTGTTATACAAGGCACGCTCACAAACATCGATGTATTTGCTCTGTCCAGTGACAAGGAACATGCGGTAGTTCCAATAGACATTGGCGATGGCGGCACAGGTCTCGCAATAAGCAGTGTGGTTGTTCAATTCGTAGTCGGGACCAAAGCCCTCGCCCTGAGGACGACTGCCGATGCCACCCGTGATGAAGAGTTTTTTGGAAGACATGTTCTCCCAGATGCGCTCCAATGCCTTGAAATATGCCTCGTCGCCTGTCAGTGCAGCCACATCGGCAACACCCGAATAGAGATAACCGGCACGCACGGCATGGCCCACGATTTCATCTTGCTGCAGGATGGGCATGTGGTCTTGAGAATATTCGCTTGGATGATGCCCGTCAGTACAGCGCCCCGTCTCCTCCACGAAATATTTGGCTCCATCGAGGTACTTCTTGTCACCCGTCACCTTATACAACTTGCAGAGCGCCATCTCGATGATGGGGTGTCCGCCCGGGCGGTGAATCTGTCCCTCGTTGGGACCGAAGGTCTTGCAGACGAGGTCGGCGTTCTTGATGGCGACATTAAGGAAGGTCTTCTTGCCTGTGGCGCGGTAGTGAGCCACGGCACTCTCGATGAGATGGCCGGAGTTGTAAAGTTCGTGAGAGTTGATTTTCTCCCACTTGTGGGTGCCCCACCATCCACTCAGGCGCGTACATTTATTAGTGACGCAAGTGGTCAGGTATCCATCTGGTTCTTGTGCCTGGGCGATAATATTGATGACTGAGTCGAGGTAATGGTCGAGCCGGGCGTCATAGTGTACAGCCAGGGAATACGACGCTCCTTCGATGACCTTGTAGGGGTCGGTGTCGTCAAAGGAGAAATCCCCTTTGTGCTCACCTTGTATAAGACCGGCGGCCAACGCGAAATTGTCGAAGCGCCCGTTCGTCTCGCACTCATGGAAAGCAGAAGGGATGGATACCGTGCGGTTGATTTCAATGCGTGGCAACCAAAAGCCATCATTCAGGTGTACCTGGGTGAATGACACCTCCTGAATAGGAGCAGGGACTGCCGGCTTTTTGAGGGCACTCGCAGAAAGGGTCAGAAGGACGGAAATTGTCAGCAACAATGTTCTTTGTTTCATTGTTCGTTATGTT
>CAMHEL010000257.1 GCA_946184125.1 uncultured Prevotellaceae bacterium
TCTACGTGATGGACGAGGCCAACCAGGAGAGTCACGGCTATGGCTATGCCAACGAGGAGATGGGGCACGATGCCGCCTGGCAAGATGCCCATGTGGACCGTGCAGAGTCACTGGTAAAGCGCGACTTCAACCACCCCTGTGTCATCCTGTGGAGCCTGGGCAACGAGGGCGGCGTAGGACCGAACATCCAAGCGATGTATGACAAGGTGTGTCAACTCGATTCCACCCGATTGCCCTTCTATGACTGCCATCCCCGCTACTCCGCCCTCCACGACTTCGGCTATCCCACTCCAGAGGTGCTGAAGGCCGAGGCTGAGAAGGAAACAGAAAAACCGCTCATAGCACGCGAGTATGCCCATGCCATGGGCAATTCCATGGGCAACCTTCAGGAATACTGGGACGTCATCTATGCCGACTCCAGCATCGCAGGCGCAGCCATCTGGGACTGGGTGGACCAGGGACTGGTGAAAAAAGAGAACGGAGTGGAATTCTTCGCCTATGGCGGCGACTACGGCGACAAGCCCAACCTCGACGCCTTCTGCATCAACGGACTGTTGGCTCCAGACCGCAAGCCGCATCCTCACTACTATGAAGTGCAACATGTGTATCAGCCTCTCCACTTTGAGCTCCAAGACAACCGACTGCGCATCGTCAACCGTGATTTCTTCACTGATGTCAGTGAGTACGACATCGTCTGCGACACCACCGTCATCGATGGCGAACGGTTGATGAATGTCTCCGCACGGCTGAAGGAGGACAAACCGTGGGCCAAGAAAGGTTTCGTGGTGGCCAGTGAACAGTTCGTGCTCTCGCCCTATGATTTCCCCAAGGTGGTTAAAGCCGCTGACAAGGCTGCCGCCAAAGGTGTCACCATCGACGAAAACAACCTCGTCTCGTGGATTGTTGATGGCCGCGAGATGCTGCAGGCTCCCCTTGAGCCTTATTTCTGGAAACCCGAAAACGACAACCAACATGCTGCAGGTTTCGCACGAAGTTCGGCCGTATGGAAGGAGGCCACCGATGTCACGGTGCGATACACCGCCATCAACGACCACAGCATCCTCGTAGAATTGGACTACCATCCCTCTGGCACCGACAAGCCGCTGCTCCCCAAGTTGGGCATGAGGATGCGCCTGCCGGCAGACTTCACAGCCATCGAGTATTTCGGGCGTGGTCCGTGGGAGAACTACCCTGACCGCAAGCGCAGCGCCTTCCTCGGGCGGTACAAGATGCCTCTATCCAAATTTGAGACCGAATACGTCCACCCGCAGGACAATGGCTGCCGGACAGATGTGCGATGGTTCTGCATCACCAATGGGAAGAAGACCCTTAGAATCGACGGTCTGCAGCCTCTCTGCATACGGGCATGGGACTACGGCGAAGAGAACCTTGAAGGTGTCCGTCATCCCCACGAAATCCAGCGTGGCCGTTTCGTCAATCTGAACATCGACCTGAACATCCATGGTGTCGGCGGCGTCGATTCCTGGGGACAGCCCACCCTACCCCAATACACTATCGATGCGAACAAGCCTTACCATTATGGTTTTATCCTTGATTGGCAATAAAAACTATTAGGACTAGGAGAACGATAATGCTGATGATGGCGGGATGGTTGCTCTGCATACCCCTTGTTACCAAGTGAAATGCCACATAGTTACCAGATTATTTGGTGGCTTTGGGAAAAAGCATTATTTTTGCACACGATATTAAATGAAAATCGTGCTTACTATCCAAGATTTTCAATGAAAATAGAGCGTAGAACATCCTAAATGACAAGACTATGTTGAAAAGGATCTTTCAGATTAGCAAGGAGTTAGACGGTAGTATATTCTTGTTTGGCGGTCGTCAGACAGGTAAAACGACCATTTTACGTCAGCAATTTCCAAACACCACATACTTTGACTTGCTGGATACCAACGTGAGAAGATGCCTACAGCAACGACCTGCTTTACTCTACGAGACACTGAAAGACAAACCGACGGGCACATTGGTCATCATCGATGAAATCCCCGAGGTGCCAGAGCTTCTCAACGAGGTTCACAGGCTCATTGTAGAACGTCAGCTTGTGTTTATCTTATGCGGCTCCAGCGCCAGGAAACTGAAGCGTAAGGGACATAATACGCTGGGAGGTCGTGCACTGCCCGTCTACCTCTATCCATTGGTCAGTGCTGAAATACCCGATTTTGATATAGACCGTGCGGTGAACTATGGTACGATCCCCCCTCACTATCTGGCTCGTAATCCTTGGAGACTGTTGGCGGCATACATTGATGTCTACCTGAAAGAGGAAATCAAGGAAGAAGCGTTGGTGCGCAATCTGGATGCATTCCAACGGTTCTTGGAGGTGGCAGCACTCACAGACGGAGAAATCATCAATAACAACAACATCGCCCAGGAGTGTGGCGTACATGCGACGACAGTCAGTTCCTATTTTGATATCCTTGAAGATACATTTATCGGCTACCGTATTCCAGCATACACAAAGGCCATGAAGCGCAGGCTGATACAGGCTCCGCGTTTCTACTATTTCGATGTTGGAGTAACCAACTATCTACTTCACCGAAAGGAACTTATCCGTGGCAGTGCTGACTACGGCCATGCTTTTGAGCATCTTGTTGTGCAAGAGTTGGTAGCCTATATGCACTACAGACACTGCGAGGAGAAGCTCAGTTATTGGCGCACCTATACCGGTGTGGAGGTGGATATCATTGTGGGTGACGCTCGCATAGCTATAGAGATAAAGTCAACGGAAGAGGTGCAGAACCGACACATTAAAAACCTGAAGGCGTTTGCAGAGGAACATCCTGACAGCAAGCTAATGATAGTATCTCTTGATATGTTTACGCGCCAAATGGGCAAAATAGAATGCATCTACGTCATGGACTTCTTCCATCGCTTATGGACTGATGGCATCTAATTAAGTGTCTAAAATTTTAGCAGGAAATGTACATCTTTTGTCAAAATGCTCTTTTATTATAAAACAACGTGTAACTTTGCAATAAAAAAAACTAAATTTCCAACGCTTTCACTCTGTGTCGAAGATTTTTCGTATCTTTGCCGAAAGATTGGTGACCTCTGCCTGCGCCTTGGGAAAATAGGGGCAATTCTTTAGGTTTGTGTCACCAATACTATTATATTCACTTAACAAGAACAGGTCTTGGCAGAGACCAGAGCTACGACTCGAAACACTCCATCTACATTATGAAGAAGGTATTTTTAATGATGGCAGTCGTAGCTGTATGCTTCGCTGCTTGCGCCCAGAAACAAAACCAGATGGGACAGAGAGGACCACGCATGGGTGGCGGAATGAAGATGGAGTCGAAAGATGGCGATTCCACATTTGTGGCTTTGAAGAACGAGACGCTTGGAAAATTCAAGCAGTTGACCTATGAGGACAGTGTGACCTGCAAGACGATGCAATACAACCTGCTCGTGCCTGACGGCTATGATGGCACGAGGAGTTTCCCTTTGGTGCTCTTCATGGCTGATGCCAGCACAGTAGGCAAGGACGTAACCACTCCACTTACCCAAGGCTATGGTGCATTGGAGTTCGCATCCAACCGTGACCAACAAAGACATCCATCATTTGTGCTCGTGCCGCAGTACACCGAGTGGACGGTGAAGGACGATTGGAGCACATCTGACGAGGTGGAGATGACCATTCGGTTGCTTCAGACCATCTGCAAAGAATACAAGGTTGACACTAACCGACTCTATACGACAGGGCAGTCGATGGGTGGCATGATGTCGTTCTACTTCAACATCACACATCCCGACCTTTTTGCTGCCTCACTGTTTGTCAGCAGCCAATGGGACACGAGAAAGATGAAGGATTTTGGCAAGAAACGGTTCTTCTATATTGTCGCAGGTGGCGACAAGAAGGCATCGGGCGGCATGAGCGACCTTACCAAAGTGCTTAAGGACAACGGTACACGTATAGACTCCTCAAGTTGGAGCGCGAAATTGCCACAGGAAGACCAGGAACGGCTTGCAGAAGAACTGATCTCAAAGGGCGGCAACATCAACTTCATCAAGTGGGAGGCAGGCAGCGTACTGCCCGAATCAGGCAAGGGCATGGAGCACATGGCATCATTCGACTTTGCCTACAAACTTGCCGCCGTGCGCGACTGGCTGTTCAAACAGACGAAATAGAAGGATTGGCTATGAGAAAGTCTGCTGAATGTGCCTTCGGAACCCCACGAAGGCATGTCTTTCGGGCGTTTCATCGTCGGTGCCACAGCCATAGGAGAATTGGTGTGAAAGGAAAAAACTACATTATGAAAAAGATATTTGCTTTTATTGTTGGTGCCAGTATCTCCTTTGGAGCAATGGCTCAAGACGCATTGCAATTTGACAGCAATGCAGGTGTGAAATCGTCGATGACCGTCTATGATGGCGCAAGTGTCAACTACACTGCCTACGAACGGCTTTTCTATGTGACCAATGTGGAGGACTCCACCTATCAGTACTTGAATGTGTATGTACCAGATGGTGCTACGCAGCAGACTCCGATTTTCCTGCGCACATACGTGGGTGGCTACATGGCTTCTCCGGCAGCACAGCCACAGGCTGGAGATGCTACAGGCAGGGCGTTGAAAGAGGGCTACGTGGTGGTCATACCAGGAACACGCGGCCGAAACTCTTCTATTGTCGCCGACAAGGCCTACGCCAAAGCCCACAAGGGGATTAAGAAGGACCAGACCATCTATACCGGGCGGGCACCCAAGGCCATCCTCGACCTGAAAGCAGCCATCCGTTATCTGCGCCACTTCGACAAGCAGATGCCGGGCGATGCCGAGCGCATCATCACCGACGGAACGAGTGCCGGTGGAGCCATGTCGGCACTGATGGGGGCAACGGGCAACAATCCTGAATATGCAGAGTTGCTGAAGACGATGGGTGCGGCCGATGAGCGCGACGACGTGTTTGCCTCCGTGTGCTATTGTCCCATCATCGACCTCGAACATGCCGACATGGCCTACGAATGGCTCTTCCAGCAGACAGACTCCCGCCAGGCGCTCGATGACCTGCACAAGGGCTACACCAAGGAACTGGCATCCATGTTCCCTGCCTATCTGGCAAGCCTGAACCTTCGCAAGCCTGACGGTACGCCCCTGACTGCCGACAACTACCTTGATTACATCAAGAGCGAGATTATCCGTGCTGCCCAGATAGCGAAGAATGCAGGAGCCGACATCCCCGACAGCCTCGGTTTCACGTTCAGCAGTTCGGCTGGTGGCATGTTTGCTGCTCCTATAAACGGCGGTGCTCGTCCACAGATGCAGGGAGGCCAGCGGCCGCAGGGCATGCGTCCCATGCGTGGCGGCATGGGTGGCAGGCAGGTTGGCGAATACATCACCGGCCTTGATATGAAGAAATACCTCGACTATGTGGTCTCCACCCAAGCTCTGAAGGGTGTTCCAGCCTTCGACAGCAAGATAGA
>CAMHEL010000258.1 GCA_946184125.1 uncultured Prevotellaceae bacterium
AAGAAAGCCGAAGCCGGAAGGTTGCTCAATATGGTGCGTCGACGTAACTACGCTGATGTTGACCTTTCCACCGTGCTCTATGCTCCCGAAGGCAATGCCAACCTCGACATGCAGGAGATGCTCGACGAATGGGGCCGAGAGTTTTTCGCCGAGAGTCGCCGCCGAGTGGACCTGATACGTTTCGGTAAGTATAACAGCGGTTCATGGTGGGACAAGACACCCGATGCAGACGACCATACGAAGATTTTCCCCATCATGCGTCCTATCCTGAATGCCAATCCTTCTTTGGTGCAAAATCCTGGCTATAACAATTGACAACCATCAACCGAAAAACGAAATAATATGAAAATTAGACATATATTCCACGCTCTTGCCTGTATGATGCTGGCATTGGCACTAACGGGATGTGAGGGAGAGAAAGACCTGAACATCATAGAGGGCGAACTGCCCATCAAGACAAACTCGCTCTATATGGTGGGCGATGCCACACCTAACGGCTGGGACATCGGTAATCCCACCCCACTCTCTGCCTCTACCGACGACGCCCTCATATTCACATGGGAGGGACCTCTTTACAAAGGCGAGATGAAACTCTGTCTGACCACGGGAAGTTGGGACGCGCCTTTTATCCGCCCTATCGTGAATGGTACCGAAATCACAAAGACTGCTATCTCGAATACAAAATTCGCCATGCATGCCGGAGATCCCGATGACAAATGGCGCATTGCTGATGCAGGAAAATACAAGCTTACCTTCGACTTGCGCCATTGGACGATGTCGACAGAGTATCTTGGCGAACTTGACGCACCAGTCATTGAGCCTATTGAGGCAGAGACTCTCTTCATCGTGGGCGACGCAACGCCAAATGGATGGAATATTGACGCCCCGACACAACTTGCAAAAATGTCGCAATACGTCTTCCAATACGAAGGCAATCTCCTTGCAGGTGAATTGAAAGCATGTCTTTCGACAGGAGACTGGGGAGTGTCGTTCATCCGTCCCACATTCGGTGGCTGCAAGATTAGCAAGAATGGTGTTGAGAGTGCCGACTTCGTCTTCACCACCAATCCCGATGATAAATGGAAAGTGGAGGACGCCGGACAGTATCGCCTGACCTTCGACTTGGAGCATTGGACAATCCGGGCAGAGTATCTCGGTGAGATACCCTCATCCGACAAAGAACCCATTGAGGCGGAAGCCGTGTATATCGTAGGTGATGCCACCCCCAATGGCTGGAGCATCGACGAGCCCACCCTGCTCACCAAAGTGTCGAAATACGTCTTCCGGTATGAAGGGACACTCGTCGCAGGCGAGCTGAAGGCTTGTCTCTCGACAGGAGACTGGGGCGTTCCGTTCATCCGTCCAACCTTTGGCGGTTGCAAAATCAGTAAGAATGGCGTGGAGAATACCGACTTCGTCTTCACCACCAATCCCGATGATAAGTGGCAGGTGGTGGAAGCAGGTGAGTATCGCCTGACCTTCGACCTCGAACACTGGACCATCAGCGCAGAAGCACTTGGAGGCGGCACCACCGGGAAAGATCCTCTCGAGGCAAATGTGGTCTATATTGTGGGAGATGCCACTCCTAATGGATGGAGCATTGACTCGCCCACCCAACTCACCAAAGAATCGCAGTATGTCTATGTCTATGAAGGAACACTCACACAAGGTGAACTGAAAGCCTGCTTGCAGACAGGCAGTTGGGATGTTCCCTTCATCCGTCCCATATTCGCCAACTGCCGCATAGACGGCAATGGCGTGGAAAATCCCGACTTCGTCTTCACCGCCAATCCCGATGACAAGTGGAAGGTAGAGGAGGCTGGAGACTATCGTCTGACCTTCGATTTGGAGCATTGGACCCTCAATGCCAAGAAAATCAAATAAAAAACCATAACACAAAAAGACATGAAAAAGATGATGTTTTTGACTGTATATTTGGTGGCAGCAATGCTGAGCGCCTGCAGCGATGATATAGAAATGCGTTATCCGCCCAAGTATGTATTGCCCGAACTGCCTGTAGTGGAAGGAATCCACAAGGACACAAAGGCCCCTCTATACTGGAGTATCTATGAATATGCCTACGAACAGGAGAAAGCCGGTGTCAGCGGCAATGACATGGACTTTACCGAAGCTCAGTGGGATGAGGTAATCGATTGGGTGGCAACCAACCTGAAACCTTACGGCTACGATATGGTGTGCACTGATGGCTTCATCTCCATGCAGGCAAAAGACGCCTCTGGATATATGACCCACTATGGTTCCATGGCGTTGACGGACCTTGTGGCCAAATGCAAGGCACGTGGGCTGCGCTTGGGTGTCTATGACAATCCGCTGTGGATTCATGGTCCACTTGACACGAAAGTCGAGGGTACAGACTGCACCTTCGGACAGTTGCTCTACAATGGAAGCACAAAAGTGACGAATCCTAATGTCCAAGACCAATGGTTCAGTTGGGTTGTGAGTGAACAAAAGGGAGCACAAGAATATATTGATGGCTTCTTCCGTCACTA
Source organism: uncultured Prevotellaceae bacterium (assembly GCA_946184125.1). Taxonomy (GTDB): domain Bacteria; phylum Bacteroidota; class Bacteroidia; order Bacteroidales; family Bacteroidaceae; genus Prevotella. The sequence goes on from CAMHEL010000258.1 coordinate 2,511, forward strand.
CAAAGAGTTGGGCGTGGAATTCATCCGCATGGACTTCCTGTCATGGTACGAAGACGGAAAGGACCGTGGGGCTGGCACCGTGGGGCGAGGGTATGGACGCGAGGCCTATGCACGGGCTTTGGCCTACATCGCCCAGGCCGCCAAGAAATATGGAATCTTTACTTCGCTGGTGATGCCACATCTCTTCAACGATGCTGAGGTGGAAGCACAATATGGTAATATGGTACGTGTCGTGGCCGACACCGGTGATGGAGGTTGGCGTCATACCTCTGCCCATGACAAAGGCAAGTCGTATGCCTCATGGCCCAACTGCATGAATCAGTTCGACGGCTTCCTCTACTGGTCGCATATCAGCGGGCGCGACAAGGTGATCCTCGATGGTGATTTCCTACGGCTCAACAAATACAAGACTGACGCTGAGCGACAGACTGCAGTATCCCTGCAGCTCATGGCCGGTGGACCCGTGGCTGTAGCCGATCAGCCTTCCACCATCGGCAACAACTTGAAATTCTACACCAACAGCGAACTGCTCCAGTTGCGGCAGGATGGTTTTGTTGGCAAGCCCCTGAACGACAAACTCGGTGAAAAAGGCAACGAAATATGGTATGGCACCATGTCGAATGGCGACTATGTTGTGGGATTGTTCAACCGTAGCGACAGCGACACTTCCGTGTCGGTTGACTTTGCACAACTCGGCATCAGCGGCTCGCTAAAAGTACGCGACCTTTGGCTCCATGTGGATGAGGGCACAGCCAGCAGCCTCTCCGTCACTTTGCCAGCACATGGTTGCAAGATAGTAAAATTAAGTAAATAAGCTCCTAACAATAACAATTATGACAAAGACTATAAAAGAACAACTGATGGCGGTCTGTATGACCATTCTCCCCCTTGTTGCTTCAGCCCAGGCGGTCAGTTCTCCTAATGGCAATGTCAACTTGCAATTCTCGCTCGCTGATGGCGGGCGCCCTTCCTACCAACTTTTATATAAAGGAAAGCAAGTGGTCAACCCCAGCATGCTCGGACTGGAATTGGCTGGACAGGAAAACCTGATGGATGGTTTTCAGGTAACGGCCACCGAGACATCCACTTTCGACGAGACGTGGCAACCCGTTTGGGGTGAGACACGAGATATCCGCAATCATTATAACGAACTGTTGGTGAAAATGTCTCAACCGAAGTCCGAGAGATTGATGAACATCCGTTTCCGAGTATACGACGAGGGCATTGGCCTGAGATATGAGTTCCCCGTACAGCAAAAACTTGTTTACTTCGTCGTTAAAGAAGAACATACGCAGTTTGCCATGACTGGTGACCATATCGCTTGGTGGATTCCCGGTGATTACGACACCCAGGAATACGACTATATGGAAACCCGTCTTTCTGAAATCCGCAGCCACATGAAAGAGGCCATTACGCCCAACGCCTCTCAGACACCATTCTCTGAGACGGGTGTACAAACCTCGCTCCAGATGAAGACAAACGATGGGCTTTATATCAACATACATGAGGCTGCTCTGATTGATTATTCTTGCATGCATCTCAATCTTGATGACAAGAACATGGTTTTCGAATCATGGCTCACACCCGATGCCCAAGGCAATAAAGGGCACCTCCAGGCTCCTTGCGTATCACCCTGGCGAACCATCATGGTGAGTGATGATGCACGCGACATCCTTGCCTCCAATCTCATTCTCAATCTGAATGAACCATGTAAGATAGAAGACACCAGTTGGATCAAGCCCGTGAAATATGTCGGTGTTTGGTGGGAAATGATCAATGGAAAGCACCAATGGTCATACACCTATGACTTGCCATCCATCCAACTTGATAATCTTGACTATGCCACGACCAAGCCACATGGATTGCATGCGGCCAACAACGAAAATGTTCGTCGGTATATCGACTTTGCCGCCAAGCATGGTTTTGACCAGGTGCTGGTTGAGGGATGGAATGTCGGATGGGAAGACTGGTTTGGCATGTCAAAGGATTACGTGTTCGATTTCCAGACCCCATATCCTGACTTCGATTTAAAAGGTTTGAACGGCTACGCTCATTCCAAGAATGTGCGTCTGATGATGCACCATGAGACGTCTGCCTCCACCCGCAATTATGAACGGCATCTGGAGGCGGCCTATCAGTTGATGAACGAATATGGTTATACATCCGTGAAGAGCGGTTATGTGGGCAACATCATCCCCCGTGGAGAATACCACTATGGCCAGTGGATGAACAACCACTATCTCTACTGCATCAAGGAGGCCGCCAAGCATCATATCATGGTGAATGCCCATGAGGCAGTACGTCCTACCGGATTATGCCGTACCTGGCCGAACATGATAGGCAACGAGGCAGCAAGAGGTACGGAGTATGAGGCCACCAATGGTAGCAAACCGTTCCATACCACCATACTTCCATTCACTCGACTTCAAGGAGGTCCGATGGACTACACTCCTGGCATCTTCGAGATGGACATGAGCAAGAACAATCCCAACAATCCCAACCATGTGAACTCTACCTTGGCCCGTCAACTGGCACTTTATGTCACAATGTACAGCCCGTTGCAGATGGCTGCAGACATGATAGAAAATTATGAGAAGCATATGGATGCCTTCCAGTTCATCAAGGATGTGGCTGTGGATTGGGACGATTCCAAATACTTGGAGGCGGAACCTGGTCGCTATATTGTGGCAGCCCGAAAGGCCAAAGGCACCAACAATTGGTTCGTGGGCTGTACTGCCAGCGAGCACGGACATGTCTCGACAATCAAGTTCAATTTCCTCGATCCTGGTAAAAAATACATTGCCACGGTGTATGCTGACGCCAAGGATGCTAATTACAAAGACAATCCTCACGCCTATATTATTAAGAAAGGTGTGGTCACGGCTAAGTCTGCATTGAAACT
>CAMHEL010000259.1 GCA_946184125.1 uncultured Prevotellaceae bacterium
AACTTGTTTCGATTGCTGAGGTGCAGCCGACATTCAAGCGAAGCTTAATTTTCAAATGTCGTGCAAACCGAATGCAATGAAACTTGTTTCGATTGCTGAGGTGCAGCCGACATTCAAGCGAAGCTTAATTTTCAATCTCCAATTTTCAATTTTCAATTTTCATTTGTGCATTTTATGTGAAATATATGGAAATGACAAGATAGGTGGTGAGTTCTGTGAGCAGGAATAGTGCTCCGCAACAATCGCCGGTGTATCCCCTGATTCTCTTCCAGATGAAGAGGTAAAGGAAATACATGACCAGGCATGGTGCGAAGATGACAAACTCCCAATCTATGGTACCGGCCATCCACCACAGATAGATGGCAATGGGTATCATTCCCTGGAAAGCCAGTCCTATCGCCGCCGGCACTGAGATTTTCCGGTAGACGGTTTGATTTTTTGCCGTCTCTGCCGTACGTGCGTATGGCATCATCTGCACCACCTGTGCTCCAAGCATCTTGGCGTAAGGGTCAACGGCGAGGATGGTCAGTGCCGCAACAGCAGGCGGCATGGCGGTGAGAGCGAAGAAAAGCAGAGCCATGTATACGACAAGGGCCAGAACGCCGTATGTCCCGATGTGCGAATCCTTCATGATGTCGAGAATGCGCTGCCTGCTGTGCCCTCCGCCAAATCCATCAACGAAATCGGCGAGTCCGTCCTCGTGCAGGGCTCCCGTGAGCAGCAGTCTGCTGACGATAGCCAGCAGCACCGCTATCTGGACAGAAAAAAGGAAAGAGGCTGCATAAAGCACACCAGCCATCACTCCGCCCGTAATCCATCCTGCCAGCGGCCAATACTCCACTACCGATTCATAAGCCGACCTTGGAGGTTGGTAAATCCGCCACAGAGGAATGCGGGTGAAGAAGATGAGCGCCGCCCACAGACGGTCGTACCATTTCGGGGTGCTAAGAGATGCTTCCATGATTGGTTTTTCGTTAGACTGACTGCAAATATAGCGATAGTAGCGTGATTGGCAAAATTATAAACAGGATAATTTTCACAAATTCATGTTTTTGTGTGTTTCCCCGCTTATGAATCAAAAAGTGCTGCGATCTTTCACAGACAGCAGCACTGATTTTCCAAGAAAAATTACACTCTATTGATTATAAAGCCTAATACCTAAAACAATTGGAGAACATTATTGTATCATCTAATTATAGTGCATCAATCTTCAATGTTCGGTATGTATTGAAATTCATTTTGCAAATGTAATGAAAAAAAAGACACTTCCCCCATTTTCTGCATTCTTTTTTTATAAAAAAACGTTTTTTTTCCAAAAAAGCAAAGACATAGTGCAGAATAGACAATCCGATGTCCTTGTAAGGGGTGATTTTTCAACTACAATCCACATTCACCGTTTACGGGCTGTTTTTCACTTTTTCAGTGCGATGTTGTAGTTGTAGTACTTTTTATTGCCAGTGATGTCCTCAATGACTCTGATAAAAGGCGGGAACTTGACCGATTCGTCGGAAGCTACCCCTTTTGTCTCCAGAATCAGAAGTCCGTCAACAGGTTCGGAGAAGGAGTCGAGTTCGAAATACTGCCCTTTCCAGATGAAGCTTTTCCTTATTTTCCTGATGGTGCTTCTGTAGGGGTCGGCCTGCTGCAGCAGCGAATTGTACAAGTTGTTGCTGATTTGCCTTTCAGTCTGCACCCTCTCTGTATCCGAGATGGGCTTTTTAGTGGTGTGTACATTGACGAATTTTCCTTCCCATCCTCTTCTTCTGAGTCTGACTTCGCATCCCGGCTCAGCTACGAGGTAGGTTTGGGTGATTTCGCTGACGATACATTCGGGCAGTTCACCGACGACCTCTACGATATATTTTCTCTCTTCCTCGATGGGCTGTGGCAGTCCGAGTACGAAGGAGATTTCTTTGAGCACGCGGTTGAGTTTCTTGTCGAAATCCTCATGGTTGTTGATGACCCTGAGATGTGAGTGACCTGTCCAGGCACTGATGACTTTCTTGTCGAGAAGCCTTGCCTGCCGGAGTCCCTCTTCATTCATCTGCTCGTATCGCTGTGCATTGGTGCTTGTGGTGTAGAACTGCTCTGCACCATCAGCCGCCGAGACGAGGTGGAGCACGGCATCATAACGCTGGTCTCTCAGTTGGGAGGTGGAGGTGCCTATTGACTTGGTGATTTCTTCCCACATCTCGGGAGTCATATAGGCCGAAATGTCCATAGCCCCCCTGTCGCACACCAATAAGGTGGGCTGCTCACATTCCTGAGCCATTCTCAGGAATTTGTCTTCGAGAGCAAGCTGTATCTCAAGTGTTGCTTTCTCTCCCTGGTAGAAGAGGCCTTTGTTGGGGGTAAGATAATTCATGCCAGCCTGACTGAACAGTGTTGGCACTTCTGGGATGGTGAACACTTTGTATCCAAGGCTTGAGAAATGCTCGATGACCCTTACAAGGGCGGTGGTCTTGCCAGCACAGGGACCACCCGTCAGAACGATTTTCTTGATGTCTTTGTTCATTGTATGGAGAAAAGGACTAATGGTGTACTATGATTATTCAATTTGTGGCCAACCGCCGGAGGAGTTCTTTGAACACGTTCCAGATATCGCCAATGGTCGCCAACTCCACTCTTTCGGAAGCAGAATGGGGCTCGACGATGCGTGGCCCGATGCTTGCGATTTGTATGCCAGGGAATTTCTCGACGAAATATCCTGCCTCGAGAACGAAGTGCATGGCTACCATCCTTGGTCTCCATCCAAGCAGGTCGTTAAACACGTCGGATGTGAGTTTCAGGAACTCGGAATGGGTGTCTTCCTGCCATGCGGGAGCCTCCATGAGTGTCTGCGACGTCCCCCCTACCCCTTCGATGGCATTTGCGATTTCCTTTGCCACCTGTCGCATATCGTCATCGATGAAGCTACGGGTATGGGTGGTGACGACGATGTCGTCGCCTTCGAGGTACAGTCTACCCACATTGTTGGATGTCTCCACAGTGCCTTCCATCTGGCTGCTCATTTTTATAACCCCCTGCGGGAGTTGCTCGAGACAGACCATCATGTTGTGGAAAGCCTGCTCACTGACGACCTCCTTGGCCGGTGTCGTTTTTTCCACATGGCACCTCATGTCGGGTTCATTGTCGCCATACTCCTCAGCGAGCCATCGGTTGAAGGCTTCCTCCTGCTCCTTGACCATCTCGGCAGCCTCGCCCGACTCGACCGAAATCACCATCTCAGCACTTGCTGCGATGGAGGCATTGGCTTCGCCGGCATTGATATAGGCCAGTTGCAGGTCGTAATCATTGTAAATGGCGGCGAGGATAGCCCATGCCAGTCCCACAGCACTTGCCCTTCCCTTGGCGATGTCGACACCCGAGTGACCGCCTTTGCCGCCGGTAAGGGTGATGCGGTACCATCTTCGCTTGCCGCCTAATGGTTTCTCCTTGTTTGCAGGGATGCGGTGCTTCTGGATGAGAGCTCCTGCTGCTCCTGTGGTGATGGTGTCATAATCCTCAGAATCAAGGTTGATAACCTTTCGCCCGCGGATGAAGTCCTTGCTCAGTCCTGCCGCTCCGCTCATGCCGTCCTCCTCGTTTGTGGTGGTGATGACCTCGACCGGCCCATGAACGATGGTGTCATCGGCGAGCATGGCGAGTGCCATCGACAGTCCTATGCCATTGTCGGCACCGAGCGAAGTGCCGTTTCCTCTCATCCATCCATCGCTCACCACGGGGCATACAGTGTCTTTCAAGGGATTGTCCATACCAACACAGACCATGTCCATGTGGTTGAGCACAACGATGGTCTCTGCTTTTTCGTAACCAGGGGTGGCTGGTTTGCGGATGACGACACAGTTGTTTGCATCACGTTCATACTCCAATCCAAGCCTCTCGGCATAGTCGCAAAGAAATTGCGCCACCTTTTCTTCGTGGTGAGATGGTCTTGGAATGTGGCATAATTGGTCGAAAACAGTCATTACTGCTTCCGGAGCCATAGGTGTAGCATTTTTCATGGTGCAAATTTACTCATTGCCGTTGGCAATACAAAATAAATCAGGAAGTTTTTTGCCGACAGACTTCCTTTTTTATGGAAGTAATGATAAGGGACGGGGGACACGATGCGAGGAAAAAAATATTCCGCGAAGGGATTCCTTTCGAAACCGTCCCCATACCACACTGCTTGTCTAATTCCGAAAAAAGTTATCCATCATACGAAATCTATAAAAAACCTATTCTCAAAAAACGTATCAAAATCCCCGTCACAGTGAAACACAAAAAGTCCACAACAGCGAAAGAGAATTGTGAAACAAAAAAGCTCTCATTTTTGGATAATATGCATATTTTTTATACCTTTGCTTGCGAATTGCGACGAGAAGCTGTTCACGCCCGGTCATTCAAACATGGTTGAGGCAATCGCTTAATCGCAGTTTTGCACCATCATCAAATTAGCACAAGTCATGGCAGCAAAGAGAAAATATCCCGTAGGCATCCAGAGTTTCGAAAGCATTCGTTTGGACGGATACATGTATGTCGATAAGACGCCATTCGTCTATAAGATGATTACCGAATAGGAATTGATGCTGCTGCGTAACAAGCCAGGGTCTCTTACTTGATGCAGATATGACACCTTCGCCTTCATCCGATGCAACGCCCCATTGCACACATAGCAGCGATGGGGTTTCAGATAGGCTCCCAAGAACTGCACGCCCTTGCGAACATCACAAATGATGGTCTTGTCCTCGTTGATTTCAAGAAACAAATACCGACGGAGATATGTGGTGATTGCTTTCTCTAAGGCATGCAATCTGTCATAGTCTGCCGACACCACATAGAAATCATCGACATACCTGCCATAGTGCTTGCAGCACAACTCGCGCTTGACATATTGGTCCAACTCGTTCAGATAGACATTGCTGAACAACTGGCTGGTGAGGTTGCCTATGGGCAGTCCGCACCCATCGGCACTATGAAACAGGCTCTTGTCCTTGGGAAGGCGATTCCATTCCATAACATTCCCTCGCCTACGGCAGTATTCCACGGGGTTTTGCATGATAATGACTTGCGTGAGGTATTCCACAAATGGGAGATCCACGATGTCGCACCATCTTTCCTTTCTTGAATAGCAAACCTTGTGGGTGGACATTTTCCGCAACTGCCGAAGGGTGATTTCCAACAGCCGCTCACGGTTGATGTGCATGAAATATCCCCTGATGTCCATCTTTAAAACATAGCATGGCTCTATGTAGTTCAAGCTTTCCTTCCTGATGTGCCCTTCCAACCGCAAGATGCCGTAGTGAGTGCCACGTCCCTTGATACAGCTATAACTGTCAGCAATAAAAGTGCGTTCCAACATCTCATGGGTGTAATTGTAATACAGATGATGCACGATGCGGTCGCGAA
>CAMHEL010000260.1 GCA_946184125.1 uncultured Prevotellaceae bacterium
TAGACTTTAGACGCTAGACTTTAGACGCTAGACTTTAGACGCTAGACTTTAGACGTTAGACCTTAGACTTTAGACATTAGGCCTTAGACGTTAGACGCTAGACTTTAGACGCTAGACTTTAGACTTTAGACCTTAGGCCTTAGAAGTTAGACCTTAGACTTTAGACTTTAGACCTTAGACTTTAGGCTTTAGACCTTAGTCGGCCCGAAACATTCAGTGCTAATGTCTAAACTCCCAAACTCCTAAACTCCTAAACTCCCTCAGGAAACTCCTAAACTCCCTCAGGAAACTCCTAAACTCCCTCAGAAAACTCCTAAACTCCCTCAGAAAACTCCTAAAAAATTCATTCGCCGCCGGAACCCAGTTTTTCCTTCATCTCCTCGAAGCTTTCGCCGCGCAGGTGGAAGCTGTATTGGCGCATTTGCTGTATGATCCCTATCAGTTTTTCGGGGTTCTCATATCGTGCGAGCTGTCGCAAAGCGCTGAAATACTCACTCCGCAGTGAGGTGGGGAAAATGATTCTCGACTGTCCTCCAGAGGTCAGTTCTGCATTCATCATGATACGCGCCAGCCGGCCGTTTCCCTCGATGAAAGGCTGAACATCGCTAATCATGTATAGCAAGAAGACGGCGCGGGAAAAGGGATGGCGCAATACGCTATAGAACTCAAAGCCCTTGAGCAGTGTTCCACGCACCTGCTGATAATCCACGACACGGTTTTCGCCAGAATCATTGTTCTGCGTCTTGAACACACCAGGAAGGACATCGGAGCGGTTTTGCATGATGATGCGGTGCCGGCGCTGGAGGAGCTCAAGGAAAAGTTCGGGGGTGTCGGGGGTGACCATCATCTCCTTACGGTCGGAAGCCAAGAGATAAGTGCCGAGCAAAGCCTCGCTGTCGTTGAGTTTGTTGGGAATAGCCACACGGTCCTCTATCACCTCCTGTGCTTCCGTCATGTCCAACTCTACGCCCTCGAAGCAACAGCTGTAATAACTGTCGAAAAAGGCGAATTGGCGAAATGACGCATCGGTTTTATTCGGTTCGGGATAATCCTCATACTCCCTCTCATTGAGTGCCGACATCAGGATGCTGTATTGCTTCAGGCGCTTGCCATCGAACGGCTCTCCATTCGTGTCGATTTTCATTACCGACGAGGTATAGTTTTTATAGGGTTTGGAAGCGAGGATGGACTGGATAATCGTTTCCAACTTCACGAATTCCTCCTCCATATGGAGCGTCACGGAAATCTCTCGGGCTGTGTCGCGCAGTTTTTCCAATGCCTGTCTGCCATTGATATGCATTATTTTGCCCAGTTTCTCCTCTATCTCATTCAGTGAGAGGCATTTCGATACGCCGTCGCGACGATATCCGGTCTGCATGTTCTCAAGATAGGCTCTCGCGCTGCACGAGATATGCACGCCACCCACAAAAGGATAATCGAAAGGCATGGCCGGCTCCCCATCGAGCAAATGGATGACAATGCCCGGCAGCGACACTTTCTTGGTGTAGTTGTACGTGAGATAGATGTGTCCATCATCTGTCGGGCGGCACTCGAAGGCGCTGCGGTGGCTCAACAAGGCAGAAGGATACAACTTCCCCAGGATGAAGAACAGGTTCCGCCGGATGATGTTCTCGGGCGTGTCATTCAGTGTGGTAGTATAAATTTTGGGGGCAATCTTCACGATGCAACCTTCCTTTTTCATCTTCTTGATGAAATAGTTGGTCGATTTGTCGGAAGACGCCATCACTATCTCATGATTCAGCAGTGCACTTTTTTCCATAATCCATCCTTTTTGTTCCGCAAAAGTAGTAAAATTTTCCAAAACCAAACTCAAAAATCAACAAAAAAGGAAAAAAATGATGATGAATGATAGATTTTTTGACAAAAAGGACATCGGCCGTCCTTTCACAGCCGATGTCCTTTTTTCTATGAGGGTGAGAAAAGCAAAGCTTTGTGATGCTTACCTCACGCCACCTCCGTGACCGCCGCCACTGAAGCCTCCGCCACCGCCTAAGGAGGAACTGCCTCCGCCGCCGGAGCTGCGTGTGGCTGCATGATGCACATCGTAAGCGGTGTGGTAAGTGGTATGCATCAGGACGGGCAGCACCGTCTGGTTGGTCATGTTCTTTGCTATCTCGTTCATCTTCAGGTACTCAGGATTGACCTTCGCCATGTCGGCCTTCACCTGGTCGGCGATGCCGAAAAGCGTGGCATAGACGAGGTAGTCGTTCCACAACGCCACCTCGGTGAGGTGCCGCTCATTGGCGAGGGTGAAGTCGGAGAGGAACTTCTTCAGTCCGAAGACCTTCCTCACGTCGTCAATCTGCTTCTTGGCCTCCTTCAGCGACATGGAGCCGGTCAATGTATTGACGAACGACACCACCTCTTTCTTGTTGTTCTTCATCCACTTCTTCAGCTCATTGGGCTGGAGCACGAGGTCATCGCCCGATGCCGCCCTCAGCATATCGTAGAGCGTGCGCATGAAAGGCGAGTTGATGAGCCTGTTGTGCTCGTTGAAGTCAGCGACGATGATGCAGTCCTGCACCTTGCCCTCACCGCCCATGATTTTCTTCAGTCCGGTGGGTTCCACATATCGTGGTTCGATGCGGAGCGTTCCGGTGCGTACGAATCGCAGGATCATGGCCCCCAGCATGTCCTCGGTACTGATGCCACCCGAGGCATAGAAGGCATCATAAAGTTTGCGCGCCTGGAGCAGGTTGCCGTTGGCGGGGATCTCACGGTACCAATCGACGGTGGCCAGCAGTTTTTTCCTTTCTCTCCGCTTGACGTAGGTACTCCACATCACGAGGAAGAGCATGAAGCCGACGAAAAGCAAGCCCACGACGGCCTGGAAATTGTTGACGATGGCGTCCCACGCTTCTTTGTACCACGGTTTTTTCTCCACCACATAGTTGCTGCCCTCGAACGCCTCGTCGATGACCTCCTGGAACTTCTTGTTCTTCTGCAATGTGGGATGCAGCATGCCCTTCGGCAGCTCCACCATCACAATCATCGCATTGCTGGGGTCCATGGGCTCTGTGGTGTAGACCGTCACGTTGTCGACGTCCAATGAGACCTGGCCTACAAATCCGAAAGACCATGCTTTGACCGAGTCCTCAGGCAGTCCGCCATCACGGTCGCTGGTGATGACCACTTTGGCTTTCTGCGGCGATGGTTTCATATCATAAGTGACGAACATCCAGTTGAAGCCGTCGCTCTCCCGATAGGAGCGCACGAGATTTTTCACCGTATAACTGACAACATAAGCACGCTCACCCGGAAGTCCGAGCCCCCAGCACAGTTCATAGCCGTCGTCCGTGGTGACGATGCCACATTTGTTGGCTTTCTCCTGGCGGCTGGCCTTCACGTTCCATTTGCCGATGTTGCGATACGTCTGTCCTGTCTCATCACTCACCGTGAAGTTCTCAATGTCGCTGCCGTTGAGGTTGCCGATGACGATGTAGCACTCGGTGCCCTCGCTGTCAATCGACATCTGGCGGAGCTCGGTGATTCGGGCATCGCCATTGTCGAGCAGCAGCACGTCGATGGAGAGGTTGCGCAGTTCGGCATCGGCCATCGCACAGAGGGCGACGGTCAGCGCCGTGAACAGCAGTCCTATCCGCTTGTTAATTGAATGCCTCATCGAGATTGGGATAATTGTTCTTCTTCTCCTCGTCGACCGTGAGATAGGCCTTCTCGCGGAAGTTGAGCATGGAAGCCACGAACGACGACGGCCACATACGCACCATCCGGTTCATCTTCGTCGCCGTGTCGTTGTACACCATACGGCTCATGCGCACATTCTCCTCATAGGAGTTCACGCTGTCCATCGTCTTGAGATAGAGGTCGTTGGCCTTCAGTTCGGGATAGGCCTCTCCGATGGCCATCAGCCTGCCCATGATTTGGGTGAGCTCGCCTTGCTGCTGCTTGGCTTCCTCTGCCGTGATGACGGTGCCCTGCCGGCGGGCGTTGATGGCCTGGATAATGGTTTCCGACTCATGTTTCGAGTAGCGGGCTGCTGTCTTGGCAAGAGCAAGGAGGGCGTCCCAACGTGAGTTGAGCTGAACGGCAATCTGGCTCATCGCATTCTTGCAAAGCTCGTCGAGATTGACCAGCACGCGCTGGGTTTTGAAAATATACACAGCTATCATCACCACAAGGAAGATAATGATGCCCAGAATAATTAACAAAGCTGCTACCATAATAATAATGTTTTTGGTGAATAATATAGGATTTAACGTTTATATCATCTTGTGATGCACAAAGATATTGCAAAGATAGTCAAATTATGCACAAATGAAAACAAAAAAAGGTTGTTTTTTCATTTTCTTTGTCATGGAGGGTGCAAATGGAGAGTTCAAATCTAAAAATTCCGCTTTGAGAACTCCCACATGACGATGCCTGCTGTGACGGCAACATTCATGGAGTGCTTCGTACCGTGCTGGGCGATTTCGAGGCAGGCGTCGCATCGGTCGACGACCTCCTGGTGCACCCCCTTCACCTCGTTGCCGAAGACCACGGCATAGCGCCGGTCCTCTGTCGTGACCAGTTGGTCGAGCATCGTGCTACCCTCCACCTGCTCGATGGCATAGACGAAATATCCCTCGTCGTGGAGCGCGTCGACGGCTTCGGCTGCCGTGGCATAGTATCGCCATGCCACGCTGTCCTCACCGCCCAGTGCCGTCTTGTGGATCTCGGGATGTGGCGGGCAGGCGGTAATGCCACAGAGGCAGATGGCCTCGACGAGGAAGGCATCGGCGGTGCGGAAGATGCTTCCCACATTGTAGAGGCTCCGCACATCGTCGAGCACCACGACGAGCGGCATCTTCTCCGCTGCGTGGAACTCCTCCACCGTCAGCCGGTGCATCTCCACTGTTCTGAGTTTACGCATCGCCCTTGGTTTTATAGGCCAGTGCATAGACGCGTATCTGCTTCACCATGGCCATCAGCCCGTTGCTGCGCGTGGGGCTGAGGTGGTCGCGGAGCCCTATCTCGTCGATGAAGAAGAGGTCGGCATCGAGGATGTCCTGAGGTGTATGCCCACTGAGCACGCGCAGCAGCAGTGCTATCAGCCCCTTGACGATGAGTGCGTCGCTGTCGGCCTGGAAGAAAAGCAGCCCATCGCGGTAGTCGGCCTGAATCCACACACGGCTCTGGCAACCGTTGATGAGGTTGCTTTCGGTCTTGAAGCACGCAGCAAGGGGCTCCATCTCATTGCCTAAGTCTATCAGAAGCTGGTATTTGTCCATCCAGTCGGTGAGGTCGGCAAACTCCTCCACCACTTCTTGCTGTATTTCTTTGATATCCATGATTGCTGGTTTTTTCTGGGATTTCCTAGGATTTTCTAGGATTT
>CAMHEL010000261.1 GCA_946184125.1 uncultured Prevotellaceae bacterium
AAACTCCTAAACTCCCTCAAAACTCCTAAACTCCCTCAAAACTCCTAAACTCCCTCAAAACTCCTAAACTCCCTCAAAACTCCTAAACTCCTAAAAAGACAATAGACGCTTCCTTCGAAGCCAACTATTTATGCAAATTTTCAATTATTGTACAAACCTTTAAACATTAAGATAATGAAACTACACCTTGCAGTTCTTGCTGGCGACGGCATTGGTCCTGAGATTATGGCCCAAGGTTTGGCTGTTGTCGATGCCATCGCCAAGAAATTCGGTCACGACGTGACCTATCGTGAGGCACTTTGCGGTGCTCATGCCATCGACGTGGTGGGCAATCCTTTCCCCGAGGAGACCTACCGCATCTGCTGCGACGCCGACGCCGTGCTTTTCGCCGCCGTGGGCGACCCACGCTACGACAACGACCCCACCTCGCCCGTCAGACCCGAGCAGGGCCTTCTCGCCATGCGCAAGGGCCTCGGGCTCTTCGCCAACATCCGCCCCGTGCAGACATTCAAATGCCTCGTCCACAAGAGTCCCCTAAAGGATGAGATTGTGTCGGGTGCCGACTTCATCTGCATCCGTGAGCTCACCGGAGGCATGTATTTCGGTGAGAAATACCAGGACAACGACAAGGCCTACGACACCAACTACTACACCCGCCCCGAGGTGGAGCGCATCCTACGCGTAGGCTTCGACTACGCCCGGCGCAGGAACCATCACCTCACGGTAGTCGACAAGGCCAACATACTGGCTTCGAGCCGCCTTTGGCGCCAAATCGCCAAGGAGATGGAGCCCTTGTATCCCGATGTACGGGTCGACTACATGTTCGTCGATAACGCATCCATGCGTATGATAGCCGAGCCCACCTTCTTCGATGTCATGGTCACCGAGAACACTTTTGGCGACATCCTCACCGACGAGGGAAGCTGCATCTCCGGTTCTATGGGCCTTCTGCCATCGGCTTCCCTTGGCGAGGGCACTCCTCTTTTCGAACCAGTTCATGGCTCCTGGCCACAAGCCACCGGCAAGAACATCGCCAACCCACTGGCTCAGATTCTTTCCGTCGCGATGCTGTTCGAGCATTTCGGTCTCAACGCCGAGGGTTCCCTCATCCGCCGTGCCGTGGACGCCAGCCTCGACGCCAACGTTCGCACTCCGGAAATACAAGTCGAGGGGGGTGCCTTCTATGGCACGAAGGAAGTAGGGCAATGGATCGTGGAATGGATAGCCAACAACTGAGCCCCATGACCGGCATGGCAGCCATCACCCGCCAATGGTTGATGGCAGCCCTGCTGTGCCTCCTACCCATCGCTTCCGTGGCGCAAAACTACAGCTATGGTCAGCTTCGCGACTCGCTCGAGCAGGCCACTTCGCTGCTGAAGAAGTTTCCCGACAATGTGGACCTAAGGCTGAAGAAAGCCTCTTGGAACATCTTCCTCGAACAGTGGGACTACGCCCAGCGGGAGTACGACCACATCCTCGAGCGCGACCCCGACAATGTGGCAGCCCTGTATTTCCGCGCTTACACCCATGAGCGCCAGCACCACTACAAACTCGCCCGTAAGGACTACGAGGACATGCTGCGCATCGTGCCCGGCGATTTCAACGGACAGCTTGGGCTGGCACTTCTCTGTCAGAAAGACATGCACTACAGCGAGGCAATGACCATCATCAACCATCTTGTAGAGCAATATCCCAGCAGTGCGGTGGCATACGCCGCAAGGGGCGGCATGGAGGCCGAACGTCAGATGTTCGACTTGGCGGAATATGACTTCACGGAAGCCATTCGCCTCGACCCAACCAACAATGACTACCTCATCAACCGGGCCGACATACGCATCAGGAAAGGAGACAAGAAGCATGCGCGCGAAGACCTCGACGAGGCGGTGAGGCGGGGTATTGCCAAACCGTCGCTGGCCGAACTCTACGGCCGGTGCCGCTGATGATTTCCTGATAACAGATGCGAATCACAGGACTTTATACAACAGATATCAGTAACCTAAAAACGTAAGAAAATGAAAAACAGCAAATGGCTGCTGGCATGTGGCTTGATAGCCTCGATGTCGCTTGCCTCATGTGGAGGCGGCAGCAAACCCGAAGTGGAGAAAACAGCAGAGCCCGTTGTGGAGCAAACCGTGCCCCGCGACACATTCCCCGATGACCTGTGGATGCAGGAGAACAAGCAGAAAGAAGGTGTCGTGGAGTCGAACGGCATCCAGTACAAGATTCTCAAGGAGGGTACCGGTGCGAAGCCCAATAAGCGTAAGCGGGTGAAAATCAATTTCGAAGTGAGGCTGACCAACGGGAAGTTGGTGGAGTCGCACATGGGCAAGGATGTGATGGAATTGCTTGTGGGCAATGTCATCCCAGGCCTGCAGAACGCGCTCACACAGATGCCCGAAGGCTCACTATGGGAAATCTACATCCCCTGGGATCTTGCCTATGGCGAGGAAGGTTCGAAAAACATTCCGCCCCATTCGGCACTGATTTTCAAGGTGAAAATGATAGAAGTAGTGAAACTGAAATAAGGTCTCATCCCCATTTTATCACCAGCGCCCCTCTCCTCGATGATGGCAGGAGAGGGGCGCTGATGGTTGGTGACGCCGACGGCGCAGCAGCGTAGCGGCCGGAGGGGAACAGCACGACCGCTGACGACACATCAACGGGGGGCTGAGGGTCAGATATTAGGCGTTTCCCACTTTTTGGTGTCGGAGCATGATGTGCCGACCGTCAAGTTGCCCACTTTGAGGATGAAGTCGCCTTCTTCAAGTATCCATTTTCCATCATACCCCACAAAGGCGAGGTTCTTGGCTGGCAGGCGGAAAGTCACCGTCTTTGTCTCCCCAGGCTGCAGCTCCACCTTGGTGAAGTCGCGCAGACGCTTGTTGTCGGGTGTCATCGATGCCACGACATCGCTGCTGTAGAGCAGCACGGGCTCCTTACCTACTCTGCTGCCAGTGTTTTTCACATCCACAGCCACGGTCAGCACGTCATCGGCAGTGAATGCAGCCTTGTCGACCTTCAGGTTGGAGTATTCGAAAGAAGTGTAGCTCATGCCGTAGCCGAAAGGCCATTGCAGCGATACTTTGGCATCGTAGTTGTAGGCTCCGGCCATCGTGCCGACCTCCTCGCTTACGCGGTAGTCGTAGGTGTTGAGCGAATTGATTTCCCTTGGATAAGTATAAGGCATTTTAGCCGAGAAATTCACGTCCCCCGCCAGGAGGTTGGCCAGTGCGTCGGCACCATAGTTGCCCGGCAGGAAGATGTGCACGATGGCTTTTGCCAGTGGTTCAATATCGGCGATGAGCCTTGGCCTTCCTTCATTGAGCACCAAGACGATAGGTTTTCCCGTTTTGGCAAGCGCCTTGACGAGGTTTCGCTGGTTCTCCGAGAGCCAGAGGTCGGTGAGGTTGCCCGGAGTCTCGCAGTAGCTGTTCTCGCCGATGCAAGCGATGATGACATCGACATTGGCAGCTGCAGCTACGGCCTTGTCTATCTGTGGAGTGTTCTCGTCGTAATAAGCACCGTTCTCGTTGTAGGTCACGCCCTGTTCGAGGATGACCTGACTGGCGCCGAACTTATTGCAGAGGGCCTCGTAAATGGTGTTGTAGGCAGCTGCCAGGTCCTCGGCACGTGAACCTTGCCAAGTGTAGCTCCATCCCCCGTTGAGGCATCGCATCTGGTTGGCATTAGGCCCAGTGAGCAGTATTTTCCCGTTTTTTGCCAAAGGCAGTATTCCCCCTTCGTTTTTCAAAAGCACTTCAGCCTCCTCGGCTGCGTGCAGAGCCTTGAGTGCGAACTCCTCGGAGCCGAATTTCTCGTACCCTTTTCCACCAGTGTTCGGCTCATCGAAGAGTCCCAAGCGGTATTTCATCCTGAGAATTCTTCGCACGGCATCATCAACCCTGGCAAGAGGCACCTTGCCTTCCTGCACCAATTCCTTGAGCAGAGTGCAGAAATCGACGCTGTAAGGGTCCATCGACATATCGATACCGGCATTGATGGCTATACGTATGGCATCTTTTTTGTCCTTCGCCACGTGCTCACGGGTGAAGAGGTTGTTGATGTCGGCCCAGTCGGTGACAATCATTCCATCCCAGTTGAGTTCCTCTTTGAGCCATTTTGTCAGGAATTCATAGCTGGCATGCACCGGCACGCCATTGACACTTGCCGAATTGACCATGATGCTCAACGCCCCCGCCTGAATGGCGGCCTTGAAGGGTTCGAAATACTTCTCCCTGAGCATCGACGGCGCGACGTAAGCCGGTGTGCGGTCCTTGCCGGTGAAGGGTGCTCCGTAAGCGAGGTAATGCTTGACGCAAGTGGCCACATTATATCGTCCGAGGTGGTTGGGGTCGTCGCCTTGGTAGCCTTTGACTTCAGCCTCAGCCATTCTTGCATTGACGATGGCATCCTCGCCGAAGCTCTCCCATATACGCGACCATCTCGGGTCACGGCCTAAGTCAAGAACGGGGTTATAGACCCAGGGACAGTTGCCCGCCCTGCTCTCGTATGCCGTCACCTCGGCCATTTCCTGAGCCAGCCGTGTGTTGAACGATGCAGCGAGGTTGATGGGCTGCGGGAATAGAGTACCTCCCTGTGTGTAGGTCACCCCATGGTTGTGGTCGAGGCCATAGATGTCGGGGATGCCGAGATATTTCATCGACTTTTCCTGGATCAGTCCTATCCACTGGCGCCATTGTTCGTTGGTGGCAGCCCTTGTGCCTGGTGCATTGAGAAACGACCCCACCCTGTGTTTTGAGATGCATGTATCGACCATCATCTCATTGAGCTGCCATTTTCGGTCAGATCCATATTTGCCCATCAAGTCAAGGTTCAGTTCAAGCATCTGACCGACTTTGTCGTCGAGCGACATTTTTGAGAGCATTTTCTCCACCTTGGCCTCAATCTTCGCATCGCGTGGGATGGCTGGCCTGCTTACTGGCTGAGCCACAGCAGAGATGGCGGCACAAGCCAGAACAATACTAAGAAGTCTTTTCATTTTTGTTGATTTATCTGTTATTTGATGATATGATTTGTCATGCGGAATGAGTGATGCCCATATTGCCGTTATCAATCTTCAAATGTCGTGCAAACCGAATGCAATGAAACTTGTTTCGATTGCTGAGGTGTAGCTGACATTCAAGCGAAGCTTAATTTTCAAATGTCGTGCAAACCGAATGCAATGAAACTTGTTTCGATTGCTGAGGTGCAGCCGACATTCAAGCGAAGCTTAATTTTCAATCTTCAATTTTCAATCTTCAATTATCAAATGTCGTGCAAACCGAATGCAACGAAACTTGTTTCGATTGCTGAGGTGCAGCCGACATTCAAGCGAAGCTTAATTTTC
>CAMHEL010000262.1 GCA_946184125.1 uncultured Prevotellaceae bacterium
TCCGTTGCACCCCATTTGTTCACGCCTTTCTTCTCCACCAAGCCACAGGGTCAGGGCCTTGGACTTTTGCTTATCCGCGATATCCTTACCGCCCACCATTGCACTTTCAGTCTGATGACAGACCCAACCGACCACCTTACCCGCTTCACCATCCAGTTTCCCAAGTAGTCGTGATGCTTTGGTGGGTGTCTTTAGCTTTCAACAGACATCCGGGATGTTTTTTTTGAAAGAAATATTGTCGTGTTATTTATTTTTTCTATTTTTGCAACATCCAGCATCTGCTTTGGTTCTGGCTTAGTGTCTGAAGTCTAACGTATAGCGTCTAACTTGATTATGCTTATTTGGGCGATTATAATAATTACCTTTGTTTCTTATACATATCGTGAATGGAGGAAATCAAACGGAGAAGATGTAGGGTCATCTGCGTGGGGTTGTGCATCTTTTTTCTTTGTTTGTTTAGCTATTTACGGATGGGCTTTTAATAGTGTAGGCGACAGTTCCGGTCTATACATGTTGATATTTGGCATATTGGCAACAAGTTATTCTTTATGGCGTTTCCTTTTCATCCGAGGAGATGAAGAAGAAATAGAGGAAGAACCGGAACAAGCGACCTTGCCTATTACCATTACTATTTCCGCTGATGATGAAGAGGATGCCACAGAAGATGATGCCCTTGCCCAGGTGGAGCTTATTACCCCCTCTTCAGCAAAGATGTCGGGAATCCAATTCGAAGAAATCATCTCATGTGCTGATGACATCAAGAATTTGATAAAGAGAATTAGCGGGAAAAAAGAAATCTTCGATGCTGTGAATGAGAACTCACAGGAAGTTGGTGGAGATGTGATGCCCAGTCATACTTATTTTGCCATGGTTCTCAAAAGCATTTTCATGCAAGACTTGGAGCGATGCTACAAAGAGATGGGGCATCGTTTCACATTTGGCATTCAGACAGGAGAAGGACAGGCACTTGTTCTGGTAACCAATATTCTTTCAGACCATATCAATACAGATTTCAGAAACTATGACAAGTTTTGCTCATTTGTCCGTTCAGGGAAAGAAGCATCGTTCTCGTCGATGCAGGAAACCTATGAAAGCCTTATTGACAGCGGGGTGAATTTCTCTGTGGAGGGAGAAGATGAATTTGGACTTTCAGCCTTGCTCCAGACATGTGGAGGAGAAGCAGAGGATTTGGAAAGTTACAGAATACTTCTTTACAGGCTTGTTTCGCTGATAGCCAAAATGGATGAGAAGGTGACCGAAAAAGAGAAGCAATGGCTTGAGCGTATGCTTGTCATCAATGAAATGAGACCTGACGGAGCCGACAGAAGCTATGGTTCGGAAACGCCAGAAGTCGAATTGGAAAAATTGATAGGCCTGAAAACAGTAAAAGAAGAAGTAAAAGCACTGTCAAATTATATCACTGTTCAGCAGAAGCGAAAGGAGATGGGCCTGCCTGTTGCCGAAATTTCCTATCATTGTGTCTTTACAGGAAATCCAGGAACAGGAAAAACGACCGTTGCAAGAATTTTAGCGGGCATTTATAGAGACAAGGGCATCTTGAAAAGAGGACATCTGGTAGAAACAGACCGCTCGGGCCTTGTGGCAGAATATGTCGGACAAACAGCTGTCAAGACCAACCGTATCATTGACAAAGCCCTTGATGGCGTTCTGTTTATCGACGAGGCATATTCGCTTATAGCCAAGGGTGAGGATTTCGGGCTTGAAGCGATAGCCACTTTGCTTAAGCGGATGGAGGATGACCGAGACCGCTTGATAGTCATCCTGGCAGGTTATACTGATGAGATGGAGGAATTTATCAATTCCAACCCGGGATTGAGGAGTAGGTTCAATCGTTACATTTGCTTCCCTGATTATTCTGTAGATGAGTTGACGGAGATATTCCAGTTGTATGCTTCGAAACATGAGTATCGGTTAAGTGATGAAGTCAAACAGGCAGTGAGGAGCAAGATTGGGGAAGCCGTTGCAGACCGTCCTCATGATTTCGGAAATGGCAGATATGTTAGAAACTTGTTCGAGCGTGTCGTTCAGTCACAAGCCAATCGTCTTGCCTCAGACCCGAATGTGACAAGGGATAAACTGACAGAGATTCTTGCCGTAGACTTGGCGTGACAAGAACAATCATCTGAGTATGGGTGATGAGCCAAAGGTGTTGTTTTTACACATGGGCACTTTCCAATGTGAAGAACCGTCTTGCATGGTTCATTGATTGTCGGTTGTTGAAAATAGAGGCAATGTTTGGCAACATTTCATTTTTTTTATATTTTTGCAGCCAGATTAAAGGAACAGGAATATGCAAAAGACGATTGTACGTATATTGTTCTATTTATTAGCAATATTGCTATTTGCCTCATGCGCAGAAAGGAAGGAGTATAAGATTGGCGTGTCGCAGTGTGCAGAAGGGCGGTGGCGCGAGAAGGTGAATAACGAGATGCTTGCAGCGCAGCACCTTTACGAATGCGATGTGAAGGTGACAATAGCCAGTGCTCACGACGATACGCAATTGCAAGTGCGGCAGATAGACAGTCTGGTGAACACGGGCATCGACCTGTTGGTGGTAGCGCCCAATGAGGCGGAACCCATAGCGGCAGCCATAGAGCGCACCCGCCAGAAGGGCATCCCCGTAATCTGTTTCGACCGCAAGGTGCAGGGAGACAACTACACCGCTTTTATTGGTGGCAGCAACGTGGAGGCTGGTCATGCCATCGGCGTGAACGTGGTCGATGTGGCTCACGGCGTCATTGCCTCCGGCCACAGGCCGCTGGTGCTCGAGGTGACGGCGCTGATGAGCAGTTCACCCGCACAGGAGCGGCATGAAGGCTTTGCGAAGGCCCTTGAAGGCCACAGCGAGTTGGACTACATCTGCCGCGAGGGCGACTGGAGTTCGGAGACCACTTGCCGCATCGTGAAAGAGCAGATCGCGTCGGGCCGTTTGCCCGACATCGTGTTCTGCCATAACGACGGCATGGCAACAGGTGCCTACAAAGCTTTGGTCGAGACGGGCACGGAAGGCAAGATACACATCTATGGCATTGACGGCATGCCCGGCGAAGGCCTCGACTATGTAGAGTTTGGCCATCAGCTGGCCAGTTACGTCTATCCCACCGGAGGCGAAGAAATAGTGAGGCTGGCGCTTGACATCCTCACCGGAAAGCCCTATGAGCGCGAGAACAAGTTGGATGGCATCCTGGTGGTGCGCGAAAACGTTTGGTCCATCTCCACCACTACCAAGGAACTGATGCGTCAGAACGAGAACCTGGTGACCATCCAGGACAAATTGGAGGACTATTTGGGCTTGTACAATACGCAGCACAAGGCGCTCATCGCCAGCATCGTCCTCATCATTCTGCTGATTATCGCCGTGGTCGCCATATGGCGCGCCTACGTGTTGTCGCAACGCGCCATCAAGAAACGCCAGGCACTGAACGAAGAGGAAACGTTGTTCTACACCAACCCTGACAGCCGCAAGGTGCGCCAGGTGTTTGAGACCCCCGCCGAGGAGTTGCCCGCTCCCAAGTCGCAAAGCGCCATTTTTGCCGAGACGCTGAATGAAGCCATTCGCCAAAATATGTCGAATCCATCGCTGAAGATGGAGGATTTGGGCGAGGTGGTAGGACTGAGCCGTGTGCAGTTGTATCGCAAGGTGAAGGCCATCACAGGCCTTTCGCCTGTGGAGCTGCTTCGTCAGATGCGCCTGCAGCAGGGCTATGTGCTGCTGACCACCACCAACAAGACCGTCCAGGAGATAGCCTACGAAGTAGGATTTGGCACACCTGGCTATTTCTCCAAATGTTTTCGGCAGCAATACGGCAAATATCCGATGGAACTGAGGAATGAACAAATATGACATAATAGTCAACAATTGTTCCATGTAACATTTTTATGGGTCTGCGAACGAAGAATACAAATATGACTTAATAGTCAACGATTGTTCCATGTAACATTTTTATGGGCCTGCGAACGAATATTAGGAGTCTTATTTCGTTCGCAGGCTTAATTTTGCGGCAGTTTTAATCATATTACTAACCAAAAAATGCATGAAATGGAACAAACGAAAAGAATCATTCTGAGTTTCCTTTCGCTGCTGTGTGCTACATTTATATACGCGCAGAGCAGTGAAATCTCCGGCAACGTGGTTGATGGTACTGGAGAACCCATCATCGGCGCAACGGTGATGGAGAAGGGAACGTCGAACGGCGTTGTGACCGACTTCGACGGTAATTTCACAATCAAGGTGGAGGCAAATGCAACGCTTGTCTTCACATACATTGGTTTTCAGACGCAGGAGCTGGCAGCCCAAGACGGCATGAAGGTCGTCATGCACGACGATGCCATGTCGCTGAATGAGATTGTCGTCACAGGCTATACTGCCCAGCGCAAGGCCGACCTGACAGGTGCCATCTCGACCGTCAGCGTCGACGAGATGGCCAAGCAGAACGAAAACAACCCGATGAAGGCCCTGCAAGGACGTGTGCCAGGCATGAACATCTCCGCCGATGGTAACCCCTCGGGTGCTGCCACGGTGCGTATTCGTGGTATCGGCACGCTGAACGACAACGACCCCCTCTACATCATCGACGGTGTGCCCACAAAGGCCGGCATGCACGAGTTGAACGGAAACGACATCGAGAGCATCCAGGTGCTGAAGGATGCCGCCTCGGCATCTATCTATGGTTCGCGTGCTGCCAACGGTGTCATCATCATCACCACCAAGAAGGGCAAGGAGGGCAAGTTAAAGGTGAACTTCGACGGAAGTGTCGCCACCTCATTCTATGCCAACAAGATTGAGACCATGAACGCCAGCGAATGGGGCCGTGCATTCTGGCAGGCTTCGGTGAACGACGGCCTGAACCCCAACAACAACAACCTTGGCTACAACTACAACTGGGGTTACGACAAGCAGGGCAACCCGGTGCTCAACGGCATGACCATGAACATGTTTCTTGATGAAAACGCCACGGTCCGCACCGGCGACACCGACTGGTTCAAGGAAATCACCCGCACCGGCGTGGTGCAGCAATACAATCTTTCGGTGAGCAATGGTTCGGACAAGGGCCACTCCTTCTTCTCCATGGGCTACTACGACAACCAAGGCACCATCAAGGAGAGCTACTTCAACCGCCTGTCGGCACGTGCCAATGCCGACTATAAGTTCTTCGACGGCAAGTTGGTCTTAGGCGAGAACTTCACCATCAACCGCACGAAGGGTGTCGATGCACCCGGCGGCGTGCTCGAGCATGCCCTGGAGTTCAACCCCAACTTCCCCATCTATGCCGAGAACGGCAAGTATGC
>CAMHEL010000263.1 GCA_946184125.1 uncultured Prevotellaceae bacterium
ATTGTCAATTTTCAATTTTCAATCTTCAATCGGCGCAGCCGAAAAAATCTTCAATCTTCAATCTTCAATTTTCAATCTTTAATAAACGTGATTCTTCCGGTCTTATCCATGAATCCCCATTTCTTTTCGTATTTGCCTTTTCCAATGACGACGGCCAGGCCTTCTGAAAACACGATGTCGTTGCCGATGTAGATGTCGTCGCTATTCACAGGGAAGAGACGCTTGCCAGTCTTGTCGATGATAAAGCAAGAATCGCGTTTCTGGATTTGTGCCACCCCGTCGTTGAACTTGCGTCCCCACCATCCTTCAGGCAAAGTAATCACCATCTTGCCGGAATGGTCGATATAGCCACTTTGGCGGGCTTCATCAGCAGTCCTGACCGCTGCCAGTCCCTCGCTGAATTCACCATCCAGGCTGAAGACACCCGGAAAGGCCTGTTTGCCAGTCTTGTCGATATAGCTGAACCACTCATGCTCACCGTCGACCATCACGGCGCAGAGCCCTTCGTGGAAGTCGTTGCCGTTTCGCTCAGCAGGGCTGTCGTATTGGTAAGGGATGACCAGATCGCCCTTCGTGTTGATATAGCCAATCTCAAGGTTTTTGTTGCAGACCAGTGCCATGCCGTCGCTGAAATCCAATGCGAATTCATACCGATAAGGGATGACCAGGTTGTCCTTGGCATCGACGAAGCCATACTTCCCATTCTTGTAACGTGCTTTCAGCGCATTGGGGTCCACCTTGTCCTCGGGCGCATCCACCCTGCGTCCCTGCCGGTCGATATAAATGCGCTGGTCGTCCTTGTTCATAAAGGCCACGCCATCCTCGAACTTATACAGATATGTGCAGCCCTCGATGGCCTTGGCTATGGCCTCGAAATCGTATTTTTCTTCTTGGGCCTCATCAGCTTCTGTCGCTACACTGTCGGCAGCGTCTTGTGTCTTCAGCGCCGTGTCGTCGGTTGTGCCTGCCAGTGCCTGATGCTGTTTGCCGCCGCATGAGGTTATGATGCCAGCGCAAATCAATAGTGTGATAAAATAAATATTCTTCATAAAAAAATGATTATTTGCCAACATATTTTTCCATTCTGACCAACATGCTGTCAGAGCGGTCATCGCTCTTTTCGAGCCAGTTGCTGATGCGCCATTCTCCCTGTTCATAATCGAGTGCGAGGGTTTCGTTCTGCGTGAAGCCATGCGTCTTATCCACGAGGGTGAATGCGGCTTCTGCCATATTGCCCGTCAGCAGCTTCACCTTGATGTTCTTCACTTCTATTGGAGTTTCCATGCCGGCCGTCCAATGGAAGTCGTCGATAAAGAAGCGCTCCTCCACCGTTGCCACGTTGCTCTCTTTCTCATTGACCGCGTCATAGACTTCGTTCCAATAGGCGGTGTAGAAATTCTTGTCCAAGTCGAAAGGATTCAACCCCGACCCCTCGGCGAATGTTTTGTTGACCGCATCGAAATACTTCCTTACCTGTCTGGCCACTGCCTCTTCTGTCCAGTCTTTTTCGGGAGCCGCCTCCACGCCGTCGTACTGGGGTTCCGCGCTCTCATCTCTTAGTTCCTCCTCGCTCTTGATGAGCTGTAGGTTGGTCTGCTCAATGATGTTCAGTTTGATGGCGTTGTTGTTGTTGCCCGGCTTGTACCAAGCTATTTTGCCGAAGTAGTCTTGCAAATCCTTCGATTGGAAGCGGTAGCCGTGATAAGCCAGGATTTTATTGCGAAGCAGGCGCAGTTCCTCCTTCGAGCCCACACGACTTTGCAGGTAGGCATGGTTGAGCAGGATGCTGTTGACGGCGTTCCAGGGCTCCTCCGACGTCATCATCTCCTGCATGTACTGGCATGTCTTCTCATCGTCGGTGGTCAGCGTCATCGTCCACATGGCATCGCCGTTGGGCTTGCGGACGACCAGGAAATTATGGCCCTCCTGAATGATGTGCTGCACCCTCCAGCCAAACTGAGCGCCAAAGGGACAGTCGTCAGCCTGACGGCTGGGGATGATTTTATACTCGGCCTTCTTGCCGGCAATTTTCTCCAAGGTCAGTTCAAAGTACTGCTCGGTGGTCATATAGACATATTTCCCCATCCTGATTTCCTTGACGGTGAAAAGGCTTTCGCCGTCCCAGAATTTCTGATTGACGCGTATGGTCTGTGCCTGTGCCATCATCATGGCACAGAGCAGCATCATGGTGGTTAATACTTTCTTCATATCATTCAATCTCATGCATCATGGCTGATAAATCGACAGACTCTCCAAGTTTTGCAACCAGTTGCTCATATTCCTCTTCGGTGATTTCCTTGTCATCCTTGGCCCAGGTGCTTTCGGTCAGTTCTCCTTCCATGTCGTATACATCGATAGAGCGGATATTCATGACGGCCTTGCTGTTTTTCAGCAGCGTCAGATCGGACATCATACAACCGGTGCCGCATCCGCCCTGCGCGCCTACACCATGTTCGTAGAAATAGATTTCTGTGGCTCCGAAAGAGGCTGCCAGCAATGCCGGCTTTCCGTCAGCAAGCGAGAACACCGCATTGTAGAATTGCTCCTTATCCTGAACGTACACCTCCGGCTTGCCGTCGCGGTCGATGTCCATCAAACCATACGCAGCGAAGGATACCTCATCTGCTTCAACGCCTTCTGCTTTCGCTATAAGTGCCTTCATCTCTGGCAGATACTTATTAATGTTGAAGTTCTTGTTGAACTTCCCATCATCGACATAGGCACGCATGTTCATGAGGATGTCGAAGTCGTCGTCTTTCACAAAGAAGATGTTGGCGACCCGCCATTCACCTTTCTCCACCTTCATCAGCCATCGCATGGGGATGCCCTCGAGTGTGACGGCGTCCTTTACAAGGAATTTGACCTCAGCCATTCCGTTGGGAAGCAGTTTGGCCTGGATGTCGTTCGCACTGACAACCCCTTCGTAGCAGTCATAAGTCCATGGGTCCAGCGGTCCTTCTTCACCGAAGTCGAAGAATCCGCCGCATTCACACTCGCGGTCGATGGCTGCCACTTCCTGTCGCACCTGCCACCACTCCTTGGTGCCGAATCGCTCGTCCACGAAGGGCTTTGCTTCGTCGTTGCTCTCTCTCCAATTGTTCCAGTAGTCGTAGATGGCGTTCACTTGCTTGACCACGGCCTCCACGTTATTCAGTGATTTGGGCACTTCGGCAACCGCAGCAACTTTGTTGTCGGATTCGGCATTGCTCGTCTTGCTGCCACAGGACATCGTGGCGGCAAAGAAAATCATCAAAAATGCAATCTTTTTCATTCTTCTTCCATCATTTCTTTGTAAGACTTCTGTTCGCGGTTGGTCTCGACGAGTTTTCCGTCTTTCCACTCATAGCGTACAAATTCCATATCGTCGTCGAGACGCCAGTTGCTGATAATGCATTTGTTTTCGGTGTCGATTTCCGGGTCGAAGATGACGCTGTCGAATTTGAGTTCCTCGAATTGATGGGCCTTGTCATCCCAGAGCCAGACATCGTAGGTGTAGTTGCCAAAACCGTTTGTCGGGCCGGTGCACACCTGAAGGTCGGGGATGCCGTCGAAATTCCAGTCTTTCTCTTCGATTTCCCCTATGCTGCCTTTTTCCCAGTTGACCGTGTCGAGGGGTTGTGCCTGACCGTACAGTTTCTGCGTATGGCCACGTGCGTCGGTCATATAGACCACGATGGTGTCCCACAGCACTTCGCCTTCATCCTCGATAGTCTGTACTTCCGTACGGAAAGAATATTCGGAGCGCTTGGCGACATAGTCGTCGTTTGTCCCCTCAATAGTATTGGCATTTTTTCCTGCCAAGTCGGTATCCGCCGCTCCTGCTGCTTTGTTTCCACATGCAACGACGGCGAGTGTCAAAAGTAAATAGGCTAATTTTCTCATGATATATCAGTTGTTAATTCATCCTTCACTATTCGTTTTTTCCTGGAAGACAGTTCCTTGATCGCTCATACTGTCTGCCGGCTCTTTCGCAGGATAATCGTCGGGATTGCGTACCATTCCCGGACCATCGAGGATTTGGCTCCTGGTGTAACTGACAACCATAAATATGGCTACAGCGAGCACTAAAACGACTATCAATGCGATTGCCATCTTCCTCATATTTCCTTATTGGTTTCGATAAGCGATTATCGGTAGCCGAGGAATTCCTTGAGTCCTTTGGCATTCTCGAGGTCGTCTCTGCCCACATAGAAAGGTCCAGGTGAAACTAGTTCAAGGTATTTGTCCAAAAACTCCTCCCATGGCAGTTTGAAGTATGCGGGCGGAATGAAAAACGTCCTCGACCCTCCTGCCGAGCGGTTGCCAGCCTGTACGAAGGCCGAATACCCGCCTAATTGATGCTTTTGGAGCCGGTAGGTTTCAAGATACCATCCGCCACTCAATCTATTTGACGCCGGCACGTCGAAGGTTTCAGTCACGGGGTTCTCGTCCTCTATCCAGTCATGATGGTGGTCGATGATGGTTTCGATGAACTCCTCGCCGTTGCAGTTTAGCACTTCACGGTCTATCTGTCCGTCTTTCCATTTGAAATAGGTGACGTAGTGATATTCACCGTTCACTTGTTCGATGGCGTACGACCATTCCTTCCTGAACATCTTCTTTTCCGCCCAGGGATAGAGCTCTTTCATCTGCTCGAATGCCTTGTCGATATAGGCATTCACGTCGTAGCCGTAAGGAAACTTCTCGTTCATGACAATTATCTAATTTTGATCACCTAACTTATATGGTTCAAATCTCGATACAAATATAGATAAATAATCTGATTTATTAGCCAATCCTATTAAAAAAAATACAATTTTGGGAGTTTTTGAGGGAGTTTGGGAGTTATGGAGTTTAGGAGTTTTTGAGGGAGTTTAGGAGTTTAGGAGTTTTTGAGGGAGTTTAGGAGTTTTGGAGTTTTTGAGGGAGTTTAGGAGTTTAGTAGTTTAGGAGTTTAGACGTTACCTTTGCGGGTTTCTGAGATTCTGAGATAAACAGAGGGGACAGAGATTGAGAGATTTTCAACACAGAGGCACAGAGACACAGAGAAACACAGAGTTTTTATATTTTGGAGGGAGAGAGAAAAAGAGTTTCTTATATCTTGAGAGGGTGAGGTGAGGGAGAGAAAGGAAAGATCTAAAGTCTATAGTCTAAAGTCTAAAGTCTAAAGTCTAAGGTCTAAGGTCTAACGTCTAGCGACTAAAGTCTAGAGTCTAAAGCCTAGAGTCTAATTATAGGAGTTTAGACGTTACCTTTGCGGGTTTCGGGAAAAACTGTCGAACTTAGTGG
>CAMHEL010000264.1 GCA_946184125.1 uncultured Prevotellaceae bacterium
TCACGCTCGGCCAATTGCAAGCAAGCTTGCTTGGCACTCTCTTAATCACATTTTTGCATAAAATGTTCACGCTCGGCCAATTGCAAGCAAGCTTGCTTGGCACTCTCTTAATCACATTTTTGCATAAAATGTTCACGCTCGGCCAATTGCAAGCAAGCTTGCTTGGCACTCTCTTAATCACATTTTTCTTAAGCGAAGCGTTTTTTTATCCTCTCTCTGTTAACCAATTGCCGTCAGTATCTCTCTATCAAGATAGGTGATCAAAATTAGATGATAGTAACAGATAATGAAATACAGTTTCAAAGGGCGGGAAACGTTAGGGACTGTATTACGAAAAATGCGATTGGCATAAAGTATTCCATGTGGATAAAACCATTGTGGTGATGAACTTATTTTGATGAATAAATTGTAATTTTGCAGCGGGAAGTGAAGGAATCCAATTTGTCATCAAAAATGAAGAGCCATATTTATCATTATCTATATCGAAAAGCCTTCAAGGCCTTGTGCGCCATATTGATGCTTCTGCTGCCATGGCAGCCGCTGACGGTGGGCGCACAACAACTGGCCTTCAGCCATCCCCATGGATATTATGACAGTCCCTTCAGCCTCACCATCACATCGGCGGAAGACCCACCCGAGGGCGCCGAGGTGCGTTACACGCTCGATGGCAGCTGCCCCACCGCCTCCAGCCTGCTCTACACCCATCCTCTTCACATTAGTGGCACCACACTCGTTCGTGCCGCCGCCGTCACGGCCGACAGCATAGGCCCCGTTGCCACCGCCACCTATCTCTTCGTGGCTGATGTCCTCGGGCAGGGCAATGAGCCAGAGGGCTACCCCCGCCAGTGGGGGAGCTACACCACCATCAAGGGAACAGCGACAGCCGACTATGAGATGGACCCGGAGATGACGCGCGACGAGCGCATAGCACAGAAAATAGCCCGTGGACTGGTCGACCTCCCCACCCTCAGCATCGTGACCGACAAGGACCATCTCTTCAGTCATGAGCGCGACTCATTGCGAGGGGGCATCTATATCTTCACCGGTCCGCCGGTGGGCGATGCCACGGGGCATGGCTGGACACGCCCTGCCAGCGTCGAACTATTCGGAGGGCCCCAGCAGCATGACCTCAGCGTTGACTGCGGACTGCGACTGCACGGCGGACATGGCAGACTTGCTGAGAAGAACCCCAAGCACTCCTTCCGGCTCGTGTTCAAGAAACAATATGGACCGGCGCAACTCTCATACCCCGTCTTCGGGGAAGAGGAGCCGGCGCAGTTCAACCAACTGGTGCTGCGTTGCCATTTCGGTAATTCATGGCAGCACTGGAACAACGATGGGCGGCAGAAGGCGCAGTATGCCCGAGATGTGTGGGCAAGGCGCATGCAACGACGCTTGGGGCACACCAGCGTCAATGCACTCTACGTCAATCTCTTCCTCAACGGCATGTACTGGGGGATTTACAACGTGGCGGAGCGGGTGGATGACTTGTTTGGGAAAAGCCATCTCGGAGGAAAGAAGAGCGACATCGACGTGGTGAAGATTGAGGAGGATGGGGGAAACCATATCGAGGCCACGGAAGGCGACCTCGAGGCATGGAAACTGATGTTGGCAACTGC
Organism: uncultured Prevotellaceae bacterium; assembly: GCA_946184125.1. Taxonomy (GTDB): domain Bacteria; phylum Bacteroidota; class Bacteroidia; order Bacteroidales; family Bacteroidaceae; genus Prevotella. Next base: position 1,620 of record CAMHEL010000264.1, read on the forward strand.
CGCCAAGGCTGCCGACAATACCTTTTATTATAGGTTGCAGGGCAAACATCCCGACGGCAGCGATGACCCGCAGCAGGAGGCACTACTCGACATCGACCACTTCATCGACTACATGCTCATCAACCAATATGGTGGCAACACCGACTGGGACCATCACAACTGGTATGCCATACGCCGGAGGGGAACCGACAGCCAGGGCTTCCGCTTCCTCTGCTGGGACTCGGAGCAACTCTTCGAGAACGCCAAGGAAAACGTGGTGGAGAAATACAACCAAGGTGGCTATCCGACGGGCATCTTCCACGACCTGTTGCGCAACGACCTCTTCGCCATCCGCTATGTGCAGCGCGCCGAGGAACTTCTCGACAAAGACGGACTGCTCGGGCAGCAGTCGGTGGTGGAACTGTGGGACAGCCTTTACAGCCAACTCTCGAATGCCATTTATGCCGAGGCAGCACGGTGGGGCGACTACCGACGCGATGTACACCGATACAGCTCTGCCGGACAGCTCTATACCGTCGACGGGCACTTTATGGCCGAGCGTGAGCGGTTGCTCACCTCTTATTTCCCACGCCGCGCCGAAAGAGTGCTCGCAAGCATCAAGAACTACGTGAGAGTAGACCGCATCGAGCCATTGGCCGGCTCATCCACACCATCTCATGACGATGCCTTCTACAACCTTCATGGCCAGCGCGTGGACAAGCCCACAAGGGGCATCTATATCCACCGGGGGAAGAAAACGGTTGTCATGTAGGTGCTTTTTTGATGGAGTTTAGGAGTTTGGGAGTTTAGGAGTCTTTTGAGTTTTTGGAGGGAGTTTAGGAGTTTAGTAGTTTAGGAGTTTAGACATTACTTTTGCTAATAGGAATCCTTTAATTCGGGACGGAAAACGATGCCAATTTGGATTAGTAATGGTCTCCCAGGACAATAGTGGCGAAAGGAAACCCTCCGAAAGCAACGGCGCCCCAACGGGGCAATCTGCTCTCAGCCCAGGGCAACGCCCTGGGTTTTTAATACATGCGCAAATCAATCGCCCCGACGGGGCAAAAGCTTTTGATTTTCAATCTTTTGCACCTTTCATGATGCCTCCATTTGTCTTGAAGATGATTAAAAACCGCTGACGCTTAATAAAAAGGGTTTAAAAGGAAATCACCCTAAAACCTAAACCCTCGGTGAAGAGAGAAAACACACCTTCCGGTATGCTCAAAAAGGGAGAAAAAGGAAGTTAGTTCATGGTAGCAAGGCTAAATTCCGTCGCTAGCGACATACAATTCTTACAAATTCCTTTTTTGTTGCAAAAATTCTCAAATTCTTAAATGCTTAAATTCTCAAATTACCTCCCTTCGGTCAGTGGGTCTTCGACAACCAAAGGTCGACGTGCGAAGCGGAAGTCAAATCTCTCATATTCGGGATAAAGAAACAGCCCCATTACCCGAAAGCAAAGAAAATTCTTATAATTCGGGATAAAAAGAACAGATCCATCCCCCGAGAGCCCCGAAAATTCTCTAATTCGAGATGGCTCTTTATTCGAGGATTTTGTCGATATGATAGAGCGGGCGGCGCTTGACCTCATTGTAGATTTTCCCGATATAGATGCCCACGATGCCGATGGAAATCATGAGCATGCCGCTCGACAGCCATATCGAGAGCATGAGCGATGACCATCCCTTGACGGCCGTGCCCATGATGAGCGAACCCACCACGTAACATCCTATGCCCAAGCCGATGAACATGGAGAGCATACCGAGGTAGATGATGCCTAAAATGGGCTTGACCGAGAACGACGTGATGCCATCGAGGGCGAGACCCAGCATCCGGCTGAGGTTGTATTTTGACTTCCCGGCGGTACGCTCGCTGATGACGTCGTCGACAGTGGTGGAGTGAAGGCCTATCATGGGAATGAGGCCGCGCAGGTAGAGGTTGCGCTCGCCATACTCCGAGAGCATCTGCAGGGCACGCCGGCTCATGAAGCGGAAGTCGGCATGGTTATACACACACTCCACACCCATCTTCTCCTGCAGCTTATAGAACGCCACGGCAGTGAGACGCTTGAGCACGGGGTCCTTCTCGCGCGACACCTTCACCCCATAGACGATGTCGTAGCCTGCGGCGAAGTCGTCGACCATGGTGGGGATGCACTTAAGGTCGTCCTGCAAGTCGGCATCGATGGTCACCACACCGTCGGCCATGTCGCGCGCGGTCATCATGCCCGCCATGATGGCGTTCTGGTGCCCCACGTTGCGGGCGAGGTTGACACCCTTCACATATTTGTTGGATTCATGCAACTGAGTGATGACCTCCCAGGTGCGGTCGCGGCTGCCGTCGTTGACAAACATCATGAAGCTGTCGGATGACACCTTCCCGGCGCCGATGAGGTGGTCGAGAAGGTCGGTGAGGCGCTGTGCCGACTGTGGCAGCACCTCCTGCTCATTGTAGCAGGGACAAACAATAGCCAGTCTCATAGTCTCAGTGGGTATTGCGTTTGACAAATTCGTAGTAGGTGATGAACTCCTGGCCCCGTGCCTTCAGCATCGCGATGAGGCGGTCGAGGCGCTGTGCCATACGCTTTCCGCTGTTGTGGCGGATGATGTAGGGCATGCGCAGTTCGCGATGCTCGTTAAGCTCATAAAACTCCCACGGGTGGAAATAGGTCGTGAAGTAGCCGTCGTGGGAGAGAACGCGCCTCACCATCAGGTGATAGAGCCACTGAGGCAGGTTGTGCAGCGAGAGCCAGAAGAGCGGGAAGCGGACCCACGGCGTGACCGAGGCGGGTATCTGCATCACCTTGCCCTTCATGAACCATGTCCTTGGCTCGCGGAGGTGCATGTAGCGCCCGGGAATGAAGGCGGGGTTGAGCGACGAGTTGTAGGCATAGCCCATACGCTCAAGCTCGCTGTCGCTCACAGCGAACATCCTCGGCTGGCGGTAGCCATGTATGGTGAGGCCTGTCGCCTGCTCCACGCGCCGCTTCGACTGTTCCACGTCGGTGGCGCGGGGCTCCCAGTGGTCGCAGCCATGGCAGGCCACCTCGTGACCCTCGGCCATGATGCGCCGCATCACGTCGGGAGCGTGCTCCGCAAAATTGGCCGTGCAGAAAAAAGTGGCGCGAACGTCGTGGGCGCGCAAGACATCGAGGATGCGGTTGGTGCCCTCGCGAGATACTTCCATGCCTTCCTCAAGCGTATAAGACACGCCATGCTCTCGGGGCACGTCAAACTCCTCGGTGTCGAAACTCAGCAATATCATAAAAAGTGTTCAACTAAATCTGTTATATCTGTTTGTTATGTGTCACGTTAGACTCTGTATTTCCTCAGGGTCCAAACCTGTCGCCTCGGGTCCAGATATCTTGCCATGGCAGTGAAACTCTAATTGCAACGAAGAAGAACGACCCCGGCCTGAAAAGCATGAGTCACGGCGCCCAACAGGCTGCGTTCACATCCGAACAGGTAGAACTGTCTCCGTTTTGCGGGGTAAAATTACAACTTTTTCCATTAACAGCCATCAATTTCCTGCAAAAATGTGCTCCCTGCTGTGGAAGTAGGTGAGAATGTGGGAGTATAGGGCAAGTGCAAGACAAGATTCACACAGACAATTATAGGTGGGTTCTATTAATTATGTCGAGGCGATTTTCGACTTTTAGTCGAGG
>CAMHEL010000265.1 GCA_946184125.1 uncultured Prevotellaceae bacterium
TTACGTTCAGCGTCATCACTTTGGTGATAGGCTGTGCATAGAACTTCTTCATAACTTAAACAATTTAGTTAATAAATGAGTTTTTAAAACATTGCAAAGTTAGAGTTTTTTTCCCATTCGCCAAAGAAAAACGGCTCTTTTTTTACAAAAAATCCATTTTTTCGTGGTTTATGAATAAGAATACCTCTTTTCTCAATATTTATACACTTTTTATCAATTTCCATCGACCTTATCCTACTCATCAAAGCCACTTGACGTAGCAGAAATCTTGACGATGCGGAAGTTTGTCGTTCTTGGGATACAAGCGGACGCCAGTCTTGAATGTACCGGCCTTATCGGGAGTGATGGAGCACTCGAAGGTGTAGAGGTTGCCCTCTCTTGCCATGAGCTTGAAAGGATAAATTTTTGCGATACGCTCCTCGCCGTTGTTATCCATCCGGAGTGTGACGAGCTCAAGCCCGATAGCATCATCAAGGCCGGCTTCATCGATGACATATCTCACCTTGAACTCAACACCTGTCTCAGCGGCCTCGTCGAGTGTGGATTCCTTCGACACCACACGGATGGCATCCCAGCGCTCTGCTACTGTCTCCTTCCAGAAGGCTATTTCCTTGGCAAGGAAGTTGGAGTTGGCGTGGAGAAGTTCCGAGCGCTCAGCCAGCTTGCAGTAGAACTTGGAGTAATAGTCGTCGAGCTGCCTCTTCATGGTGTAGTGAGGCGCAATCATGGCAATGGAGTTCTTGATGACCTTTATCCATCCCTCGCTGTAGCCCTTCTCGTTCTTATTATAATAAAGAGGTATAATCTCATTCTCGAGGAGACCATAAATGGTGGCTGCATCGAGTTGGTCCTGATAACCTTGGTTCTGATAGGTACGTTTCTCGGTGAGAGCCCATCCTGCACCCTGGCGATATCCCTCGAGCCACCATCCGTCGAGCACGGAGAGATTGACGACACCGTTCATCTCGGCTTTCTCACCAGAGGTTCCAGAAGCCTCAAGTGGACGTGTAGGAGTGTTCATCCAGATATCGACGCCTGAAACAAGGCGACGGGCAAGACGGAAATCATAATCCTCGAGGAAGATGATTTTGCCAAGGAACTCCGGTTTTTGACTGATTTCGAAGATGCGCTTGATGAGTCCCTGTCCGGCACCATCAGCAGGATGCGCCTTACCCGAGAAGATGAACTGCACGGGATGCTCGGGATTGTTGACAATCTTGGAGAGCCTGTCAAGGTCGGTGAAGAGCAGATGCGCACGCTTGTAAGTGGCAAAACGGCGGCAGAAACCGATGATGAGGGCGTTGGGGTTGATTTTATGCAGCAGCGACACGACACGCGAGGGGTCACCCTGATTCTTGAGCCATGTCTCACGGAATTTGTCGCGGATATAGTCAACGAGCTTTTTCTTCAGAGCCATTCGGGTTTGCCAGATTTCCTCGTCGGAAACATTATAGATGGCATGCCAGATTTCCTCATTGCTCTGGTCGCTCATGAAGTTGCCATCGAAATGACGGGCATAGAGCTGTCTCCACTCGGTGGCAGCCCAGCTGGGGAAGTGCACACCATTGGTGACATATCCCACATGGTTCTCCTCAGGATAGTAACCTGTCCAGATGGGAGCGAACATCTTCTGGCTGACCCAGCCATGGAGCTTGCTCACGCCATTGACTTCCTGGCAAGTGTTGCAAGCGAAGATCGACATGCAGAAGCGCTCGTTGTGGTCATCGGGATTCTGACGGCCCATGCCGATGAATTCATCCCATGTGATGCCAAGCATGGCAGGATATCCACCCATATATTTGCCGAACATGTCTTTGTCGAAATAGTCGTGACCGGCAGGGACAGGTGTGTGGACGGTGTAGAGCGAAGAAGCCCTGACGAGCTCAAGAGCCTGATTGAACGACAATCCCTCTCTTACATAGTCGCAGAGGCGCTGCAGGTTACAAAGAGCGGCATGCCCCTCGTTGCAATGGTAAATCTGCTTTTTGATGCCCAGTTTCTTGAGGGTCAGCATACCGCCAATACCCAGAAGGATTTCCTGCTTGAGACGGTTTTCCCAGTCGCCACCATAGAGAGAGTGCGTGATGGGCTTGTCGAACTCAGAGTTCATCTCGTTGTCGGTGTCGAGAAGATAAAGAGGGATACGACCCACGTTGACACGCCACACATAGGCATGTACCTGATAGTTCATATAAGGCACATCGACGACGAGCTGGTTGCCATCGGCATCAAGTTGCCTTTCGATGGGAAGTGAGTTGAAATTTTGAGCCTCATAATTGGCTATCTGCTGGCCGTCCATGGACAGCGACTGCTTGAAATAGCCGAAACGGTAGAGGAAGCCCACGCCGCACATATCGACATTGCTGTCGGAAGCCTCCTTGAGGTAGTCACCGGCCAACATGCCAAGTCCACCAGAATAGATCTTGAGTACTTGGTTGATGCCATACTCCATGCTGAAATAAGCCACAGAGGGGCGGGTTGCATCAGGTTTTACATCCATATATTCGCGGAACTTGGCATAAACGTCCTTGACCCGCTTCATGATATCCTTGTCTTTCACAAGCTCCTCTTTTCTCTCATAGCTCAGGCGCTCGAGGAGCAGCACGGGATTGTGCTCCACTTCCTCATAGAGGTCTTCGTCGAGGCTTCTCCACAAATCACGTGCCTCGTAATTCCATGCCCACCACATATTGTGGGCAAGCTCATCCAGACATTGGAGCTGCTTGGGAAGTCTCGACTTCACCAGCACCTCTTTCCACTGGGGGGCATTTGCATAATCAGCTTTAATTTTCATACTAACAATAATATAGTGTTACTATTTTCCAAGTTTATTTTCCAAGTTTTCTTTCCTCGGCTTTACGGAGTGCGAAGTCGTAAGCTTGATAATAATATGTGATGAAATGGCTCCACAGCGCTTTTTCCGAAAGCTTGTCGGCATTGGCCCTGGCTTTCTTCACCTGCGACTTGTCGTAAGCCGAAAACTCAGCCACGGTGTCTTTAATGACATCGGCCACCTCAGAGTAGTTGTAATCGGTGCGGTGGATGACCTTCACGCCATCGGAAATCTCACTGTTGCCTCCTTTCACGGTGTTGGCCCATTGTCCGAAGCCAGCCAGGTCGGTGGTGATGCAGGGCACCTTGAAAGCGACGGCCTCGAGCGGCGTATATCCCCAAGGCTCATAGTAGGAGGGATAGATGCAGAGGTCATTGCCAAGCACCAAATCATAATACGGCATATTCAGCACGCCATCATCACCCGTCAGGTAGCACGGCAGGAAAATGAGCTTGACGGAGTCCTCGGGACGGTTCCACATGTTGAGAAATTTCAGCATTCCAAGCACATTGTCATGACTCATGTTATGCAGCCAGTGAGTGACCAAAGGCACCTCCAGAGGCGTGTCGTACTGCTTGCCTGAGGCGAGCCTGTCGACAAGGTCTTTTCGTGGCTCTCCAACCCATCCCGGCACTTCGATAAAAGCCAGCACGGGTTTCTTCAGTTCTTTGTCGCGCAGGAGTCGGTTCATCGCCTCAATATAGACATCCACCCCTTTGTTCCTGAATTCATAACGCCCGCTTGTGGATACGATGAGCACGTCATCATCCAGTTTTGTGCCCATGAGCGCATTGGCCACATCGATGAGCCTCTTTCTTGCAAGGCGTCTCTTACGTGTGAATTCTGCTCCCTGGGGAACGAAATTGTTCTCAAACCCATTGGGCAGCACCACATCGACTGGCTTGTCGAGCAATTCAAGGCATTCTCTTGCCGTGATATCACTAACTGTCGTGAAACAATCAGCAAATTTCGCAGTCATTTTTTCAATAGAGTGCTTGCTCTGCATATTGAGTTCGCCTGCCATCTGATCGCCATTGTATGCGAAAAGATAGTCGTAGAGCGGCTTGTTGTTACCGGCTATACTCCTGCCAATACTTGTAGCATGTGTAGTGAAAACGGTTGCAATCTGGGGCAGACGGTGATGGATATATAGTAGTCCGAGACCTGTCATCCATTCATTAGCATGATAGACCACCTTGTCGTTCTCACTGAGGTAGAACTGGTAGAATCTCTCCACCACTAAGCCTGCAGCGTAAGAAAACATGGAGGCCTCGTCGTAATCGCCGTAGGCGTGAAGGCTGTCCACCTGATAGAGTTCCCAAAGATTAGTATAAATGTCATTTTTTATACTAAAGAAAGGCATAAAGTCAACGAGGATGGCAATAGGCTTTCCTGGCACATCCCATCGGCCTATTTTCATGCCAAGCGCATCATCACGCTCCGCCTCTGCTTTCTTCCAATCAGCGAAGAGCTCAGAATCCTCAATGAAATAGGGGCAGCGCTTCTCTCCCCAACAGTCAGGGCCAATAAAGATGACATGGTCGCAGAATCTCTCTTGCAAGGTTTTTGCCCTTGTGGATAATACAGTATAAATACCCCCGACTTTATTACAAACTTCCCAACTGGACTCGAAAATGTAGTTGGGAACCAACAAATCTTTTCCCATCTGAAAAACTAATATTACGTGTGCAAAGGTACTAAAAATATTTAAAATATGGGGTTGGGGCCCTATTGTTTTTTCTTGATATAAATCATATAATGCACAAAATCACTATCTTTGCAGCGATAATTCACCAAAGGATAAAACAAAGAAGATGAAAAAAGCCCTGCTCACCATTTTATTGGTCATATCGATTTTGCCGCTATATGCGCAGTCGATGGAAGGTTATTATTACAACGAAGAATATCAGATTTACATAAGACTGAGTTTGGATTCCGCCAACGTCACTGTCCCCAACCAGGAAATCTATGGAGAACTGGCAGGTTATTTAGGCTCCAAACGCGACAGCAGGCTATGGCTGATTACAGAATCACGACGCGTCAACGCCACACGTGCCGAAATCACGGTCATCAATGATTACGGAAGCGAAGATTTTGAAGCCACCCTCACCGAAGCATCCGATGGCACGCTCACCATGAAGCATCGGAAAGGGAGCACCTACAAAATAGTCGTCAATAGTAAATATGTGAAAATCCCGAAAGAAATCACCTTTAAAAAGAAGTAACACATTGAAGATTACGTGTAGCGGTCTTAGACGAGCTAAGACCCTACCAATAAGTTCGAAAGGATTCCATTTCGAAAGTCATCCCCCGCGCCAAGCAAACAAGGGTCAGTCAAGTAATGTTCGTCGGGATTTGCAATCCCGACGCAGTGAATATCAGTTACTATGTTTGCATCGGCTAACACCCCGCCTCATGGCGACGGCC
>CAMHEL010000266.1 GCA_946184125.1 uncultured Prevotellaceae bacterium
TTTGTTGCTCAGGAACTTATAAAAAATGTTTAACTAAAGTGCTGCGGAATTTAGGCCTAAGAAAAATTGCGAAAGAAATAGCCCTTGCAACAGTATAAGCAATTGCTATTTTTTGACAATATCCTTTATCCGTTTTCCGAAATCGAGGATTTTTCGTATCTTTGCAAACCTTCGGGCATACAGCCGACAAAAGCAAACTGTATAACCGACAAAACAAAAGTAAACACCATCACAAACGCCATGATTAAAAAGAACATTCTCTTACGTTTGCCACTTTTGCTCCTTGTCTTTCTTCTTCCGCTGCCAGCAGCGGCACAGGAGATGCTGGTGGGCTCATACAACATCCGCTACAAGAACGATGACGACTCACTAAGGGGTGAAATATGGTCAAAACGCTGCCAAGTGATTTGCGACCAAGTGAACTTCATGGCACCTGCCGTACTCGGCGCCCAAGAAGTGCTTCACAACCAGCTCGGCGACCTGATGAAACGGCTCGACGGTTACGACTATATCGGCGTAGGACGTGACGACGGCAAGGAACAGGGCGAATATGCCGCCATCTTCTACAAAAAAGACCGTCTGCAACTGCTGGACAAGGGGAACTTCTGGCTCAACGAGACACCCGACGTGCCAAAATTAGGATGGGACGCCGCCTGCATCAGAATATGCACTTGGGGCAGGTTCAGAGACAGTCTGACAACCAACGAATTCTATTTCTTCAACCTGCACATGGACCATGTGGGCAAAAAGGCACGACGCGAAGGGGCACGACTGGTGCTGAAGAAGATTTCAGAGATAGCACAGGGCGAAACGGTGATTCTCACTGGCGATTTCAACGTCGACCAGACGGATGAGATATACTCCATCCTAACCGGAGAGGGCATTCTCAAGGACTCCTACGCTTGCGCACCCATCCGGTTTGCGGAAAACGGCACATTCAACAGTTTCAAGCCCCACCTGAAGACGCAGAGCCGGATTGACCATGTGTTTGTGTCATCATTCACTGAAGTGAAAGCATATGGCATGCTTACCGACAATTACTGGACGCCACGACAGGCGGAGGAGCAGAAAGGCAACGACGCTCCAGAGGACCTGTCGTTCCGTGAGGAAACGATTCGCTTGCCATCCGACCATTATCCCATTTTCGTGCGCATCAATCTAACCCCTGCAAAAAGCACAAATGTTCCCTTGCCATAACCATGATGGCGCAAGTTTTCTTTGTTCATCGACTTCTTGATATATGGTTGCGATGGCATCGCAACAGACGGAACGAGGGGGATTCTTTCGAAATTATCCGTAAGGCATCTTGCTTGTCAAATGCCACATCTCATCGTGATAATTTTGATTACCTACTTATATACTGAAAAAGAAAATTGGCATCCATTTGACTTTTACCTCTTAAATACTTGGACAATTCAGGATAATGCACTACTTTTGCAAACTGTGCAACACCTCTTTAATTCGTTGGCATTTAACAGTTTTGACGTTACCGACAATCAGCGATTATTTGAGGCGTACTCAAGCAACTAATACGATTATCATTAAAAACAGGCGATATGAAAGTGAAATTATTGAAAGTGAAATTATTAGGTAGGCTTTGCGCCCTGCTGATGATGGTCGGCATGGCATGTCCGACATTCTCGCAAACCTCGAAGTTGTTGGAAGTGAAAGAACTGACGTTGAGCAACGGCATGAGCGTCTGGCTGAACGAAGACCACACCCAGCCGAAGGTGTTTGGCGCCGTTGTCGTCAATGCCGGTGCGAAGGACTGCCCCAATACGGGCATCGCCCATTATTTCGAGCACATCATGTTCAAGGGCACCGACGAGATAGGCACGGTGGACTATGCAGCAGAGAAGCCGTGGCTCGACAGCATCGCCATCGCTTACGACCGCCTTGCTGCCACCACCGACGAGGCACAGCGAGCCGTCATCCAGAAAGACATCAACCGCCTCAGCCAGAAGGCAGGCGAATACGCCATCCCCAATGAGTTCAACAGTCTCATCTCACGCTATGGTGGAAGCGAACTGAATGCAGGCACCTCCTACGACCTGACCTTCTACCATAATTACTTCTCTCCCCAGTACATCGAGCATTGGTGCCGCTTGAACAGCGACCGCCTCATCAACCCCGTCTTCCGTCTGTTCCAGGGTGAGCTGGAAACAGTGTACGAGGAGAAGAACATGGGGTCGGACAATCTTCTGACCGCCGGCCGCGAGAAACTGATGGGCGAACTGTTCGGCACACAGCCCTACGCCTACCCCATCATCGGCAGCACCGAGAACCTGAAGAACCCCAAGCAGTCGGATATGAAGGCGTTCTACTCCAAATACTACGTGGGGTGCAACATGGGCATCGTGCTCTGTGGCGACTTCGATTCCGAGCGTGTCGTGCCTTTGCTCGAGAGCACTTTCGGCCGCATCCCGAAGGGGGTGAAGCCCAGCCGGGTGAAATCCACCCTGCCCGACATCACGTCGGAGCGCACCGTGGAACTGAAACTCCCCATCCCCATCATCAGCATTGAAGCCCTGGCCTTCAAATGCCCCACGGACTTCGAAAAGGATGCCAATGCCCTCAAGGTGGCTGCCAACATCTTGTCGAACGGCAAAGCCGGCATGCTCGACTCGCTCATGAACGAGGGGAAGCTCATGGCTGCTGTAGCAATGCCCATCAGTCTGAACGACGCCGGCGTGTTCGCCTTGTTGATTGTCCCCAACCTCCTAAGCAAGACGGAGAAGGCGGAAGCCGCATGCCTCGAACAATTCAAGCGGATTGTCGATGGCGACTTCAGCGACGAGATGTTCAACATCCAGAAGCAGGAGGCCTACCGCGAAGCCTTCAAGGAACTGGAGACCATCGAAGACAGGGCCATGAAGATGGTGATGGTGATGAGCACCGGGCATGGCTGGCAGGAATACATCGCCAAAGTGAACGCCATCAACTCACTGACCAAGCAGGACGTGATGGATGCCGCCAAGCATTATTTCGAGGCATCCTTCGTGAGGTTCAAGAAGAAATACGGCAATTATGAGAAGGACAAACTGACACAGCCGGGATATGTACCGGTGAAGCCCAAGAACAGGGACGCTGAGTCGGAGTATGCCAAGCGTCTTGCCGCCATCCCCGCCGCGGAATCAGAACCGCGTTTGCTCGACTTCAACAACGATGTTGTCACGACTCCTCTTGGCGGGAAAGCCACTCTCTATACGGTGAAGAATCCTGTGAACGACCTCTTCTCGCTGAAAGTGAGGTACAACAAGGGCGAGAAGGCCGACCCGAAGCTCACCCACGCCAGTTCACTGCTCAATACCATAGGCACCGATTCGCTGACCCGCCAGCAGCTGGGTGCCGCCCTTCAAGCCTTAGGTGCCGACATGGCTTTCTCCAGCAGCAGCAGTGCCTTCGAGATGGAGGTCACTGGCATCGACAAGAATTTCGAACCCACCATGAAGTTGGTGAAGCACTTCCTTTCACATGCCGTGCCCAACGACAAGGCATTGAAGAAGATAAAGGATGCTGCGAAATCGGAAGAGAAGTCGCTGACGGAAGAGAACTCTGATGTTTTCAGAGCACTACTCTACAAGGTGATGTCGGGCAGCGAATCCTCCAACCTCCATCGCATGACTTACAAGGAAGTGAAGAAACTGAACGGCCAGGAACTGATAGATGCCTTCAAGTCTGTGTTCGGCAGCACCTGCAACATCATCTACAGCGGTACCCTCGACAGCAAGGTGGTGGAGAATGCGGTACGCTCCTCCATCCCCGTGGAACTCAGCCAGGCTCCATACGTCGACCATTCCAACCAGATTCTCACCTACGACAAGCCGATGGTGTATGTGTTCGACATGCCCAAGTCGCGCCAGACACTCTTCTTCACCTACGACCCGCTGAAGCCGCTGCCCACCAAGGAGAGCCGCATCCCCGCCAAACTCTTAGGGGAATATTTCGGTGGAGGCATGTCGTCCATCATGTTCCAGGAGGTGAGGGAGTTCCGCTCGATGGCCTATTCCACAGGAAGCACCCTGTTCTCACGCAACAGGAAGTTGGCTCCCAACTCCCCCCTTGCCATGGTGTCGATAGTGGGCACCCAGGCCGACAAGACCATGGGGGCGATAGCACTGCTCGACTCGCTCTTGGGCAACATGCCCGTTGTGAAAAAAGGCTTTGAGACAGCACGACATGAGTGCATCAACGACCTCTACAACGATTTCCCATCATTCAGGGACATCGGCATGACGATTGCCAACTACAAGACCATCGGCTTGGAAAGCGACCCCAACGAAGGCATGGCTGCACTCTTCGATAAAGCCACCATGGATGAGATGCTCAGGTTTTACGAGACCAATGTGAAGAACGACGGCGGCCACCGCGTGCTGGGCATCGTGGGAAACAAGAAAAAGCTTAACCTCAAGGAACTGGCCAAGTATGGCACCGTGGTCTTCGTAAAAGAGAAAGACCTGTTCAGGAAATAGGAAAAATGCCCCATGCTGGCATCACTGCTGGCATGGGGCCCTACCTTTAGTGTAACTTTTTAGAGTATGAGAACGCTTTGATTGATTTTGCACTGCAAAGTTAGCACCATCTTGTCCCAAAACGTGGCACAAGCGAGAGAAAAAGGCAAAAAAAATTTTTTTGTCTTTTTCCGAGCGCCGAAACGTTTCGCCGAAGGCAAAACGTGGCACAAGCGAGAGAAAAAGGCATAAAAAATATTGATTTTTAGAGTCATTTAATCCATCTATCATTATCTCTCATTAAATGGTATGGGTGCGTGAGCTTCGACTGTCGCTCTTTGTCCACTTTTTAAAGTGGACTCATCTTTCCGAAAGCGACGGCGGCCTGAAAGGCCAACCTGCTCTCAGCCCAGGGCAACGCCCTGGGTTTTTAATTCGGGCCACATTATTCGCCCCGACGGGGCAAAAGCCTTATAATCAATTGCTTATACCCCAGAATTAGATGACAGTATTTTGTGATTTATTAAATACCTACTTTTCTTTGAATGCAGATTTTTATCTAATCACTCCTCACTCACCACCCTAAACCACCAGGGTCTCTTGGTCAATCAGGATGCATTATTTTCTGGAAACCGGGCGCGCTCCAACATCTCATGGGTGTAATTGTAATACAGATGATGCACGATGCGGTCGCGAA
>CAMHEL010000267.1 GCA_946184125.1 uncultured Prevotellaceae bacterium
TTTTGGAGATTTTGAGTTTTTGGGAGATTTTGAGATTCAAAGATTCAACACAGAGGCACAGAGGCACAGAGAAACACGGAGTTTTTATCATTTTGGGAGGTAAACAGAGGGGACAGAGGGAAATTTTTGAGTTTTTGGAGATTTTGAGTTTTTGGGAGATTTTGAGATTCAAAGATTCAACACAGAGGCACAGAGGCACAGAGAAACACGGAGTTTTTATCATTTTGGGAGGTAAACAGAGGGGACAGAGGGAAATTTTTGAGTTTTTGGAGATTTTGAGTTTTTGGGAGATTTTGAGATTCAAAGATTCAACACAGAGACACAGAGGATCAGAGAAACACAGAGATTTTTATCATTTTGAGAGGTAAACAGAGGGGACAGAGGGAACAGAGAGAAATTTTTGAATTTATGAGTTTTTGAGTTTTTTGGAGTTTTTGAGATTCAAAGATTCAACACAGAGACGCAGAGGCACAGAGAGACACGGAGTTTTTATCGTTTGGGGAGGTAAAGAGAAAACAGAGAAAATAATGGGGCAGAGGGAGACAGAGGGAGAGATTTAAAGATTTAACTCAGTGCTTACACTTGTGGTTGGGGATAGTTGTGATGCAGCAACAAACAGGACTGAAAGTGCTGGAATTTGGACCTAACAACTACGGATGCCATAGCCGCTATCATCTTCTTGAAATGTTAAAAAATGAAATTCTTGTGTTAAAAATTTGCTTTTTTTGTCAAGGCTCTATATATTTGCATAGTTTTTTTGATTTCAAAGTTTTCGAAATCGACTTCTTGAGGTTGGTAGCTTCCTGCACCAACCTCTTTTTTGTGGCGATTTTTTTGTTGCGATGACATCGCAACAAACGGAACCCGTAATCAAGGGGGGAGTTTTTTTGGAGTTTAGGAGTTTGGAAGTATTTGAGGGAGTTTAGGAGTTTGGTAGTTTTTTTGGAGTTTAGGAGTTTGGTAGTTTAGGAGTTTAGACATATGCTTTGTGGATCTTGGGAGAGACAGAGGGGACAGAGATGGAGAGATTTTCAACACAGAGGCACAGAAACACAGAGGAACACAGAGTTTTTATATCTTGGAGGGAGAGAGGGAAAGATCTAGCATCTAACGCCTAAAGTCTAAAGTCTAAAGTCTAAAGTCTAAAGTCTAAAGCCTAAAGCCTAAAGTCTAAGGTCTAAAGTCTAAGGTCTAAAGTCTAAGGTCTAAAGTCTAACGCCTAAAGTCTAACGCCTAAAGTCTAAAGTCTAAAGTCTAACGTCTAGCGTCTAAAGTCTAGCGTCTAAGGTCTAAAGTCTAAAGCCTAAAGTCTAAAGCCTAAAGTCTAAAGCCTAAGGTCTAAGGTCTAGCGTCTAAAGTCTAAAGTCTAGCGTCTAAGGTCTAAATCCTCCTTATCTTCATGTTAAAAATGGGGAAAAGTGGATAAAAAGTGAAAAAAGCAGTTAAAAAGTTGCAATTGTCATTCCTATTTGGTATTTTTGTCGCCATAATGCTGCATGATGTGGCTGCCACCGCAAAAACTACCTGTTGAAATGAGCGATGCTATCCTTGTGAGACTCAGTTTTTATAGGTGAGAAAGTATCGCATCCATTGTTAACCCATATGAGAATATGAAAAGAAACAACCCATATGAGAATATGAGAAAAGTCCTCATTTCACTATTGATGTTTTTCATCATGCTTCCTGCGGCCGGACAAGTAGTCTATGACCCCTTGCAGTATGGAGCCAAGGGTGATGGCAAGGCCGATGATGCCACTGCCATCCAGCGAGCCATCGATGACTGTACGTCGCATGGTGGCAGCATTGTGTTGTTCCGTGCCGGCCACACCTACATGTCAGGTCCTGTGAGGCTCAAGTCGAATGTCAATCTCCATCTTGAGTCCACCGCAGTGCTACTTGCCAACCCCGATGAGAGCATCTATCACCTCAGTGCCTTCGGCGCCAATAAGGGCGAGGGCATGATGTGGCTTTGGGCCGATGATGCCGAAAACATCGCCCTCACCGGTCAGGGCACCATCGATGGCAACGGCATCGCCTTCATGGGCAAGGAACTGGACGATTCCTATGAGTTGAAACCCGTCACTACCTTCGACCCCCGTCCCCATGTGCTCACCCTCACCGGTGTGCGCCACCTTGTGGTGCGCGATATCACCATCCGCGACGGTGCCTATTGGACTCTACATCTTGTCGGTTGCGACGGTGCCGTCATCGATGGCATCAACCTACTCAACAACCTCAAGATTCGCAATGGCGACGGCATCGACATCGACCACTCTCGGCATGTGCGCATAGCCAACTGTCACATCACCAGTGGCGATGACTGCATCTGTCTGAAGAACCGCCGTGAGACCGCCCGTTATGGTTCGTGCCACGACATCGTCGTCACCAATTGCGTGATGACCAGCCGCTCCTGCGCCATCAAAATCGGCAGCGAGAACATGGATTCGATTTACAACGTGCTGTTTGACAACTGCATCATCAGCGCCTCCAACCGCGGCCTTGGCATACAAAACCGCGACGAGGGGACGGTGACCGACGTGGTGTTCTCTAACATCCTCCTCGACTGCCGTCTGTGGTCCGACGTGTGGTGGGGCAAGGCCGAGCCCATCTACGTCACCTCCTATCCCCGTGCCAATGGCAACCATAAGGATGCCAACTGGCGCTTCCCTCCCGGACAGGTGGAAGGGCGCTGCGGGCAAGTGGAACGTATCTTTTTCAACCAGATAACCGCAACGAGCGAGAACGGCTGCTTCATTGGTGGCGACACCCCCGACAAGGTGCGCGACATCCACCTCAATCAGGTCAGTCTCCGTCTGCGCAAGACCACCGACTACCCGGGCGGCGTTTATGACAAGCGGCCCTGTCGTGGCGAGGGCTTTGTCGAGGGAAAGGTCTACGGCGTCTTCGTCGAGCAGGCCACGGGCGTCACAGTCAGCGGGCTGCATGTCACCCATGAAGGCATCGACTATGGCGGCGACACCCATGGCGCCGTCGATATCCAGTGAGAAACAACATTTCTTTAAATCACCTAAGTTATAAACATTATGCTAAAATTACGAAATCATCTAAAGGAGGGCCTGAGAAAGTCAATCCTTTCTCTGGCATTGTTGCTCTGCAGCAGCATAGCCATGGCCCAGACCGACGTGTCGGGTGTCATCACCGATGAGAATGGCGAACCACTTATCGGTGTGACCGTCATGGAAGCTGGCACACAGAATGGTGCTGTCACCGACATCGACGGGCGTTACAGGATTAACGTGAAGCCCGGCGCCAAACTCAATGTCAGCTATATCGGCTACGAGCCCGTGGTCATCACCGCCGGTCAGAGCATCTCGCTCAAGGAAGACAATGCCACCCTCAATGAAGTGGTCGTGGTGGGTTATGGCACCATGCGGCGTAAGGACGTGACATCGTCTATCACCACTATCAAGGCAGAAGAACTCAACAAGGGCGTTTTCACCGACCCCGCCTCGATGCTCCAGGGCAAGGTGGCAGGTTTGGTCGTCACGTCGACTGGCGACCCCAACGGTGCTCCCTCCATCACCCTCCGCGGTGCCTCGTCGCTTCGCAGCGGAGCCATGTCGCCTTACTATGTGATTGACGGCATCCCCGGTGTCGACATCTCGATGGTGGCTCCCGACGACATCGAGAGCATCGACGTGCTTCGCGATGCCACCGCCACCGCCATTTACGGTTCGAAGGCCGCCAACGGCGTGATTATCATCACCACAAAGAGTGGCACGAAGACCGAGCGCACCAACGTCACCTACAACGGCTTTGTCGCCTTCGACAACATCCTCAAGAAACTCGACATCGCCACGGCGAGCGACATCCGCAACTATGTGAAGGCCAACAACCTGAACTATGGCTACGACAACAACGGCGACACCGACTGGCAGGATGAGGTGCTGCGCACCGCCGTCAGCCATAACCACAACGTGTCGATTAATGGCGGTACGGAAAGGACGAAGTACATGGCCAGCGTCAACTACAGCGACCGTGAGGGCGTCATCCGTGGTTCCTACAACAACCGTCTCAATTTCCGCTCGATGCTCTCCACCAAGGTGTTGAAAGACCACTTGGAGTTATCCGCCGGCCTCAATGCCATGTATGGTAAGTTCGTCGGTGTGAAGATGGATAACGAGGGCGCCTCCGTGCTCGATGCCATGAACTACTTCTCGCCGCTGAATCCCATCAAGAATGCCGATGGCAACTGGTTCAAAGGCTCTGGCTCGAAGAACTACAACCCGCTGTCGCTCATCAACGAGGATACGATGGAGAACATCTGGAAGCGCAACCAGCTCATCACCAAGGCATCGCTGAAAATCGTCGAGGGTCTCACTGTCAATGCGAACTACTCCTTCAACCATTACCAGCGTACCTACAGCGCCTACGATACCCATAAGACGCAGCTCGAGGGTGTCAGTGCCTTCAATGGCCGTGCCGACCGCAGCACCTGGTTCGGCGACGAGCATATCTTCGAGGTCTTCGGCAACTACAACAAGACGTTCGCCGACATCCACACCATCGCCCTTATGGCAGGTTATTCCTGGGAGGAAAAGAAATATGGCGACGGCTTCGGTGTCATCGTCCATGATTTCTATGATGACTACTTGGGATGGAACCAGTTGTCGTATGCCAGCACCATCGATGGTATGAATGGCGTGGTGAGCGGAATGAAAGAGGTTGTCCGCAACATCTCCTTCTACGGCCGTGCGAGCTACTCCTTCGCCGGACGCTACATGCTTCAGGGCACCATCCGCCGCGACGGCTCGTCGGTCTTTGGCAAAGACAACCGATGGGGCACTTTCCCCTCTGTCTCCGCAGCGTGGAACATCACCGAGGAGAACTTCATGAAGAACCAGAAATTCTTCTCGACCTTGAAGCTCCGTGCCGGCTATGGTGTCAGTGGTAACGCCATGGGCTTCGGCGCCTACACCCCCTATGCCACCTACGGCGCTTCGGGCTTCTTCGACTACAAAGGAAAGAGCTGGCGCACACTCGCTGCCACCAAGAACCCGAATCCCGACCTGAAATGGGAGAGCACAGGCATGTTCAATATCGGTATCGACTTCGGTTTCCTGAAGAACCGCATCAATGGT
>CAMHEL010000268.1 GCA_946184125.1 uncultured Prevotellaceae bacterium
AAATCCTGATATTCAATGCGTCGGGATTGCAAATCCCGACGAACATTACTATTCAACGATTCTTACGCTTAGATGGATTTGCAATCCACCGTCATGGAGTATAAGATAGCAACATAGAAGCATTTTTTATGCGATTTGCGGATTGCAAATCCTTATATTCAATGCGTCGGGATTGCAAATCCCGACGAACATTAGATTGCAAATCCCGACGAACATTACTTGATTAGTAGATTCGCTGAAAGGTTACGAATAAGGGGAAATCGGTAAAAATTTGCAAAAATAGGGGCAGAAAGCACGAAAATAGAAAATAAAATCTTAATTTTGTTGGCGAAAATGAGAAAAATGTAAGAAAAATCCATTTGCAACGCTCTTACAGAATATAAACACATTTAATAGAGAAACGACACACATCGGAAACAGCACATACTCCAAAAATGATTGAATGGTTCATAGCCCCCATAGTTGGTGGTGTGATAGGTCTATTCACGAATGCTCTCGCCATCCGCATGATGTTTCGCCCCCATGAGGCGAAATACCTGTTCGGCCATCGTCTGCCTTTCACCCCCGGCATCATCCCCAAAGAGAAAAGCCGCCTTGCCTCTTCCGTGGGACAGACCATCAGCCGTGAGCTGATGAACGAGGCCGTGATGGAGCGGAGCCTTCTCTCGGAAGAGATGATTGAAAAGATACGCAGCGCCATCGATACCTTCTTCAGCACCCAGCGTGTGAACCACGAGACGCTCCGCACCTTTCTTGGCCACTACCTCACACCCGATGAGGTGTCGCGCATAGCGGAAAAGACATGCGGCGACCTGACCGACCAAATCTGCAGCCGTCTGTCGGACAGCGACGTTGGCGACCGTATCGCACAGGTTGCCGTTGCCCATGTGATGGACAAGATGCGCCACTTCGGCAGTGGCTTCGGCGACGCGCTGAAGGACGAGGGCATAGGCCGTGGCGGCGGTTTCGGCGACATGCTCGGCCGTGGCATCCGCCGCCTGTTCGGGCAGTCGGGAGCCAATGCCACCACGCAGTTCATCAGCGCACTCGCCGAGCCCGTGGAGCGGGCACTCGCCGGCCATATCAACGAGATACTGCACAACAATGCGCACGACATAGTGAGCAACCTCATCGGCGAGGAGAGCGACAGTCTGCTCTCACAGAAGATGTGCGACCTTCTCGCCGGCAGAGACGACGACATCCTCCAGGCCCGCGAGGCCATCATCGGCATCTATGCGAAACTCATCCGCGACGAACTTCCCCGCATCCTCAAAGCCGTGGACATCAGCCGCATCATCGAGGACCGCATCAATGAGATGAACATCGTCGATGCCGAGAAGATTATTTTCGACGTGATGAACAAAGAACTGAATGCCATCATCCTGCTTGGAGGAGCACTGGGCTTCCTGATGGGCTTTATCAACTGTATTTTCTAACCCTGCATAACCATTACAAGAACATGAGCATACTAACCGAAAACCAAAACATTGGCAACTACACTGTCCAGACCTTCATCAAGAAGGGCATGTACGACGAGACCTATTTTGTGACCGACGAGCACGACGTCCGCCACTTCCTCAAGCTTTTCATCCCAAGTGAGCTTCCCAACAACGCGAAATCGCCGAGTGGCCAGGTTCTTGAGATTGCTTATCTCCAGCTCCTCAACCATCCCAGCGTGATGAAGTATGAAGGCTGTGGCAATGTATGCATCGACGGCATCGACTATCCCTACCTTGTGGCCTCTTTCGTCAATGGCGAACTGATAGAGACGATTCAACTCTCGGGCCGCCAGTTCAGTGTGGAGAATGTGCTTCAGATAGCCCTGAGCGTGCTTGGCGGTCTTTCACACATCCACTCCAAAGGTCTGATTCACTGCGACATCACCCCCCGCAACATCATCTGCAGGAATGAGGGCGAGGAGAGTATCGGCATCCTCATCGACTTTGGCCACCTGAGCAAGCACCCCCTTCAGTCGCCCACCTTCCTGCTCTCCGACCTGGAGCCCTGGTACCGTGCTCCGGAGAGTTTCCGCGGCTCGTTCACTCCCCAGAGCGACGTATTCTCCTTCGCCGCAGTGCTCTACTCCATGCTCTACGGCAAAGCCCCCTGGGAACTCGACAACCTTTCCCCTGACGACGACGAGAAGGCCTTGCGCTCGAAAGTCCACATGGCACGCAAGGAAAGCCTGTCGTTCGCCGGGCGCGACGACGTGCCCAACTGGCTTCAGGAAGTGCTGCGCTTCGCTCTCTCGGTGAAGCCCGACGACCGTGTGCAGTCTGCCGACGAACTGATGGAGCTTATCGCCAAGCAGGGTGAGGGCAAGGCAGGACCCAAACGCACCATCAGCGAACATGCCGACAGGCCTTCGCAAGAGTCGAATGACAACAATGAGGAAAAGAACGAGCAGGGTGGCCGCGACGAGCGCGGACAGATTTCGGTCAATCTGGACTTCAAGGTGGGCCATGGCAATGGCTTCGCCGACGTGGCAGGCATGGACGACCTGAAGATGAAGTTGCAGCAGCAGGTGCTCTTCGTGCTGAAGAACAAGAAGAAAGCCGAGGCCTACCGCCTTGCTCCTCTCAATGGCATGCTGCTCTATGGCCCTCCGGGCTGCGGCAAGACCTATTTCGCACAGAAGTTCGCCGAGGAGTCGGGCTTCAAGTTCTGCGTGGTGAAAGGCTCCGACCTGGGCAGCATCTATATCCACGGTTCGCAGACGATGATAGCCGACCTTTTCAAGAAGGCCGAGGCCAATGCCCCCGTCATCATCTGCATCGACGAAATCGACGCCCTCATCCCGCGGCGTGGTGCCCGTGGAGCCGAAGGCAACGCATCGGAGGTGAACGAGTTCCTCTCCCAGATGAACGAGTGCGGCAAGCGCGGCATTTTCGTCGTCGGCACCACCAACCGCCGTGAGCTCATCGACACGGCCGCCCTCCGCAAGGGCCGTTTCGACCTTCAGGTCGAAGTCCCCGTCCCCGACCAGCAGACCCGCAAGCTGATGTACGACCTCCATCTGAAGGACCGCCCCTGTGCAGAAATCAACACCATGACGCTCTCTGAGGCATCGGAGAACTATGTGGCGAGCGACATCGCCTACATCGTCAACGACGCCGCCCTTGTAGCCGCCCTCCGTGATGAGCCCATCACCGAGGAGACTCTTCTCAACAGCATCCGCCACACGAAGCCCTCCACGGGCGACCGTCCCGCCCGGGTGGGTTTCTAACCCACCCCACTGGCGGCATAGCCATCCCTTTTATTATCGTTTTATTCATTTATTTATCATCATGGAAGACTCCTTACAAATCTACGAAAGATGGCTCGCTGAAAACGGCCTTATCCATCATTCCGACGACCATGGCAACATTGTTTTCAAATATCAAGGTCTCACCCTGGTCATTGTCAACCCTGGCGACGACAAGCTATTCTTGCAGATTGTCCTTCCCAACATCTACGATTTCTCCAATGAGGAAGAGCGCCAGAAAGCACTCATTGTGGCCAACATCCTGAGCATCCAGCGCAAAGCGATTAAAGCTAATGTTTTCGATGACTCCGTCAATCTGAATGTGGAAATGTTTGTCGACACCACTCCCGACGTGGAAGACTTTATGGAACGTGTCCTTGACATCCTCGTGCAGGGACGTCTATTTTTCTACAATCAGTTGGAAAAACTCAATTCTTAGCCCCACATGCCAGGAATCTGCATCGACCAGCTGAGCGACAAAGAGATAGTGAATGGCCTTCTCGCCCGCGACAAGGCCATCACCATGTCTTTTCTTTACGAGAAATGCTATCCTTTGTTCAAAGCCCTATACACCAAATTCGACACCGACTGCTCAGACTGCATCGAGTTCATCAACGAGATTTACGTCTATATTATGACCAAGAGCAAGAAGACGCACATGAGCAAGCTCGAGATGTTCGGCTTCAGATGTCATCTTGTTCACTGGGTGCGTATAGTGTCGGTGAACTACTGCATATCACTCTACAAGAAGAAGCAACGCCTTCCTCAGACGGGCGACAACGATGGTTTGGAAACCATTTCCGGCTCGATGACCCTCGATACCAGCATCATCGACCACGAGGACTTGGAAAAAGTTCTTGCCATGATGCCCAATCCCCGTTACCGCCAGATTATCCGTTACCATTACATCGAATGTCGTAGCAATGAGGAGACTGCTTCATTAATGAAGATGTCGACAGACAATTTCTACAACAGGAAACGCCTCGCCAAACGTCAATTCATCAACAAACTGAAAGAGGAGGGATTAATATGAAAAAGAACATTGACTTATACGCCGAGATACTGGGTGCCTATAGTGAGAACAAGTTGCCCAAAGGAGAGATGTCGCTGGTGAACAAAGTGATAGACTCCGACAATTCCATGGAGGAATTGCTGGAGGAGATAGAACGCATCAGCAAAGAAGAGGAGAAAAACGCCTCCATCCATCTCGACTTCCCCGACTTCGAATCGACCTTCAACCTGCCCTCTCTCGAAGAAGAAGAAGAAGAAGAAAACGCCTTATCCAAACAATGAACAACACCACACTTACTTAAGATGACTCAAAAAAACATCATGGACAACAAATATGAAATATTTACAGAATGGTTCACCAATAATGGTATCAAATACGACATAGACGAAGACGGCGACCTACACTTCATATACCAGATGCGGAATTTCTTCATATTGGACCCCAAAGACGATGAAAACTTTTTAGAGGTGATGCTTCCCAATATATGGTCTATTTCTGATGAGGAAGAACGTATCAGAGTCCATTCCGTTGCTAACAAACTCAACCGCCAATGTAAGGCGCTGAAAGTGTTCACCACCAAATCTAACACTATTCTCACCGTAGAGATGTTCCTCGACAAGAACCCCGACCTGGACGACTTCATGGAGCGAATTCTCGACATCCTCATCCGAGGACGACAAATGTTTGCCGACGATATGCGCTCCTTGGCGTTAGGCATTAGACGATAGATAGACTTTAGACGCTAGACTTTAGACGCTAGACTTTAGACGCTAGACTTTAGACG
>CAMHEL010000269.1 GCA_946184125.1 uncultured Prevotellaceae bacterium
AATGTAATGTATAGAAATGCCACCTCATAAAAATCAGAATTAATAGAACACACCTCAATCAATTATACAAACAAAAATGGTGGAGAATCCTTTTACAAATTGAGAAAAGTTTGTATATTTGCAAATTGTATTGACATTGAAGACAAAACCATGAATACAGTTGGCAAAGAGTCCTCCACGAAGAGAAGAGGCCTGATGGTGGTGCTCCTTCTTACCCTGTGTTTCCTCACCGTGCATGCGCAGCACTACCTTGACAGTCTGCGCTCCATCCTCCGCGATGCCCCGGTACAGGAGAAAGTATACCTCCATCTCGACAACAACTGCTATTTCAAGGGCGACACCATCTGGTACAAAGCCTATGTGGTTCGTGCCGACGACCTCACCTACACCAACATGAGCCGCATCCTATATGTAGAGCTGTTGTCGCCCCATGGCACCTTGGTGGAAAGGCAGTCGATCATCCTCTCGAAAGACTTCAACAGCTATGGCAACTTCGAGTTGAAGGACTCCCTCTATTCCGGATATTATGAGTTGCGCGCCTACACACGCTATATGCTCAACTTCGATGTCACCGAGCACAAATACTGGGAGAAGGATGAGGCGCAGTTCTACAACAAGGAGATGGCGAAAGACTTTTTCCGGATGTATGACGCCCTCTACTCGCGTGTGGTGCCTGTGTATGAGAAGCCGGAGACGAAGGGCGACTACACCTTCAAGTATTTCCTCGACCGTCCCAAGCAGGAACTGCCCCAGAAGAATAAAGACCGCCTGGAAGTGAACTTCTACCCCGAGGGTGGGCACCTCATTGCTGGCACCCGTTGCCGTGTGGCCTACGAAGCCCTCAACGTCGACGGTGCCTCGGTGGATGTGACAGGCACGCTCAATGGCGAGCCCCTCAGCACCCTCCATCAGGGGCGCGGAGTGGTGGATGTCGACGTGCCCGAGAGCGGCTCGCTGTCCGCCACATTCAAATACGACAATAAGGAAAACGACTTCAGGCTGCCCAAAGCAGAGAAAACAGGCTGCGCCCTCCGCCTCGACCGCGAGGGCGACGACTACACCATCCATGCTTCTCTTCGCGGTCTCCCCACCAACGCGGAGTACATCGCCCTGGTGCTCTGCCGCGGGATGCTGAAATGGAGCGACCACTTGGTGCCCGACAACGAGGGCAACGCCACGCTGCGCATCGGCAAAGGCGAACTCCCCACCGGCGTCTGCGACCTGCTCATCATCGACGGGCAAGGCGCACCCCTCGCCGACCGCCTCTTCTTCGTCGACAACCACGACTACACCCAACAGGCCATCACCGTGGAAGGAGACGACAAGGAATTCGCCCCTTACGAACTGGTGTCCATCGACCTGCACGCCCCTGCCGACGCGAGAACACTCTCCATCGCCGTACGCGACAATCTTACCGACGAGCCCACCTACGACACAGGAAACATCCTCGTCGACCTACTCCTGTGCAGTGAACTGAAAGGCTATGTGCCCCACCCCGATTACTATTTCGAGGCCGATGATGCCAAGCACCGCCAGGCACTCGACCTGCTGATGATGGTGCAGGGATGGCGCCGCTACGACTACCACGACCTCATCGCACAGGATACCCTGCGCTACACCCCAGAGACGCACATCACCGTGGAGGGAAACGTTTTCAAGACAGTGTATTTCAGCGACGACCGCGACTACAGCGACCATTATGCCTGGTCATCGGATTTCGAGAATAGTAATAGGGAAGGAATAGAAACACCCGGAGGCACGGGCTCAGGAATGGAAAATATCGAAAAAGTGATGTGGGATATCGATGATGTTGAAGAAGAAGAAGACCCAGCCAGCAATTATCATTTTGGCAAGATGAAGAAGGAGGTAACCATCGAGAGCGAACTCCTCATTGACAAACAATTCTACTCAGGCGTACAGTCCACCAGCGACGGCGGCGCCTTCACGTTCGACCTGCCGCCCTTCTACGGCAAAGGCATCCTCACCTTCTTGGCCTATAAGACCGGCACCAGTGAGGAGAAGATACAGAAAATGAAAATGAAAGACCGCCTGGATGAGGACAAATACCCCAACTATTACGTCAAGCGCAACCTTTTCTACCCCATCTTCACCCAGAAATACTCCTATTACCAGTGCCACCACCCCAATACTTCGAAGAAAGAGCAGAAAGAATACGACTTCACCATACCCGAAGGGGAAAGACTGTCGCCGATGGACAAAGTGCTCGATGAGCTGAAAGTGAAAGGGAAAAAGCGCCACGGCCGCCAGGAGATTGACTTCACCAAACCCCTGTGCTCGTATGATGCCGTAGAAACCTACAACCTCCTCACCGATTACGGCCTTTCATACGGCAAATTCCACCGCACCACCTTCGCTAAACGTTTGCTTCTTTTGTTTTTGGGCAACATGAACATGAACAGGAGCATCAACTTCGGAACCCACTTCAACTACTATACCGAGTATCTCTACAGCAAGCGCCACGAGATGACCGAAGCAGAGAAGGACTCGATAACAACATTGAAAATCCGCGCACTGGACAGTCGGCTCGGCAACTTGGAACTGAAACTGAAGCGTCTGAAACGCATCAACATCTTCACTGACTTTGATCCACGTTACGAGGACAGAACCATCAATTCTATAGCCAATGACCCGGACCTCCAAACTATCGAGAAGACGGTGACCATAGATTATGTGACGCTGCTCGACGACATGGAGCGCCCCACATTCCGTGAGCGATGGATAATTATCGACGGATTTTACGAGCCCGATGATTTCTACCACCCCAACTATATGAACCGTCCCCTTGACAGCAAGCCTGAGGACTATCGCCGCACACTTTACTGGAATCCCTGCGCCCATCTCGATGAGAACGGCAACTACCACGCCCGCTTCTTCAACAACAGCAAAGCCACACGCGTCGTCGTCTCTGCAGCTGGACTGACAAAAGAAGGAAAGCCAGTGAATAACTGAGGAGGAGTTTGGGAGGTTTTTTAAGGGAGTATGGGAGATTCTTGAGGGAGTTTAGGAGTTTAGGAGTTTGGGAGTTTAGACATATGCTTTGAGGATTCGGGATACCCCCCTTAAGCCTAATCTCAATTCTTAACTCTTAACTCTAACTAGCGTCTAAAGTCTAACGTCTAATGTCTAACTTTTGAGGGAGTTTGGGAGTTTAGACATATGATTTGAAGATTCGGAACAAAACCCTTATGCAGAATCTCAAACCTCAAATCTCAAATCTAACCAACATCTAATCGTAATATAAATGACAACAATATGAACAGAAAAAATCAATGGGTGTTTGCCGCCGCCCTTTTCACTTGCGGCCTGGGGCTGTTCTCATCATGCTTTGATGGGGCAGCATTGATGAATGTGAATGGTGCCCTTGAAGAGCCTGTTATCAACACGATGCCTGAACAGGTGGAAAAGGCTTATGCCACAACCGTGAAAGTGCATACTTTCGACATCTTAAATGACACTGCAAACAATGTCTGCGTGACGGGCATCAGCGAACTGGATGGTGATGTCTCAACAGAAGGATTTGGTGTGATGATTTCGAAAAATGCCACCTCCACCTCATTCCACGACATCCGCAACAGCCGTCAGCCACAGGCCTTTTTCGATGCAGCATCCAACAGCCTTTGGCTCACTTCGTGCGTCATGGAGGGCACAGGAATAAACGTGGAGCAACTCTACAAAATGGAGTTTGGAACAGCCGACGACAGCGCACGTATCGTAACCACCATTGAGCCTTATCAGTTGCAGCAGAAAATCATCGAGCAACTGAAATACTCGGTGAAAGATGACCAAATCTCATTCTATGCCAACGGAGTGGAAATAGCATCAGCTAAAAACACCGTGACCGACATGGGCGGTCTGGATGCAGAGCAACCTATTTGGGTAGGCGAACAGATTTCTTACAACATCAACAACGGCCAACCCCGAGTATGTTTCGTGCCTGGCGTGAAATTCACCACAGGGCTTGTACTGACCTATGACGACATGCCTACATTATCGGCCAGCCTGACCTTCAACGAAGATGGCACCTACACACTGTCTGACTTCAAGGCAGAAGCAGCTGGTGAACAAGAATAATAAATAGCTGAAGTTTCTCGTATTTGATGACAACTGTCGTACGAGAGCAATTTACCAAAAGGGGTGACAGAATGTTTCTGCCACCCCTTTTGTGTTATAGCTTGATGCACTTGAATAGAGGATTACTCACCTTTACAACTTGCTGACCAGGGCAAGGATTTTCTGTTTGGTTTCCTCTGTCTTCTGCTCATCATTCTTGGCAGAGACGAAGCCCATATTTTCCACGTTCCAGTAGTTGCAGATGTCGCGGAACTCAGCAATAGCGCCGTCATAAACGCCTGGTGAGTACGACGACATCAGCAGTGCCATCTTCTTCACCTTGGCGGGACTGTTGACACTGTACATTCGCTGGATGGGAGCTTGTATCTGCGCATTTAGGGTGAAATAGTAGATGGGAGAGGCCAGCACCAGCACCTCTGCCTCAGCCATAAGGGGATAGAGTTCCTGCATGTCATCTTTCTGGATGCAAGCCCCATTGCCTTTGTTGTGGCAATATTCGCAAGCCAGGCATCCAGCAATCTTCTTCTTCGACACATTGACCAGTGTCACCTCATGGCCAGCAGCCTCGGCAGCTTTCTTATACTCTTCTGCCATCCAAGCGGTGCTTCCTTTAGCCCTTGGCGAGCTTTGCAAAATCAGGATTTTCATATTTCCGACTTATTATTGCGCAGGTTCCCATTTGCAACGTACGGGCGAAACGATGGCACCCTCTTTCTTCAACTCAGCGAAAGCCTTGTCGACAGCCTTCCGGTCTGCGTCCAACACTTTTGCCACTTCTCCTGCCGATAACGGCTTGCCAGCTTCACGCATGGCCTGTAATACTTGTTCTTTCATAATACTCGAAATTTAAATGATAAATGACTATAGGTGTGTTCTATTAATTCTGATTTTTATGAGGTGGCATTTCTATACATTACATT
>CAMHEL010000270.1 GCA_946184125.1 uncultured Prevotellaceae bacterium
ACGGTCAGGCCATCGGCATCGGCGCCGGTCAGCAGAGCCGCATCCACTGTACCCGCCTTGCCGGCAACAAAGCCGACATCTGGTGGCTCCGCCAGCATCCGAAAGTGATGTCGCTGCCCTTCGTGCCCGGCATACGCCGTGCCGACCGCGACAACACCATCGATGTATACATCTCAGACGACCACGACGACGTTCTGCGCGAGGGCACGTGGCAGCAGTTCTTCACCGAGCGCCCGGAAGTGCTCACCCGCGAGGAGAAGAAGTCTTGGATAGCGCTCAACACCGGTGTGTCGCTTGGCAGCGACGCCTTCTTCCCCTTCGGCGACAACATCGAGCGCGCGCACAAGAGCGGCGTGCAGTACATCGCCCAGGCTGGCGGCTCGGTGCGCGACGACCATGTGATTTCCACTTGCGACAAATACGGCATTGCCATGGCATTCACGGGTGTCAGGCTGTTCCACCATTAATCCTTGACACCGATGAGCAAGGGAGACGACATCGATGCCATCATCCAGGGTGGTATTGTTTGGGGGCGAGGCTCTTCTGAGAAGAAAGACAGCGACGACAAGGACAAGGTGAAGACGAAGGCCAAGAAGAAGGCCTACATCACCGGTGCCCATGGCAGTGGCAGCGCCCGCCAGAAAGCGAAATACCGCGAGAAGAGGAAGAACAGGAAGAAGAATTAGAAATGCAGCAGATGTGCGTACAAACATCGCGCCTGCTACATGGATAAGAGAACAAAAGGAAGACGAAGCGGGGGAGCTCATTCTGGCTCCCCCGCTTCGTCTTTTCATTATTTCTGTTCGGTGTCGTCGATATCCTCGTAGTCGAAGTCATCGAGGTCATCAATATCTTCGATGTCAACGTATGTGATATCCTCATCCTCACCCTCAGCAGCCATCTCCATCTGGAAGC
Source organism: uncultured Prevotellaceae bacterium (assembly GCA_946184125.1). Lineage (GTDB taxonomy): Bacteria > Bacteroidota > Bacteroidia > Bacteroidales > Bacteroidaceae > Prevotella. Next base: position 916 of record CAMHEL010000270.1, read on the forward strand.
GTGATAGTTCCTTGTCGCGATGCACCAATGTCTCCTCGGCGGTGATGGCCTGCAGCTTGTTGCTCGCGCTGTTGAGTTCCTTCCAGAGGATGTCCTTCAGCTCGTTGAGTCCGAATCCTGTGACCGACGAGATGAACACCGCCTGCACATCAGTGGGCAGGGTATCGCGTAGCATGTCAATCAGTTCCTCGTCGAGCAAGTCGCATTTGGTGATGGCGAGCACCCTGTGCTTGTCGAGCATCTCCGGGTTGAAGTTCTGCAGTTCGTTGAGCAGGATGTCGTATTCCTTTTTGATATCGTCGGTGTCGCCTGGCACCATGAAGAGCAGCAGCGAGTTGCGCTCGATGTGGCGCAGGAAGCGCAGTCCGAGTCCCTTTCCCTCGCTCGCCCCCTCGATGATGCCCGGGATGTCGGCCATGACAAACGACTGCCTATCGTGGTAGCCTACGATGCCGAGCGAAGGCTCGAGGGTGGTGAAGGGATAGTTAGCGATTTTGGGCCTTGCGCTGGATAGTGCAGATAGGAGCGTCGATTTCCCTGCATTAGGGAAGCCCACAAGTCCCACGTCGGCAAGCAGCTTGAGTTCGAGTATGATGGTCATCTCCCTCATGGGTTCTCCTGGCTGTGCATATCTTGGCGCCTGGTTGGTGGCTGAGCGGAACTGGAAGTTACCCAGTCCACCACGTCCTCCTTTCAGCAGGCACACCACCTGCCCGTCGTGTGAGATGTCGCATACATATTTTCCCGTCTCAGCGTCGTAGACGACGGTGCCGCAAGGGACGTCGATATACTCGTCTTTCCCCTTGTTGCCGTGCCGTTTGTCCTTGCCTCCATTTCCTCCGTGCTCAGCGAAGATATGTCTTTGGTATCTGAGGTGCAGCAGAGTCCAGAAATTATGGTTTCCCCTGAGGAAGACACTTCCTCCGTCACCTCCGTCTCCTCCGTCGGGCCCGCCATTAGGGTTGTATTTGACATGCCTCAGGTGCATGGACCCTCTCCCGCCCTTTCCTGAGCGGCAGCAGATTTTCACATAGTCAACAAAGTTCGACTCCACCCTACAGTGCCTCCACCACCTTGCAGATGTCGCCGAAGATGCGGTCGAGCTCACCCAGGCCGTCGATTTGGTGCCTCAGGCCCTCGGCCTCATACCAGTCGATGAGGGGTGCAGTCTGGCTGTGATACACATCGAGCCTCTTCTTGATGGTCTCGGCGTTGTCGTCGGTTCTTCCACTCATCTCACCTCTTTTAATCAGTCTTGTCATCAGTTCCTCCTCGGGCACGTCGAGCTCTATCATGGCAGCCACCTTGTGTCCTCTCTTGGCGAGCATTTCCTTGAGTGCCTCGGCTTGTGGCACCGTGCGTGGGAACCCATCGAAGATGACGCCGGGATGGCTGTCTCCGAAAGCGTCGTATACTTTTGCGAGCATGTCGATGATGAGGCTGTCGGGAACGAGCTTTCCTTCGTCGATATATTGCTTGGCGGTTTTTCCAAGCTCAGTGCCGTTTTTTATCTCAGCCCTGAGCACATCACCGGTTGAGATGTGGTTGAGGCCGAATTTCTCAATCATCAAGTCGCTTTGGGTGCCTTTTCCCGAGCCCGGTGCACCAAAAATCACAATGTTTCTCATAATCGTTACTGGTTTTTGAAATATGTTTCAGTTTTTCAAAGAAAAATCATTCATCCTCAGCAAGGACATAGAGGTCTTTCAGGCCACGTCCCTGCTGGTTGTAGTCGAGTCCGTATCCCAGAATGAAGTCGTTGGGTATCTCGAAAGCGACATAGTCGAGTTTGATGTTGGTCTCCAGTTTTTCCGGTTTGAGGAATAGTGCGCAAACATGGACAGATGCCGGTGACCTCGTTCCGAGAGTCTCGAGCATCCTGCTCATGGTTTTTCCTGTCTCCACAATATCCTCCACGATGATGACCGTTCTTCCGGCGAGGTTTTCGTTGATGCCAATGACCTCCACCACCTTTCCTGTGGATGTTGTTCCCTGGTAGGAAGCGAGTTTGACGAACGAAATCTCGGATGGGATGGTGATGCGCCTCATGAGGTCGGCAGCAAAGATGAAAGAACCATTGAGCACTGCGAGGAAGATGGGGTTCTTGCCGGCCATGTCGTGGTTGATTTGCTCGGCCACTTCCCCCACTCTCTTTAGGATTTCCTCCTCCCGAAGTGAGATTCTGAACTTTTTGTCAAGTACTTGCACGGTGTCCATTGTTGAAAAGTTTGAAGGTTGATGGATGATTTCTTATAAATTAGTGCAAATATAGCAAAAATATGGCATACAATCGTCATGAGTTGGCAATAATTTTGTAATTTTGCGCCGTTATGAAGATATTTACTAACACCCAGATTCGAGAGCTCGACAAATATACGATTGAGCATGAGCCTATTAAGTCCATCGACCTCATGGAGCGTGCCGCCCGTGCGCTGACATTGGCCATCACCGAGGAGTGCCCCTCCTCCACCCCTATAGTTGTTTTTGCCGGCCCTGGCAACAATGGTGGCGACGCTTTGGCCGTATCGCGCATGCTGTCCCTTCGTGGATACAACGTGAGCGTCTATCTGTTCAACACCAAGAATCATCTCTCCGACGACTGTACCGAGAACAAGCAGCGTGCCCTGGAGTGCAAGAGCATCACTTCTTTCGTCGAGGTGACTCGTGAGTTCGACCCACCACATCTCACCAGGGACACGGTGGTCATCGACGGCCTTTTCGGCACTGGCATCACCAAACCCCTTGAGAGCGGCTATGCCTCACTCGTGAGATACATCAACCAGTCGCCCTGCAGAGTAATCAGCATCGACATCCCTTCGGGCCTGATGACAGAAGGCAACACTTACAATATCCACAGCAACATCATCCGTGCCGACATCACGCTGACGCTTCATAGTAAGAAACTGGCTTTCCTTTTTTCCGACGTACAGCAGTATATCGGCCGTCTCCGTGTCCTCGACATTGGTCTCTCCGAGGAATACATCCGCAAGACCAGCACGCCTTACACCATCATAGAAACCGATGAGATTCGTAGTTTCCTTCTTCGCCGCAGCGACTTCGCCCACAAGGGCGACATGGGTCACGCCCTTCTCGTCGCCGGCAGCTATGGTATGGCCGGTGCAGCCGTTCTTGCCGCTCGTGCCTGTCTGCGTTCGGGTGCAGGCAAACTGACCGTGCACACCCCGAAGAAGAACATCGACATCATGCAGGTGTCGGTTCCCGAGGCGGTTATGCAGATTGACCACGATGAGGCATTCTTCTCGGATGCCGTCCCTGCCGACGAGTTCGACGCTCTGGGCATCGGCCCCGGTCTTGGACAGGTGGAGAGCACCGCCATCGCTCTCATTTCCCAACTTCGATGCACCAATGCGCCCATTGTGGCAGACGCCGACGCGCTCAACATCCTCGGGAGTCACCAGACATGGATACCTCAGTTGCCCAAGGGAATGATTATCACACCTCACCCGAAGGAGTTCGACCGACTGGCAGGCAACAGAAGCAGCGATGACTACGAGCGTCTGAACAAAGCCGTGGAGCTGGCCATCCGTCTTCAGGCCTACATCATCCTGAAGAGTCATTACTCCGCTCTTTGCTCCCCCGAGGGGAAAGTGGTCTTCAACAGCACTGGCAACTCAGGCATGGCAACCGCCGGCAGTGGCGATGTGCTAACAGGTATTCTCACCGGCCTCATCGCCCGTGGCTACCACCAACGCGAAGCCTGTATGTTGGGCATGTACCTTCATGGCTTGGCCGGTGACCTCGCCGCAGCAGCGAAGGGCAAGGAATGCCTCGTGGCCAGCGACATCATCGACTACCTGCCCCAGGCCTTCAGGTCCCTGGGAATAGAATAAGTGATATTTCGATAGATTTATCAAGTATAACGGTATTTATCAAGAAGCCCAGGGCGCATGCCCTGGGCTTTAGACTTTAGACCTTAGACTTTAGACGAGGTCATTGTCCCGAAGCCTCAAAAGTAATGTCTAAACTCC
>CAMHEL010000271.1 GCA_946184125.1 uncultured Prevotellaceae bacterium
TTAGACATTAGTCGAATACATCGGTCAAAACCATCAAATCATACGTCTAAACTCCTATGATTAGACGTTAGACTTTAGGCCTTAGACATTAGTCGAATACATCGGTCAAAACCATCAAATCATACGTCTAAACTCCCAAACTCCTAAACTCCTAAACTCCCTCAAAAACTCCTGAACTCCCAACCTCCTAAAAACTCGAAAAAAACTCCCTCAAAGCGCTGCTGCGGTTCGGGCGGCCAGGCGGGCGTTGTTAAGCACCAGTTGGATGTTGCTGTCCAGACTGTCGCCGCCGGTGAGTTCCTTGACCTTGGCCAGTAGAAACGGTGTTGTCTCCTTGCCGCGGATGCCCAGGCGGTTGGCCTCGTCGATGGCTTCGTCGATGGCCCGGTTGATGACATCGGCGGGCATGGAGTATTCCTCCGGGATGGGGTTGGTGACGAGCATGCCTCCCTTCATGCCCAATTCCAGTTTGGTGCGGAAGACAGCGGCAAGTTCCTCCGGGGTATCGATGCGGTAGTCCACCTTGAACCCGCTGTGGCGTGTGTAGAAGGCAGGCAACTCTTCGGTGCCGTAGCCGATGACGGGCACGCCCTTGGTCTCGAGGTATTCCAGCGTCAGTCCCAGGTCGAGAATAGACTTGGCGCCGGCACAGATGACCATCACGGGCGTCATGGCCAGTTCCTCGAGGTCGGCACTGATGTCCATTGTTTTCTCGGCACCACGGTGGACGCCGCCGATGCCACCGGTGGCAAACACGCGGATGCCGGCCATCGCAGCGATAATCATTGTCGTGGTCACGGTGGTGGCGCCATCCTCGCCCCGGGCGACGAGCACGGGCAAGTCACGGCGCGACGCCTTGGTCACTGCCTGTCCCTTGCGCCCCAGGTATACTATTTCCTCGGGGGTGCAGCCGGCCTTCAATTTGCCACCGATAATGGCGATGGTGGCAGGCACCGCCCCACCCTCGCGGATGGTCTGTTCCACTTTCAGCGCCGTCTCCACATTCTGCGGATAAGGCATGCCGTGTGAGATGATGGTTGACTCAAGCGCCACCACAGGGCGCTTTTCATCGAGTGCTTTCTGCACTTCTGGTGATATGGAAAGATATTTGTTCATATTATAGGTGTGTTCTATTAATTCTGAATTTTATGAGGTGGCATTTCTATACATTACATTTCGGTCGCTTTTCGCTTTTATTCGGTGCAAAGTGTCAAGCCTCATCGGTCGTGTAGCCCGCTACACTCCCTCTTCAGCTTACACTTTGCCCTCGACTAAAAGTCGAAAATCGCCTCGACATAATTAATAGAACCCACCTATAGTTTTTTATTCTGTTCGCCACGGGATAGCCCCAGCGAAACGATGAATTACAAGATTGTTATATAAAGTTATTTCTTCAAATTTTCCAAGAGGGTTCAATAAATGACGTCAAGGCGATGGCACAAACATGCCTCTCAAGTCTGCAGGACATATCTGCCGACATCGGGGTTGACAGTCTGTGGGGAAAGCAATGTGGCATGGGCAGCCCTCAGACCCGTCTGGGCGCAGTCGGGGAACGCCGTCCCGCATAGTTGGGCATGTGCCACGCCAGCCACGAAGGCATCGCCCGCCCCAGTGGTGTTGACCACCGAGGTGGGAATGGCACTGAGGTGCTCATGGCGGGTGCCGTCGCTGCAATACACCCCTTCGCCGCCCATAGTGACATAGACCTGGCCGACCCCCATTTCTATAAGCCTGTCGGCAGAAGACTCTACCGTATCGCAATGGGTGACTGCCAGGGCCTCCTGTCGGTTGACCTTCAGCACATTCAGCCGGTGTTTACGGCTCTGGCGCAATGCCACGACGACACGTGCCGCCTTGAAGGTGCTCACGGCATCCACCATAAACGGTGCCGTGCAGTTGTCGATGAGGAACTGCAACGCCTCGGCAGAGATATTGGTGTCGGCGATGACAATGGCGGAGCGGTTGATGGCATCGATACGTGCCCCCAGGAACTCAGGTGTGATGCGGGCGACGATGGCGGTGTCGGCCACAGCAGCTATCATCTCCCCCGCCTGGTTGTTGATGCACAGATACACGCCGGTCCTCGCCTCTTTGCAGCGCTCGCTCAGCGTCAGGTCCAGACCGATGGTCTGGCACTCATGCCAGCACATGTTGCCAAAAGTCTCATCGCCGAAGACACTGACCAGCCTCACCTCATGCCCCATCAGCCGGAGGTTGTGGGCGATGTTGCGAGCCACGCCACCACACCCCAGGGCCACCTGCCCCGGAATAGAGTCGGCAGCAACAAAAGGTGCGGTAAGCGTTGCCGCAATGTCGGTGTTCGTACCACCAATCACCGTCACATATCTGTCCATGACTATCTATATGTTAATCTCAAATCTCAAACCTCAAATCTCAAACCTCAAACCTCCTAAGCACATGGCAGACGGTCTCCCAGTCGGTCTCGGCATCGAAGCCGAACTTGTCGTCAAGGCCGACATTCATATATAGTTTCTCCTCGAAGTTCTGCAACCGCGTGTTTTCTACTTCAGGGTTTTCGTTGAGATACTCGAAACGGATGCCATCATCCAGGAAATGCCGGGCATATTCCCTCAACTTGTCTGGGTGGCACGAACTCCAGAGGATAAGGCAGATATCCTCACGGAGCGACATCGCCCTCAGCGCATCCTTCGCCAATGGGAAGTAGTCGTAGGTCTCTTCGTCATCATAACAGGCGCGGAGGATGGTGTCGTGGATATCCACCGCGACATAGATTTTTTCCCAGTCTTTCTCTCTCATGCGGATGAATGCCGCAGCGAACGCTTTCCTTATGTCCATACCAATAGTTTTATCATTCACTGGAGGATGCTGTTGGATGATGCAAAAATAATCAAAAAATGAATGAATTGGGTAGGAAAACAATAAAAACTCGGGAAAAATGCTTCCCGGGGTGCACGTCCATGTTAAAATGCCATATCCCTAATATCAAAATGACAATATCTTTGCAGCACAAAAAAATCAGGCACATGAAGACGACCCGCATCAACAATAGGATAACAACAAGCACTTTGTCGGGCATCGCACAACTGCTCCGACAATTCTCCGACAAGCGCGAAGGACTGATATGGATATATCTCCTCTCTCTTGCCGACGACGAGGGAAAGGTGGACTCCAGCGTCAACGCCATGGCTCTCCAACTGAACATACACCGCCAAACTCTCTCACGCTTCATCAAACACCTCTGCGACCAAGGATATGCCACATGGGAAATCAAAGGCTCTTCGCGCCAGCCCAACGTGCTCCGCATAACGGCCCTTGCGACAGGAGAAACGACCACTGCTGTGACAGAAGAGAGGACAACGGCTGTGACAGAAGAGAGGACAACGTTTGTGACAGAAAATGCGACAGTTCACACCACCCCGGACAATAGTGCAATGCACATGAAACCAGAAGGATACGAAAACGAGGATAACCCTTATGCGACAACCGATGTGACAACCTGCTTGACAACCTGTTTGACAACCGATGTGACAGGAAAAAGAGAAAAAAAACAAAAGAAAGAAAAAAATCCCCCTGCACCCCCTGAAAAAGAAAAAAAACAAAAAAAAGATAAAAACCCACACACAAACGCGTGCGCATGCGAGAAAAAGCCGGAAGAGAAAATCGAACGGCGCCGGCAACAGTTCCTCGACGCTCTCACACCCTATATCGGACGATACAACCAGGAGATGATAACACGCTTCGGCGACTACTGGACCGAGCCCAACCGGTCGCTCACCAAAATGCGCTTCGAACTGCAACGCACCTGGAGCACACCACTCAGACTCGCCACATGGGCAAGAAACGACAAATCATTTAACCAATATCACAACAACCATGACAAAACAACACGACCCACAACAGCTGAACTCATCGCTGACGCTCAGCGTACAGCCATCGAAGAGACAGAACGCTTTATCCGTGAATCAGAAATCAGACGTGGAGGAATTCCTCCGCATCTTCCCTTCTGAACGCGAAGTGCTCACCTACTTCGCTCCCGCGAAATGGAAGGCCGCCATCATCAACGCCGACAAATGCACCTGCTATCCCTGCATGACGCTCTATATGCTCGACCGCACCTACACGGAGGGACTGGCTGACAGACTGGTTGAGAACAACATACGGGGACTCTACTCTCTGGCAAGACCCACAGAACCCATCGTCGACAATGCCGTGAAACAAGCTGCCGGTCTCTTCGTGGCAAAATTCGGCGCAGAACTATCGGTCTTCGGCGCATTGCTCTACTTCGCTCAATACCTCACCGACCACAAAAACTCTTACGGACAGTTCGACCTCATGGATGTGCTCAGACAGTTCCCTAAATCGTTCCTTCCTAAATGGAGACAACGACAGGGACTGAAGAAGCAGAAAGAGGCTCAACGGAACGAGGGATGCAAAGAGACTGGCATGGCTGCTCTCTACACTTACCTGCGCCGGGAATATGTCGCAAAAGGCATCGACATCCGCACCTCACCCGTCGTGCAGCACCTCTCCCTCCCCGAAAAAGAACTGCAATTCATCGAAAGCGGAGAGCCACTGATGCTCTAATTATCCAATTCTCTATGCAATAACTCCTATATACCCCAGGGAGTTAAGAATTATAGATAAAAGATTGATTTCGGCAATCGATTGAAGATTGAAGATTAAAAATCGAGCTGAGGCCCTACGATAGGTGAGGAGGTATTTCGTCCCAACTTATCCGTAGGGTCTTAGCTCGTCTAAGACCGAAAAAGTTAGTTTGATGACGTAGCGGCCTTAGACGAGCTAAGACCCTACAAGTTGTTTTCGAAAGACATCCTTTTCGAAAGC
>CAMHEL010000272.1 GCA_946184125.1 uncultured Prevotellaceae bacterium
GTATCTCTACACACGCACCTGAAACGTGCGCGTCTACCAATTCCGCCACCTGGGCCTGTAGGTTTCCCTCATTGGATTTTATTCAAGACATTGAGCGGTAAACGAGACTCGAACTCGCGACCCCGACCTTGGCAAGGTCGTGCTCTACCAACTGAGCTATTACCGCAAAACTTCCACTTGGAAGCTGCATTTCTCTAAATGCGGTTGCAAAGGTAACTCTTTTTTTTGAACCCACAAACTTTTTCGGCTTTTTTTTCAAAAAAAATCTGTTTTTACTTGTTCAATCCATTCTGTCGCGGTAATCCTCGTAAGTGAATTCACGAAGCATCTGGAGCGTGCCGTCGCTATGCAGCAGCGCTATGGAAGGGTGCGAGATGCCGTTGAACATACAGGTCTTCACGGTGGTGTAATGCAGCATGTCCTCAAAGATGACCTCATCGCCCACCTCAAGAGGTTGCTCGAAACGCCAGGCCCCCATGAAATCACCAGCCAAGCAACTGTTGCCGCCCAGCCGATAGACGTATCCCCCACCCTGCCCTTCGCTCTCGTCGGCAGATGGATTGTCGGCGGCTTCGAGAGGGAGGCTCTTCGCACCGCGGACGGCTGGTTGATAAGGCATTTCAAGGCAGTCGGGCATGTGGCATGTGAAGCTGACATTGAGGATGGCGGTACGTATGCCATGATCCTCGACAACATCGACCACCGAAGAGGTGAGATATCCTGTCTGCCAACCAAAGGCGCTACCGGGCTCGAGGATGACATGAAGCCATGGGTAACGGCTTCGGAAACCTTTCATCATCGCCACCAGGCGTGGGATGTCGTAATCTTCGCGGGTCATGAGATGACCGCCGCCAAAATTGATCCACTTCAACTGACTGAACCAAGGCGAGAACTTCTCCTCTATGTGCTTGAGGGTCCGCTCGAAGACATCCGAACCACTCTCGCAATGGCAGTGGCAGTGGAATCCCTCGACATGCGCAGGGAGCTGCTCGGGCATGGCGCTGTTGCTCACGCCAAACCGCGTCCCCGGGGCACAAGGATTGTAGAGCGCCGTTCCCACTTCGCTGTACTCCGGATTAATGCGCAACCCGAGACTCAGGGTTGGGTTGTCGGCAAGCACACGCTCGGCATAGCGGTCGTACTGGGTGAGCGAATTGAACGTCAAGTGACTGGAGCAACGCGCTATCTCGTCCACCTCATAATCGGTGTATGCCGGAGAGAAGGTGTGGGCGGGAGTGCCAAACTCCTCCAGGGCCAACCGTGCCTCGCTGAGAGAACTGGCTGTGGTGGCATGGATGTATTCTCTGAAAATGGGGAAGGTACGCCAAAGGGCGTAGGCCTTGAAAGCGAGGATAATCTCCACTCCCGCTTCCTCTGACACGCTTCTGATGAGCCTGAGGTTGTCGCGCAGACGATTTTCCTCAAGCACATACATGGGTGGTCGCATCTCTTTCATGTTATTTATAGAAATAATTAAAATTCAACATCTATATTGGCAGTAGCCTCAACTGTCGAGACAACCACCTGTGAACATCTTTGCTCCATCATGGGCAGAAGTCATGCCATATATCTAATAAGGTGTAGGCCTCATCTCATCGAGCAGCCATCAAGTAAGCGGCAGACGATATGCAAGACGACTATCTGCCGTCGCATAAAGCTAAAATGCTGACAGCCAACGAGCGCGGAGGCTTTCCGTGACAAAGATACATCATATTTTCCAAATGTCCAAACTTTTCGGGTGTGGAGTGTGGCATGGGAGGGTGTGGAAGCATCAAAAACAATTCTTCCACAATAGATTCACATTTTTATGTCGTTTTCATTGTGGGAGTGATGGATTTTTCCTAATTTTGCAAGCGGAAGCACCCAACGCTGCATCCAGGATCAAGAACAAGGAGAGAAATGAAGCTTGCAATCATGACAAAACCCACATTCTTTGTGGAGGAGAACAAGATTCTGGAAGCCCTTTTCGAGGAGGGGTTGGAAGACTTGCACATTTTCAAGCCTGGATCCTCACCCATCTATGTTGAGCGCCTCCTCTCCCTACTTCCAGAGAGCACGCATCGCCGTATCACCGTCCACGACCACTACTACCTTCGCGAGGAGTTTGGCCTGGCAGGCATCCATATCGACGACGCTTCGCTCCCACGCCCCGAAGGTTACCGAGGCACCTTCAGCCGCTCCTGCAACGTGCTGTCGCAACTGAAGGATGCCAAGAAGAAAGCGCGCTACGTCTTTCTGCGCAACATCTTCGACAGCCTTTCGATAAGCACCGAGAAATCTTCTTTCAGTGACGAAGAACTCTATATGGCCTCCCGACAGGGGCTCATCGACCGCCATGTCTATGCACTCGGGGGCATCTCACTCCAGCATATCAGCGAAATCCGCGACCTTGGCTTCGGCGGCGTGGTGGTATGCGGCGACCTATGGAACCGCTTCGACATTCACAACGAGACCGACTTCGACAGCGTTCTCAGCCACTTCGACAAATTAAGATCAGCAATAGGATAAAAAGTCATCAAACATAAAAACAATGAACGACCCTAATTCATTTTTGGTTTTCTCAGGCACAAAAACCCGCTATCTGGCAGAGAAAATCTGCCAAAGCCTTGGATGCCCTCTTGGTAAACTGCAAATCACCCATTTCTCCGACGGTGAGTTCTCCGTCTCCTACGAAGAATCCATCAGGGGAAGAGACGTGTTCCTCGTACAGAGCACTTTCCCCTCTTCCGACAACTTCATGGAACTGCTGCTGATGATCGACGCTGCAAAACGCGCTTCCGCACACACCATCAACGCGGTGATGCCCTATTTCGGATGGGCACGGCAGGACCGAAAGGATAAGCCACGAGTAAGCATCGGAGCAAAACTGGTAGCCGACATACTGAGTGTGGCTGGCGTGGACAGAGTAATCACCATGGACTTGCACGCCGACCAGATACAGGGCTTCTTCGACGTACCCGTCGACCACCTCTATGCCTCTGGTGTGCTGCTTCCCTACCTCCAGTCACTCCACCTCGACAACTTGGTCATCGCATCTCCCGACGTCGGTGGTTCCAAGCGTGCCAATACCTACGCCAAATACCTTGGAGTCCCACTCGTGCTGTGCAACAAGACAAGAATCCGCGCCAACGTGGTGGACACCATGCAAATCATAGGCGATGTGAAAGGGAAGAATGTGGTCATCGTAGATGATATCGTCGACACAGCCGGCACCATCACCAAGGCAGCCGACCTCATGAAGGCAGAAGGGGCTACAAGCGTCAGGGCTTGCGCCTCGCACTGTGTCATGAGTGGTCCTGCCAATGACAATGTGATGAATTCGGCACTCGAGGAAATTGTCTTCACCGACTCCATCCCCTATACCAACGGTTGCCCGAAAGTCAAGCAAATCTCTGTGGCAGACATGTTTGCAGAGACCATACGGCGAGTGGTGTCAAATCAAAGCATCAGCTCCCAATACCTTGTATAGGATATAGGATAGCGTCTAAAGTCTAAAGTCTAAAGTCTAAGGTCTAATGTCTAAAGTCTAAGGTCTAAAGTCTAAACAGCAGAAAGGAAACACATGAGAACGAAACACTTAGTATGGCTGTCAGTATGCGCACTGATGGTGACAATGGCCGCCTGCACTTCGAAAACATGCCGAATAGAAGTAAGCATCGATGGTGCTAACGACGGCGACACGCTCCTGCTCATCACCGACCAGGAGTTTGGCATACCAAGCGACACACTCATCGTGAAAGACGGGAAAACCTTCCATGAGATGGAGATTGACAGCACGATGATATGCTTCCTGCAAGCTGTGAACAGCGCCATGCCCATACAGCCGTTCTTCCTCGAGCCGGGGAACATCAAAGTAGAACTCCATCACGACCCAACCCAAAACACGGTGAGTGGCACAATGCTCAATGAAGAATGGCAACACCTCAACGAAGCGGGATTCGCCATTCAAAAGGAAATGGAACAACTGATGAGCGGGGCGGAAAGCGACACCACTGAGGCCCACAAGCAGGAAATCATCAACAAGGCCATGGCCATCCAGAAAAAATTCTCTGACAATGTCTTCAAAACTGCTGAGAAGAACATCGACAATGAGTTGGGCTTTCTGTTGGTGAGCAACCCAAACATGCTTAATGAGGAACAAGTGCTCATGCTCATCAACAAAATGCCGGCGAAAATGAGGTCGCGCCAACAGATAAAGGAAATAGAACACTATCTGAAGGATGAGACGCCACAAGCTGATGGCACGAAGCTGACAGACTTCGCCACTTCCGACCCGAACGGGAAGAACATCTCTGCTATGGAAGTGGTAGGGAAGCACAAACTGACCATCATCGACTTCTGGGCCAGCTGGTGCGGGCCATGCATGCAGGAAATGCCTCACTTGGTGCAACTCTATGAGCTTTATGAGCCAAAGGGACTGGGCATTCTGGGGGTGTCGCTCGATAATGAAAAGAGCGAATGGACAGATGCCATCAAGAAGACAGGGTCGAAATGGACCCACATCTCAGAACTCACCAGCGACAGCAAGATTGCAAGGCTCTTTGGCGTGACAGCTATACCTTTCACATTGGTCGTCGACCAAGAGGGCACCATACTCGCATCCGGGCACCTCACAGGGACTGCCCTTGAGGATGTCATCAGACAATATCTTAAGGATTAAATCTATATGTTTTTCCCGAGATGCCATGCACATGGCGTCTCGGGAAAATTGTATTTATTCTATTGGCAGGACAA
>CAMHEL010000273.1 GCA_946184125.1 uncultured Prevotellaceae bacterium
TATAATTTATCTAAATTAGATTTAATATCCATTAATAATTATCAATCTTCATGATAAAAACCAGCTTATTATTAAATCCAAATCAATTATCAAACAATGAATTTAATCAAATACAATAAATTAATGAACAAACTCCAAAAAACTCCAAACAACCTCCAAAATCACAAATACTTGATTTCTCTCACCTCGATGGTGTAGGAGTCGGAAATCTCTTGGGAGGATGATCCGAGGCCTTCGTCGGAGGTGGTGACGGTGTGGATGTGCACCTCGCGCTCGGTCCAGTTGCCGTGCTCGTCGGTGCGGAGATATTTGTAAGTAGTTGTGGCTGAGTATTTGTCGCCTTCCTCGTCGCCTTCGGAAACGATTTTCTCGGGGAAGATATTGTCGCCCTGGTAGGTGATGGTCTCATCGAAAGTGCCCTCCCAGAGCTGTATGGTGACATGACTGAAGCGCCCCTTCGCATCATAGGTGAATTTGTAGAAGAAGCTCATGTCGTCCTCGTCGTCTTTCGAGTTCTCGTAGGCAATGATACGCCCTTGTTCATCGCGTTTCATGCGAGTATACGCCTCTACGCCCCTTGTGAAGTTGCCCTCGGCGTCATAGACGTAAAGGTTGCCGTAGCTGTCCTCCACCACCCGTCCCTCGTCGTCGAACACCATGCGGCTGACGCGGTCCTCGAGGAGTTCGCCTCTCACCAATGCGTTGCTGCCCTTTGTCGCCTCGTAGGTGACGGTGTTCACCTCCGCCACCGGCCCGGTAACGCCGAAAGCACGACGGTCGGGGCTGTCGTTGCCCTGACCGTCGGTTATTGATGAAATGCTGGTGTTGCCGTCAAGGCCCTGGCAGGAAGCCATGGCCGTCATACCCATCATGAGAGCTATGGCAGTCAAAGCGATTTTCTTGAACCATTTGTCCGTCATGACGTCTGCTCTTGGAAGGTCAGTTGTTGAGGTAGAGGAAGCGCTTGATGCTCTTTTTGGGTGTCTTCTCGAACTCCTCGGCCTGTATTCGTATCGATGAGATGCGGCAATAAGCCGGCAAGGTCTCGTTGAGCTCCTTGCGGTTCTGCTCCATAATGTCCACGAGGTCGCTGTTGGTGAAGCCCATGGCGTAAGCCTCGTCGAGGTCGGGGTGAACCAGTCCCACCAGGCGGTCGTTCTCCTGAATGACGATGCTCTCGTTGACGAGTGTCATGGAGTTGAGCTTGTCCTCTATCTCCTCGGGGTAGATGTTCTGCCCGTTGGCGCTGAGGAGCATGTATTTGCTTCTTCCCTTGATGAACACGTTGCCCTCTGCGTCCATCACGCCGAGGTCTCCGGTGTGGTACCATCCGTCGCTGTCGATGGTCTGCCGTGTGGCTTCCTCATTCTTATAGTATCCCAGCATGACGTTCATGCCCTTGACGAGTATTTCTCCTGCCACGTGCTGTGGGTCGGGACTGTCGATGCGCAGTTCGTTGTGTATGGCCACCTTTCCGCAGCTTCCGGGAACGAATGTTTTCCAGTCGGAGTAGCAGATGATAGGTGCGCACTCGGTGGCGCCATAGCCCACGGTGTAGGGGAACTCGATGCGGTGGAGGAAGGCCTCCACCTCCTGGTTGAATGCCGCGCCGCCGATAATCACCTCCATGAAGTTTCCGCCGAACGACTGCACCACCTGGTCGCGTATGGCCTGGCGCACCCTCTTCGAGATGACTGGCATGCTGAGCAAGAACCGCATGCGGTTGTTCTGGATTTTGGGGAAGACTTTCTTCTTGATGATTTTCTCGATGACGAGTGGCACGGCGATGATGATGACCGGTTTGATTTCGGCGAATGCCTTGGCGATGATGGCAGGCGATGGTACGCGTGTGAGGTAGAAGATGTGGCAGCCGCGCAAGAACTCATAGATGAACTCGAAGGCCATGCCATACATGTGTGCCATCGGCAGTATGCTGAGCACGTTGTCGCCCCGCTTCACGTTGTTGCCCATGGCGAGTCCGGCGAAGTCGTAGTTGCTCCAGATGGCGCGGTAGGGTATCATCACACCTTTCGAGAACCCAGTCGTTCCGCTGGTGTAGTTGATGAGGGCGAGTTCGTCGGGGCTTGCCTCCTTGTAGTATGACACGTGCTCCTGCCTGAAATACTTGGGGTATTTCTGTCCGAACATCTCGTTGAGGTGCTCACGGGCATACGTCAGCTTGTCGGAGCGGGAGAAGAGCAGCGAATAGTCGGGGATGTAGATGATTCCCTCGATGTCGGGCATCTTTGTGGGGTCGACCTGTGTGGAGACGACATCGCCCGAGAAGAGCAGTTTTGCCTCGCTGTGGTTGACGATGTTGTGTATCTGGTCGGCGGTGAACTCATGCAGTATGGGTACCGCCACAGCCCCGTAGGTGAGTGTTGCGAGGAAGGCGGCAGCCCAGCCCGCGCTGTTGCGCCCGCAGAGTGCGATTTTGTCTCCCCTGACCACGCCGCTGTTCTCGAACATGATGTGGAGTTTCTCTATCTTGCGTGCCACGTCGTGGTACTGGAGTGTAATGCCTTTATAGTCGGTCAGCGCATCAAGGTTCCAGTTTTCCTTGATGCTCTTCTCTATGAGCGCGTTGAAATTGGGTGCTTTTTCCATGTCGTGTGATGTTTTTCGTTATCAGACGTTTTGGTAAAGGTATCTCTTGATGCTTTTCTTGGGCGTTTTTGCGAACTCTTCCTTCCTGATTTCAATGGTGTGTATCCGGCTGTATGCAGGCAGGGTGGCATTGAGTTCTTGTCGGTTCTGCTCCATGACATTCTTCAGGTCCTCGTCGGTGAATGCCATGTTGCGGGCCTCTTCATAGTCGGGGCAGACGAGTGCGACAAACTGGTCGCCACGCTGGATGACGACGCTCTCGCTGACCATGGCCATGGAGTTGAGCTTGTCCTCTATCTCCTCGGGATAGACGTTCTGTCCGTTGGCGCTGAGCAGCATGTTCTTCTTGCGCCCGCGAATGAAGATGTGTCCCCCGGCATCCATTGTGCCAAGGTCGCCGGTGTGGTACCATCCTTCGTCGTCGAGTGCTTCGTTTGTGGCCTCCTCGTTTTTGTAGTAACCCAGCATGACGTTATTTCCGCGTGTGAGAATCTCACCAGCGATATAGGAGGGTGCATGGCTGTCGATGCGCACCTCCATGCCATCGACGGCTACGCCGCAACTGCCCGGCACATGGTTCTTGTAGTCGCTGTAAGCGATGAGTGGGGCGCACTCCGTCGTGCCGTAGCCCACGGTGTAGGGGAAGTCGATGCTTTTGAGGAAATCCTCTATCTCCTGGTTGATGGCGGCGCCACCGATGATCACCTCATAGGCTTTGCCTCCGAAGGCTTCGTACACCTGCTGGCATATCATCTGCTTCACTTTCTTCGAGATGACGGGCATGTTGAGCAGAAGGCGCATGCGGTTGTTCTGTATCTTTGGGAAGACCTTCTTACGGATGATTTTCTCGATGATGAGTGGCACGGCGACCACAAGGGCGGGTTTCACGTCGGCGAAGGCTTGTGCAATGATGGCTGGGGATGGCAGGCGGGTGAGGAAAAAGAGATGCATGCCGTAGGCGATGGGGAAAAGGAACTCAACGGCCATACCATACATGTGAGCCATGGGCAAGATGCTGAGCATGTTGCTGTGGGGCTTGAGGTAGGGGTAGGCAAGCTTGACGAAGATGAAATTGAGGTTGCCCATCAGTGCACGGTAGGGCAGCATCACACCCTTCGAAAATCCTGTCGTGCCGCTGGTGTAGTTGATGAGCGCCAGCTCGTCCTCCTCGTCGTGGTGGTAGCTGACGTGCTCTTTTCTGAATGCCTTGGGGTATTTCTGTCCGAAGAGCTCGTTGAGGTGCTCACGGCAATAGGTCAGTTTTTCGGAGCGTGAAGCGAATACCGAGAAGTCGGGCAGGTAGATGATGCCTTCGATGTCGGGCATCTCGTCGGCTACGATGGTCTTTGCCACCACATCGCCCACGAAAAGCAGGCGTGACCCGCTGTGGTTGACGATGTTGTGGATTTGCTCGGCATTGAACTCATGGAGAATGGGTACGGCAATGGCCCCATAGGAGAGGATGGCAAGGAATGTCACTCCCCAATGTGCACTGTTGCGGCCGCATAGTGCGATTTTGTCGCCTTTTGAAACGCCCGTCTGCTCCAGAATGATGTGTATCTTCTCAATCTTACGGGCTACATCCTTATATTGGAGAGTCACTCCCTTGTAATCGGTGAGTGCGTCGTAGTCCCAATTTGATACAATGCTCTTTTCAATGACGCGATTGAAACTTTTTTCCAATTCCATTGCACAAATCTTCAATTTTTGTGCAAAGGTAATATCTATTGTGCACATTTCAAAAAAAAATGTGCAATTTTTACGATGAAATAGCTTTTATGTGCAAAAAAGAGTAGAAAATCGGAAAAAAAGTCAAATTTCGTCGGTGGTTGAGGTACAGAGGGGACAGGGATACTGAGATTCTGAGGTGGACAGAGTTAGAGAGAATTTCAACACAGTTTTGGGAGGTACAGAGGGGACAGAGATACTGAGATTCTGAGGTGGACAGAGATGGAGAGATTTTCAACACAGTTTTGGGAGGTACAGAGGGTACAGAGTTAGAGAGATTTTCAACACAGAGGCACAGAGACACAAAGAAACACAGAGTTTTTATATCTTGGAGGGAGAGAGAAAAAGAGTTTCTTATATCTTGAGAGGGA
>CAMHEL010000274.1 GCA_946184125.1 uncultured Prevotellaceae bacterium
GAACCCCCGAACCGCTTTTGACGGTTACACGCTTTCCAGGCGTGCCTCTTCAGCCTCTCGAGCACCTTTCCTTCAATAGGTTGCTGATTACCTGTTCTGCCATACGCGAGTGATTTGCAGGCATTTGTCTGCTATCCTCGTTTTTGACGGTGCAAAATTAGTTATTCTCTCGATAAAAAAAGAATTTTTTGGAGGGTTTTTTGGATATGGCTGTCAATTTATACTTCTTTAACAAGTGTTTCAGGGAGAGTAGCTCTTCAGCGGATCTACTAATATAGTAATGTTCGTCGGGATTTGCAATCCCGGCGCATTGAATATGAGGATTTTCAATTCGAAAATCGCATTAAGAATGCTAATACTAATCAAGTAATGTTCGTCGGGATTTGCAATCCCGACGCATTGAATATGAGGATTTGCAATCCGAAAATCGCCTTAAAAATGCTAATACTAATCAAGTAATGTTCGTCTGGATTTGCAATCCCGGCGCATTGGATATGAGGATTTGCAATCCGAAAATCGCCTTAAAAATGTTTATAGGATTGCAAATCCACCTGAGCGTAAGAATCGGTGAATAATTACAGGGGAGGTAAACAAAGGCGACTGATGGGATGGAGCCCCCGTTATGCCTGTATTTTGCCTGCCTATGAAGTTTTTATGGGTTTCTGTCGTTTTTGTCGATGATTTTTGCTTATTTTGCGCTCAAAACCGAAAGTGATAGTGATTGCTTATGTAGTTGTAGGCACTGGTGGTGAGGCTCAAAAGTAAGAATAGAATGAATCATTTGAGAGAACGGGCAGCTTTCTCTGTATTGCTGATGGTTAGTTTTGGTCATCTGCTGAACGACATGTTTCAGGCAGTCATCCCTGCCATCTATCCCATGATAAAGGAAACATTGGGGTTGAGTTTCATGCAGATAGGTGCCATTACGCTGACCAATCAAGTCACTTCTTCATTGCTTCAGCCCATGGTGGGGTATTTCTCCGACCGTCATCCCCGTCCTTATGGGCTTGTTGTGGGCATGTGTTTCACGCTGACCGGTTTGCTGTTGCTGTCCGCCGCCGACAGTTTTGTGTGGGTGCTCTTTTCAGTGGCTTTCGTCGGTGTGGGCTCTTCGGTCCTTCATCCTGAGTCATCGAAGGTGGCCCGGCTTGCCTCTGGTGGTGCGAAGGGCATGGCGCAGTCGATTTTTCAGATTGGCGGCAACATCGGCCGCGCCTTCGGGCCTGTGGCTGTGGCCCTGATTGTCGTTCCTCATGGGCAGGGGAGCATCAGGTGGTTTGCCCTCCTCGCCGTCCTTGCTCTGTGGGTGCTGGCACGGATAGGGCATTGGTATAAGGGGCAGATAGAGCGCTATGGGCGCACAAAGTCGAAGTTCGATATCGAGAACGAGAGCCATCTGCCACGCCGGAAAATCATCGCTGCTTTGGTGGTGCTCCTGGTGCTGATGTTCTCCAAGGATTTCTACACGGCGAATATTCAGAATTATCTCACTTTCTACATGATTGACAAGTTTGGCATGTCGGTCACGGCATCGCAGTATGTGCTTTTTGCCTTTCTCGTTTCCACGGCTGTCGGTCTGCTGATAGGTGGTGAGGTGGGCGACAGGTATGGCCGTAAATATGTCATCTGGGTGAGTATCCTTGGCTCATCGCCTTTCGCATTATTGTTGCCTTACTGCAATATGACATGGACCATTGTGCTGGCCATTATCGTGGGAATGGTGATGTCGTCGGCCATGTCGGCCATCTTGGTTTATGCCACAGAACTCCTGCCGGGCAATGTGGGTATGATTTCGGGGGCTTTCTTCGGACTCTCCTTCGGGTTGGGTGGCATAGGCTCCGCCATCTTCGGCTGGCTCGCCGACCTGTTTGGCATCCAGTATGTTTTCCATCTGACGGCTTTTCTCCCTCTTCTGGGCATCGTGACCTATTTCCTGCCCAATATCAGGGAGAAGAGACACTGAGAAAGAAAAGAGGATGGCAGGTGTCATGTCTGCCATCCTCATGAGATATGCTTTCTTGGTTTCTGTTATAGCAGTTTGGTCACTTCCGCTGGGTTGAAAGCCCATTCGTAGGTGTATGCCTCGTCGGCCTCTTCGGCATTGTCCACAGGTGTCAGTCCTTGTGCTTTGGCTTTGATGTCGAGCAGTTCACCGATTTTGAGCTTTTCCTCCAGTTTTTTGAGCATGATTTCGATACTCGAACTCTTAGCATTATGTACCGTCTGCGAGGTGAAAGGCATTTCCATCCATATGATTTCACGCTTGGGCACGTCGAGCACACCGAACACCAAGCCCTTTGAGAGGTTGCCCTCGCTGATGCGTACCATGTGCTGCACACACGATGGGTCGTAGGCCACACCATCCTCCTCAGAAATCTGCATGGGATAGGCAGAATTCATCCAACCCACCACGAGGTTGGGCGACAGGGCGCCGGAGGAATAGGCGTTGCAGGTGAATGCTACATACTTGGCCTTTACCTTCTCCAGTTCCGGTAGAGAGAGTTCGATATACTCTGCCGTACCCACCATCTCAGGGATGGAACGGATGTCACCGGAATGTTTAGCCCCTACACAAGTCAGATTTCCGAAGTAACATGATACTTTTGTATTTGGCAATATTACGGTGCAGCTTAAGTCCATGTCGAGGGGCTGGGCATGCATTCCTTTACCCCATTGCATGAACAACCTTATGGAGTCGCCTTCCACGGGGAAACGTGTGCCTGTCAGGGCGCAGGAGGTATCTTGTATGGTGGACGAACGGTCGCTCACGCTGATAGGGATGCTGTACAGCAGAGGGTCGATGTAGATGGTTTTCGATTCTGTCTTTTGTGCAGCAAAACGCTTTTCCAAGGCGGTCACGTAAAGGGTCTTCACATCATCAATCATGGTTTTGAGGTCTGCATCAGTGTAGAGTTGCAGCAGCTTGTTGGGCATAATCAGATGGGTGACGCCGGTGATAGGACGTGCTATTCGGTTCTGCTGTGGGTTGAAATACATCTCTGCGACATTGCCCAATGACAGAAGCAGACGCGAAGGCAGTTTGTCGACAACCTCTGTGAAGGCGTTTATCGTTTCCTTTCCACCGAAGCGGAGCATGGAGGCGAAAAGACAACGGGCGAAAAGACCCGGGCGCTCTTTCAGCAAGGCCAGCGTCTTCGAGGCGTCGTTCTGAGCACGGGCTTTGTCCACACGGCCCTGCCAGGTGGAGTATTTCTGATGGTAGAACACATTGAGCAGCTCTGCCAAACGGCCGAATCCTTCCTTCTTGGAATACTCGCCCAGCCGGAGGGCGCGAATCATCCGCACCCACATCCCCCGCTTGGGGTTCATTATCTCGGCTGCGCTGTTTGCCGTCTGCGGGAGGTCGTTCATCCATTTTGCCACACGATTGCAAGTCTTACGGTCGTACTTCAGCTTCAGTTTATTCTTCATTTGCGAAGCGGCGTCGGCACTCTTGTCGAGAGGCCCAAAGATGTGGGAATATAACTTACGCGAATGGGCGATGAGGGTCTTGGGCTCGATGATTTGCACGTAGCCGGTCTTCTCGTACCAGAGGTAACGGAGCACATCGGTAGGTGTCTTCATCAGTTTTGCCGCCTCGTCATCCTTGCCCTGTTTCACCAGGATGTTGACGACAAGCATCGCAGTCTCCTTCATGGTGATGTTTGCTTGGTCGGGGACCTGGAATACCTGGAGCAGTTGCTCGAGCGAGTCTTTCTGGGTGGCATCGAGTGGAGTGGCGGATTCCAGAAGTGACATGAACAACTTTTGCATGTCGTCGATGTTGAATAGTCGAAGCTCTTTCAGCTTGCTGCCCTGGCCTTTATAGACATAGTTGGACTGTGCGAAAGGGGTACCGCAGAACGGGCAACCGTTGTAACGCTCCAGAGGGAAGGTGCCGTCAGGGATGAGGTGTCCGCATGGGAGGGTGGTACCTTTGAAGCCAAGTTCCTTGCCGAACAAATTAGCTACCAAAGTGATGATGTGGTCGACAATGCTTTCGCCTGTCGGCACATTCCAGCCCTTGACAAGTGGCGTCCAGTTAAGGTTCACACCCATCACGTCGTTGATGCATGTCACGATGTCGGCTAACTGCCCGACGGGAACACCATTCAGTGCATGAAGCAGTTCCTCTGTGACACAGAAGCCATTTTCTTTCAGCCGTTTTATAAAAATCAGAACAGGATGGGCAATTGGGGATTGCATGTCGATGTCCTCGCGCTTGATGTCGAGAAACAGAGCTCGGTAGCGCAATGCTACTTTCGTCAAAATCATGTTGTTCATATGGCTTGATGTAGTAAGGTAATTGGCTGGCAAAAGCTGTTTCGTTTGTACTGTGTCATGCTACAGGCGTATGCCGGCCTTGACCTTAGTTAGTTATTATGATTTTTTTATTATTCTTGGTATTGATTGCAAAGTTACATCATAAATACGTAATTTTTATGCGTAGAAAGGATTTTTTTATGAAGTAGGTCATCAAAATGATCTGTAACTATCATTCTTGTAGGTGTTGCATGGTCTTTGTTCGTCGGGATTTGCAATCCCGACGCATTGAATATCAGGATTTACAATCCGAAAATCGCATTAAAAATGTTTATACTCCATGCAGGTGGATTGCAAATC
>CAMHEL010000275.1 GCA_946184125.1 uncultured Prevotellaceae bacterium
GTTTTGCCGCAGCAAACAACCATGAGCCCTCAAAGCTAATGTCTAAACTCCTAAATGTTATTCGTGTCTTACTGTTGCTCTTTGAATCTTTCAGCTACGAATTCATCCACTTCAGCCAATTCGTCTTCGTCGAACCATTCGCTGAGTTTTTCTTTAGCCCTGACTTTGACCTCATCGGGCACATCAAACCAGATTTTGTTGATGACATATACAAGAACAGAAAGGTCGTCGGTAAGTCCGACGATAGGTATAGCGTCAGGCAGGACGTCGAGCGGGCTGATGAGGTATCCCAATGCCCCCACGATGATAGCTTTGTCCTTCATCGAGACCTCATCACTCTGCAAGGTATAGAAGAGCACGAGAGCTGCATAGACCAGTTTCGCACCGGCCCTTTTAGCTATTCTTGAAATCTTCTCTACAAATCCTTTAGGTGAGAATTTGTCGGCGTATGACATGAAATCTGGTAGTTCCATAACGAAAAGAGTTCTTAATTCGGCGCAAATTTACACATTTTTTCTCATTGTGCAAATAAAGAAGGCACAAATTGGTCTTTGGAATGAAAAATTATGTTTACCTTTGCATGATATAAGCAGAGCCACGGTCTGTCGCTGGCACCGCAGCAGGTGCGAGAGGAAAGTCCGGGCAGCACAGGGCATCCCACTTCTGAAAATGGAAGCTGTTGGTGACAGCAGGCTGAGGCAGAAGAAAAGAACCGCCCGCCCATGTGGTGGGTAAGGGTGAGAAGGTGGTGTAAGAGACCACCAGCCGGTGGGTGATCACCGGGCTGTGCCCGCTGGGAGCTGCAAGTTCGTGTATACCATCGTCTGAGGGTAGCCCGCCCGACTCACTCCGATGGAGGGTAGAACGCTAGAGCCGCGGGGTGACTTGCGGAGTAGACAAATGACAGGCAGCGGGGTGCTTGCATCCCGTGTACAGAACCCGGCTTACAGTGGCTCTGCTTATTTTTTTAGAACAACACCTATCATGTCACTGAGTTCTGTCATCAGCTACCTCCGCCAAGGTATTTGGCACACGCATTGCGACCATCCGATATGGAAGTCATGGTTACTTCGTGTTGCCAAGGTGATTCTCATTGCCGTTGGCGACTTCATCGACAGCCGCATCATGCGGAAGGCCGCCGCCCTCTCTTTCTCCTCCCTTTTGGCGATTGTTCCCCTTTTGGCCATTGTTTTCGCCATTGCCAACGGTTTGGGTTTTTCGAAGAACATCGAGGACTGGCTCCGCGACTTTCTGTCCAACCAGCCGCCTTTGGTGAGCGACTACCTGATAGACTTTGTGAAATCCTATCTTCTGAACGTGAAGAGCGGAGTCATCCTTGGAGCAGGCGTTCTTGTGATGCTCTATTCCTCCGTGATGCTTATCAGTGGTATAGAGTGCACCTTCAACGACCTTTGGCACACCAAGGCCTCCCGCTCATGGATGAGTACGATTGTCAATTTCGTGGCCGCCATTGTTCTCTTCCCCATCCTTGTCATCATCACATCGGGTCTGTCGCTCTATTTCTCATCGCTCTCCTCCCACCTGGGTGAGATAGCCGCCCCCGTTGTTCGTTTTCTGCTGCGTTTCGTTCCCTTCGTTGTTTGGACAGCCGTTTTCATCATCATCTACAAGGTGCTTCCCTTCACCCATGTGAAATGGCGGAGCGTCATCGGCCCCGGCATAGTAGCAGGAACGACGATGCTTCTTCTCCAGCGTTTCTTCATCATCTTCCAGATGCGTGCGACGAGCTACGGCGCCATTTACGGTTCATTCGCCGCCCTTCCCTTGTTCATGCTTTGGCTTCAGTTCTCCTGGATCATCTGCCTGATAGGTGTTCACTTGTGCTATATCAACCAACATCTGGAGCGTCTGACGCCCTTGCAGCACAATGACCGTCTGGCTCACGATTACGCCCTCCGCTTGTCGGCGATGCTTCTGAGCCACATCTGCAAGAACTTCAGTGAAGGAGGCCATCCACTGACCGTAAAGGAATTGAGCATACGGACGGGCATTCCCAGTCACCTTGTCTCCGACCTTCTTACCGATATGGAGCGGGTGCACTTAGTGGCCGACATCACCGGTGGCAACCGCCAATCGCCCCCCGCCTATCTGCCCGCCATCGACAATTCGCACCTCACCTTCGGCCTATTGGTTGAGCGTTTGGAAAGCGGCGAAGAATGGACGCTCGACAACGTGTCTCTCGATGCTCTGAAAGGTGAGCATTGGTCGACAGCCATCGGCATCCGCAGCCGTTACCTCAACGAACTCCGCCGGGTTTGCGTCAGCGATCTTGAAATTTCATGACATCGTCGATATACCGCTCGATGGCCTTGTTGTTGAGCCGTGCCATACGCACCTTGTTGATGACAATGGTCAACAAATAGTAGAGCAGGCACAGAGCCAGTCCTGCCCCCACCGCGATGAGCACGTTTTTTACCGTGGTGTCGTAGAAAGCCATCACAACAAAGGGTATGATGAAGATGATGGAATAGATGGTATATTTCTTTCGCAGTGAGTCGACATCGTCGATGATGGCCTGTTTATAGAACATATAGTCGTCGAACTGCTCCTCGGTCACCCCATAGTCTTCAAGTTTAGGAAAGCCCGCATCGTCCTTGTGCGTGTCAATCACCTTTCTCACGCGATGCTCCATATCGTCAAGAATGTTGTCCATGGTTGATGTTGTTGAATGTTGAATGATGGTGCGAAGATACGTCAAAATGTTGTATTTTGCAAGCAAAGCGTATTATTTTTGAATGATTTTTGTCGCGGATGTGCCATTATCAGAAAAAATGCTTACCTTTGTGGCGTATATCTCTATGCATAACATATGAAGTACAGACATTATTTTTTACTTATGTCCTTGCTGATGGGTCTGTCGTCATGTGACAAGGTAGCTTCATTCTTCAAGGAAAAGGAAGAGGCTCCCGCCCAGCCCCAGCACGAGGTGATGAACACCGATGTAGAGCCCGTGCGTGAACTTCCCCGTTCGAAAGCTTTCTACGCAGGCATGCTCGAGGAGTTTTTCACCTCTCACTACTCCGAGTGTTTCAAGGGCAACAGCTACAAGGAGGGTTCCCTCTCCATCATCAAGATGACGTTTGCCGGCGAGGTTGAGTCAGGCGACAGCACCATTATGGAGACGGTAGCCGCCGGTTCACAGGGTCCTAAGGCCCCCACTTCGGTAGATATTGTAGGCACTCACGCTTACAATCGTGAGGGAGGTCTGGTCATGTCGGGTCAGAAATTCAGGGCAGTCATCAGCCTCGTCTCCGAGGGGTATGCGGTTGAGACCTACCGTGAATCGACGCAGGTTCTCACCAGCAAGTCGTTCTGGGAGAAGTCTCCCGAACGGCTGATTATCGAGGACTGACCCCTCCGCCGCCCCTGTTGGGCTTTGGTCCCCCTTCCCCATCCATCTGCGGATATTTTTTACGTAGCGCCTTCTCCATCTCATCGGTTCGGGCGAGGAAAGCCTGATAAGCCTCCGATTCGGGGTGGAAGGGTCGGTGTGCCCTTGCCTCTTTGATGTGTTGCCATTCGCAGATAAACGTCTTAGCTTCATGATTGAGATAAGTATCCGTCAACCTCTGCCAGATATACTCCACAGTTTGGTCGGAAGGATGAATCATATCTGGCTGATAGAATCGATAGTCCCTCAACTCATCACAAAGTATCTCATAGGCAGGGAAATAAGTCACGACGCCTGGCATTTCCTTCACGATGGTGTCTGCAGCCAGCAGCAACGTCGCTTTGGAGAGCGCACTACCATGGAACCCATATTTGGCATAGCGTATGGGGCTAACGGTCATTATCACCTTGACCAGCGGATTTCGGTCGACGAGCATTTTCACAGCCTTCCTCAACCATCCGGCACATTCTTCTTTGTCCATGACCCTCTCCTCAAACCATTTCTGCGGTTTTTTCTGGCAGTTGTCTACAATCTCCCCCGTCTCACGCAGCAGATAGATGTGATTGGTGCCTAAAGTGAGGAACACGAAGTCGGGAGCTGCCGGAGCATCCGGCAGCCATCGCTCGACGGTGTGAACGATGCTTGCAGGATTATACATCACCCCAAATGGGTTGACCGTGGCATGAAACTTGTCCTCCACGAAGCGCTGTCCGATGCCAGTGGCAAAGCACGACCCTACGAAAAGCATCCTGGCAAAGGGTGGAATTTGAAATGCCGGAGCTGGGATATCGACGATTGTTCGAAACTGCATATAAAAAAAGATGTATTGCTATGTCAATAAAAATGCATATCATATACAAAAGTAGTTCACTTACCCCCATTTCGAGGAGTTCCGCCCGTTAATAAGTGTTAAATCGAATACTATTGTTAAAATTCGAAAAGATTTCAAGACATTTTTTACATTTTTTTCATATATTTGCGGATGGTATAGGGAATAATACTATTTCTTGCATTGTACTGTTCAACCATCAACTAACGATATATTATGAAAAAGACGAAGCTATTCCTACTCATGAGCCTGCTCCTTCTTGGAGCAACCCGAATGTTGGGTGCCGAAGCCTATGCAGTGCTTAGTGGCTCGACGCTGACGTTCTCCTACGGCACGAAGCCATCGGGAGCGTACTCCATGA
>CAMHEL010000276.1 GCA_946184125.1 uncultured Prevotellaceae bacterium
CTATAGAGTATTCTGTCTTTTTTAGAAGTTGAAGTTGACACCGATGAGGAGGTTGTAGGTGTCGGCAGCCACACCGAAGCGAGAGACTTTCAAATCTTCCTCTTTCTCTTTAGCCGACATGTAGCCGATGCATCCTATTTTGCAGATTGCCTCCACACGCTCGCCGAGGGCGTACGACAGACCTGGTCTTGCACCCAGCTCGAAGGAGTTGAGGGTGATTTTGTCGCCATCGTCCGGGTCGGAGGTGATGTTGTTGTATCCGATGTACGCCTCGATGAAGAGCTTGACGGGGCCCATTTCGGTCACGGTGAAGCGAGCATAGGGAGAGATGGTGAAGCCGCTGAGCTTCATGTCATCGTTTGCGATGTCAGCGTATGCGCCAGCAGCGGTGCTGAGGGCCGACTTGAGGTCTGATACTGTCAGTGAGCCGAAGGCTGCCAATCCGTGTGAGTAGCCAATCTGGATACCTGCGGAGATGTTGTCATTGACTTTGTATCCGATTTCGGGGATGATTTTGAATGATGAGCCCGACTCGTCTTTGCCGCCGTTGTCATAGGTTGTAGAAGTGAAGCCAAAGGAGCCTCCAGCATAGAATTGTGCGTTGGCTGTTGCCACACAGCAAAGCATGGCGAAGAGGGCAATGAATGATTTTTTCATAGTTATCGAATTTAAAAGTGAATAAATGTGAATACTATTTCATTGCAAAGATATGTTTTTATTTGATAGGTTGCAAGTTTTTGCCTGAAAATAGTGCCTAATGGTCGAAAATTACGCCTTTTAGGAGAGTCTAAAAGGCGTAATTTTCATTCAGACCAGTTATTTCACCACAAAATTCAGACTTTGCAGGTCTTTGTCGAGTGATGAGTTGCCATAGAGGATTTGGTATCTGCCCGCGCGTGTCGACAGTTCGTCGATGGACGGGTCATAGTATTCGAAGGCCTCCCCGTCGAGTGTGATGGTGGCTGTTGCCGTCTCGCCGGGCTGGAGGCTGACGCGCTGGAAACCCTTGAGCGACTTGATGGGGGCCTCGGGATAGTCGAGTGCCTTGACATAGACCTCCACCACCTCTGTTCCTTCGCGCTTGCCTGTGTTGGTCACAGGAACGGTGAGCGTCACCTTGCCGTTGGCCTTCATCGCTTTCTTCGAGAGCTTGGCCTTGCCGATGTTGAACGTGGTGTACGACAGTCCGTATCCGAAGGCATAGAGGGGTGTGCCGCGGAAGTAGCGGTAGGTGCGGTTGTCCATGCTGTAGTCGAGGAAGTCGGGAAGGTCGTCGTTGGAGGCGTAGAACGTGACGGGCAGTTTGCCGCTGGGGTTGCTGTCGCCAAAGAGGGTCTCTGCCAGAGCCTTGGCACCTCCCTGACCGGCATACCATGCCTGGAGGATGGCGTCGCATTGCTTCTCGATGGTGGCGAAGGCGATGGCAGAGCCGGAGCAGTTGACATAGACGACGGGCTTGCCGGTGCCGTGCATGGCGTGGATGAGACGCTGCTGAACCTTGGGCAGTTCGATGTCGGCCTTGTCGCCGCCCTCACCCTCCATCTGCGCCGAGATGCCTCCGATGACGATGATGGCGTCGGCGGCCTTCATCTCATTGGCCAGGTCGGTGAAGTCGATGAGGATGCGCTCGCAGATGTCGCCGCGAAGCATGGCGAAGTTGCCATTGCCCCGCTTGTACTCAATCAGTATGTCGTAGGTTTCGCCCTTGACGACAGGGAATGACTTGTACTCCACCTGACGGCGGAAGAAACCGCCGCGGCGGCCGCCAGGTTGGGCCTCCTCAACGGTCTCGCCGTTGATTTTCAGCACGTAGCCGTTGTCGGTGGCAAGGGTGTATTTCATCTCTCCGGTGAAGGTGGCGGTGTATTTGCCGGTGATGCGAACCGAGAGGTTGTCCTTGTCGACGCCGTCGGCGAAGCCGTAGGCACCGAAGGTGGAGAAGTTGAGCTCATTGTAATAGTCGGTCTTCACAGGCTCTCCCTCGAGGTTTTTGTTGTTGTAGAACTCCACGAAGACGCCTTTCCCGCCGTTGAAGTCCTGGAGGTGGTGGACGGTGGTGTATTCATCGGTCAGCTCGCAGGCTTTCCGGTAGATGACCTGTGCTCCCGGCACGGCATTCCTGATGCCTTCGAGCAGTGAGTGTGTATGCTCTTTGGTGGGTGTGCCGCCATAGTTGCCGTTGAGCAGGTTGGTGTCGTCGGCATTGGGACCCACCACGGCGATGGTCTTGAGTTGTTTGGAGAGGGGTAGCACGCCGCTGTTCTTGAGGAGCACCATCGACTCCCTGGCGGCTTGTGTGGCGAGTGCGTCGTTGGCTTCGCTGCTGATGACCTCGGGCTTGAGATTGGCCCAGGGGAGCATGTCGGCGGGGTCGAACATGCCGAGTTCGAAGCGCCCGAGGAGGGTCTTGCGGAGATGGAAATCGAGGGTCTCTTCCTTGATGAGCCCTTTGTCGAGGGCTTCGGTGAGGACCATGAAGACTTTTCCGCACTCCAGGTCGGTGCCGTTGAGGACGGCGTCGACAGAGGCCGACAGCGGGTCGGGGTGTGTCTCGTGCTGGCCTTTGTTGTAGAAATTGTTGATGGCGTCGCAGTCGGTGAGGACGATGGCCTTGTAGTCCCATTTGCGGCGGAGGATATCGACGAGCAGACGGTCGCTGGTGCAGCAGGGCACGCCCTCGTAGCGGTTGTAGGCGCACATCACCTCGCGCACGTTGCCCTTTTTCACCAGGGCCTTGAAGGCGGGGAGGTAGGTCTCCCAGAGGTCGCGCATCGACACCGATGCGTTGTAGGTGTGGCGCAGGGGCTCAGGACCGCTGTGCACGGCGTAGTGCTTGGCGCAGGCGTGTGTCTTGTAGTATTTGCTGTCGTTGCCCTGCATGCCGAGCACGGTCTGCACGCCGAGTACGGCGTTCATATAGGGGTCTTCGCCGCAGGTCTCCTGGCCACGTCCCCACCGCGGGTCGCGGAAGATGTTGACATTGGGGCACCAGAAGGTGAGTTCGGGGTTGCCGGGGTAATAGACGGTTCCCATGGGCACGTTGAACACGTTGTGGTCGGAGCGGTTCCAGTTGGCGCGCGCCTCGTCGGAAACGGTGGAGAAGACATCGTAGAAGAGTTGGGCGTCGAAGGAGGCTGCCATGCCGATGGGCTGTGGATAGACGGTGTATCCTCCCTGCCTGACGCCGTGGCATGCCTCGCTCCACCAGTTGTAGGAGGGGATGCCCAGCCGGTCGATGGACACCGACTTGTTCATCATCAGTCCCACTTTCTCCTCAGGGGTGAGGAGTGAGATGAGGTTCTCCACCCGCTCCTCGTTGCTCAGGCTGGTGTCCAGGTAGGGATATTTGTGTCCTGCCGGTGCCGTGGCATGTCCCACGTCGGCCTTGACGGAGAGTGCGCCGAGGGTCTTGCCGTTGTTGTCGAGCAGTTCGATGCTGCTGTTGGCCTTTCCCTTTTGTGTGGCTGGCGAGAAGACGACGAGCACCTTGGCTTCTGCTCCTGGCTCCACGGCTTGGTCGGGGCAGACGGCTTTGATGCAGTCACAGGCGGTGACGGTCTTTCCGAAGATGATGGGTGTTTTCGAGACGTTGCGCATCTTGAAGGTGTGGCATACGGCACCGTTGTAGGCCTCGATGTGCCCGAAGTCCCATTCGTAGTTGTCGAATCGTGCCGCGCTCTTCTGCTGCGCCATGGCAGCAATGGTGAGCAGGCAGGTGATGAAAGTTAGAAAGTTCTTTTTCATAAGGTTGTCATATCGTTAGAAGTGTTTTCATTCAGTACCATTTGTATCCATGCTCCTTGCAGTAGTCGATGGCGGGCTGGTAGCCTCTGAAGGTGGCCTTCCGTATCCATTTCAGGCCGGCTTTCTCGTCGACGGCGACGCCGTGCCCGTTCATGAGGAACCACCCTGTGGCAAACTGCGCCTGCGGGTCGCCTCCTTGTGCCGCCAGCTCATACCAGAAGGCGCATTCCTCGAGGTTCTTCTCCACACCGTCGCCGTTCCAGTATGCTGCTCCGCAGTTTTTCTGGCTGAGGATATGTCCTTGGTATGCTGCCTCACGGTACCAGAAGAAAGCTTTCGTATGGTCTTGCTCCACGCCCTGCCCCAGGTAGTAGGCATTGGCCACGTTCACTTGCGATTGCATGTCGCCTTTGTCGGCTGCTTTGAGATACCATTCGAATGCCAGTTGGTAGTCCTGCTCCACGCCTTTCCCGTGGTAATAGCACTCTGCCACGTTGAAACAGCCATAGACATCGTCTTGCTGGGCGGCCTTCATATACCACTTGAAGGCCATCGTCAGGTCGGTTTGCACGCCAGAGCCGCGCTCATAGCACACACCAAGGTTGTTCATGGCCTTGGTGTCGCCCTCGTAGGCCATCCGGCGGTAGTTGTCGGCTCTGTCTCGCTCCTTCGACATAAAGGTGTAATTTTTACATTCTTACGGTAGTGCAAAGATAATGCAAAAATCCGATTAAGCGAGCAAAAAAGCAAATGAATTTGTTTTTTCGAGCGTGAGGATTTTATGTAAAGGTGTGTTCTATTAATTCTGATTTTTATGAGGTGGCATTTCTATACAATAC
>CAMHEL010000277.1 GCA_946184125.1 uncultured Prevotellaceae bacterium
TCAGACCTCGAAAAAATGGCTCTTGGAAAAATGTAGTGCTAAATTTTCAATTATCGTAGGCTAATACTAAATATGAAAAGAATTAAAAAAACTTTCCTGACCATCGCCTTACTATTGATGTCCACATTCCCGGTCTGTCTTGCACAGGGGACGGGCGACGGCGATACGCTCTATGTCAATAGGAAAACCAGCGATGAAGCCGCCAAGTACCTATTTGACGATGTGAAAAAGATGACTTTCAGCAGCAAGGGCATCCAATTGTGGAGCACCAACTGGCCGACGGAATATCCCTATGGCAACGTAGAAAACCTCACCTTCAGAAGCAGAGACCTAAAGCCTTCTTTCGCCATGGGTGACGTGAACAACGACGGAGAGGTGAACGTTTCCGACGTGATGTTGGTGGTGGACCACATCCTCAGCAAAATGCCGTCGTCATTCCATAGGAAGTATGCCGATATGAACGGCGACGGTACGGTGAACGTGACGGACGCCATCCTCATCGTCGAAGTCATCCTTCACCTGAATAATGCCAATGCCTCGGTTGTTGACCCTCATGGCAGGATGTCAAAGACGGCAAGGGTACAACAAGACTTGGCCCGACAGTATCTTAACATCTACCAAGACGACGTGGTCATCAAGCAAGTCCCCACCACGGAAATCGACAGCATAGATGTGTCGGAGACGGAACCGCGCTATGTCAACGTATGGCGCAATGGGAATATTGTACTCACATACCAATATGAGGCCATCGACAGCCTCACCCTAACCAACAAGGGCGGCTATCCCTTCTCCTATGCCGGTATTGTCGGCTTCAATGACGACCTGTATACGAAGAATATCGGCATCCTCTCCACCTCGACGGCAAGTCAGTACAAAACATTCGTCAACAATCTGATTCTCAGAGACGGCACCTTGCTGTATTATGCTGTTGACAATGGCCTGGATATGCTTGGCAACGCCAGCATCGTTTCACCGCTGAAGAATGTCAGCCTCATCACTTTCACCGACGGTCTGGACCAAGGCTCGTTGATGATGACCGACAAGTACGGCTCCTCTTACGAATACCTTGATGCCATGAGCCGCAAGATATCGGGCACCACCGTAGGAGGTCTTCGCGTCAACGCCTACTCCGTGGGCTTGCGTGGCAAAGACGTCAGCAATGTGTCTTTGTTCAAACAGAACATCGAGCGCCTGGCTTCCTCCCCCGGCAACGCCTTCGAGGTGAGTAGCATCAACGAACTCCGTGAAAAGCTTAAAGCCATCGCCGACCAGATTATCAGTGTGAACAACAGACAGACTATCAGCCTGAAAATCCCCGGTATCGACAGCGGGACGTTGGTGCGCTTTACCTTCGACGGGAATGCGGCGGCGAACAGCCAACTGTACATTGAGGGCACATTCAATCTGAAAGACCGCTCGTTACATAACGTCACCTACCACGGCCTAAAGGCCACATCGGGGGCAACGGTACAAGGCACGCAGAACGGGATTTTCGTCACCTACACCTTCACGGGCTTGCGTCTTGAGACGGGCACCGGACTGGTTCCTTTCTCTTCTATACAGCATTACTATCGCTTGCCGTCCAATAGCTTGTGGCAGAAAAACTCCGAGTTCAATTCCGCCAACAACACCCAGACAAGCGTCTCTCATTCGGGGGCGGTCATCTTCCTACACCTCGACTGCTCCAGTTCGCTCGGAAGCGATTTCAGCAAGATGAAGCAATACGCCAATGAGTTTGTCGACCTGATTGCCAACAATGCCGAACCGTTCAACCATACGGCTCCCCAAAATGTAAAGGCTATGATGGATGAAAACGAATGGGCTGTCCATCTCAGCTGGGATGCAGCTAAGTATGCGCAATCCTACAAGGTGTATCGGAGTAGCAGTTCTGGCGGAACTTATCAGTTGGTCGCCGAAAATGTCACATCCACCGAATGGACTGATGAAAATCCGTTAGGTGGCTACAATTATTACAAGATTAGCGCTGTGTGTTTTAGTTCTGAAAGTTCCCTAAGTTCTTATGCCTCTGTAAATGTCACGCTTGGCACTCCCACAAATATAAAGGCCATGATGGATGATAACAAATGGGGTGTAAATGTCAGTTGGGATGCGGTGAATTATGCGCAATCCTATAAGGTTTATCGAAGCAGCAGTTCCAACGGCACTTACAAATTAATGTCCGAGAACGTCACATCCACTGAATGGACCGACGAGAGCCCGTCAAGCGGCTATAATTATTACAAGGTTTGTGCTGTGTGTTATGGCACTGAAAGTTCCCAAAGTTATTCTGTTTCTGTAAATGTCAAGCTTGACGCTCCCACAAACGTGGTAGCCATGATGGACGAAAACGCATGGGGTGTAAATGTCAGCTGGGATGCAGTGAAGTATGCGGAATACTATAGTGTATATCGCAGCAGTTCGTCAAGTTCGAACTTTGTCAAAGTGGCGGATAGCATCACGGTCACATCATGGCGTGATAAGGCACCTCTAAATGGCAGCAACTACTACCGCGTATATGCTATGGGGCATGGCTTGACGAGTGAAGCGAGTACAACATCAAAAGAAGTGAGTATGCCATTATGCCCTGACGACCACCACCCGCACCTGATAGACCTCGGCCTGCCCTCCGGCACGAAGTGGTCATGCTGCAATGTTGACACGGACCATCCGGAGAACCAAAGCCCGACAAACTACGGCGGCTACTACGCCTGGGGTGAGACGGAAACGAAGTCTGGAGTATATTGTGAGTCAAACTATCAATATTACAAGAATGGCTCTTACCAAAGTCTCGGCTCCGACATTGCAGGCACTGAGTACGACGTTGCCCATGTGAATTGGGGTGGCTTCTGGGTGATGCCGTCATACGAGCAGCAAAAAGAATTGATAAACAACTGCACCTACGAATGGACGACAGTGAATGGTGTCAAGGGACGCATGTTCACCAGTAAGACCAACGGTGGTAGCATCTTTTTGCCGGCTGCGGGCTACCGTTACGGCACCGTCCGCTACCGTGCCGGCTCGGACGGCTGCTATTGGTCGTCAACGCAGGACCCCTCGCGCGC
The DNA here is from genome assembly GCA_946184125.1 of uncultured Prevotellaceae bacterium. Taxonomy (GTDB): domain Bacteria; phylum Bacteroidota; class Bacteroidia; order Bacteroidales; family Bacteroidaceae; genus Prevotella. The sequence goes on from CAMHEL010000277.1 coordinate 3,063, forward strand.
GGATTACGCCTACTTCCTGTACTTCTATTCGGGCTACGTCTACATGCACAGCCACTACCGCGTCGGCGGTCAGAGTGTGCGCCCTGTTGTCAGAAATTAATGCATCCTTTCCCAATGTGGAAGACGCAACTTGGAAACGCAAACCCAAACCCTTTTATTCGCAAGGGCAGGCGGTGGGGCGCAGGCCTCCCAAGGCCTGCATGGAGCCCCACTGCAGCCCTTGCGAAGAAAAGGGTGACAAACATAAATTTTTATTACTATGTCATTGACAAATGAGATGATTGAACATGAGGCATCGGCGATGCAGGGTGGAGAGCGAGAGTTATCCACCTTCACCGTGAGGGATCTTTGAATTTCATTCGACCATTTTATCGCTCGGCATAATGAGCAAGCTCTTTCTGCACTCGCTTAATCAAATGGTTTTTGCCGTGCATACGAATGGAGCGCTTACCTTTCGTGTCGATACCTTCACGACTTCAAGGTGAACAAACGGGTCTTCAGCGGCATCGAGCACCCCATGGCTTAGTGATGGTGAAAGAATAAATTGGTACGATTGAACCTCAGATTTTTGAGATGTTTTGGATTTACGAAGAAGGAGCGTAGCGGGCTACGTGACTGATGAGTAGATTCAAAACAGCCAAAAAGATGAGGAAAAACATCATATAGACAATCGTACCAAGTTATTTTTTTATCATCACTTATATCGGGTTCCCTGAAACAAGTCTCGATAAGTGGATGCCAGAGGGTGCTGAATTGAAGGAGATTGAAGAAAAGCATTTAACTATTCGGTTGCCGGATTTGATGCTTCTTAAGATGGGGCCTATTATGTCGAAGCCAACAAGCATACAGTATTAGCACGTGATCTCCGAGCATGCGAAACACCCAAAACCAGGAATTAGGAATGAGGAATTAGGAATGAGGAATTAGGAATGAGGAATGAGGAATGAGGAATTAGGAATGAGGAATGAGGAATGAGGAATTTTGAATGGGGAATTAGGAATTATAAACCTTCCTAACTGATTAACAGAGAGAGGATAAAAAATTTTCAAGAATTGTATGTCGCAAGCGATGGAATTTAACCTTGCAACAATGAACTAACTAATTTTTTCTCCCTTTTTGAGCATTTCGCAAGGTGTGTTTTCTCTCTTTGTCAAGGGCTTAGGGGGATTTTTCTTTTTATTTATTTTTATTCCTTTTTGCATAAAATGTTCACGCTCGACCAATTGCAAGCAAGCTTGCTTGGCTCTCGCTTAATCACATTTTTGCATAAAATGTTCACGCTCGGCCAATTGCAAGCAAGCTTGCTTGGCACTCGCTTAATCACATTTTTGCATAAAATGTTCACGCTCGGCCAATTGCAAGCAAGCTTGCTTGGCACTCGCTTAATCACATTTTTCTTAAGCGAAGCGGTTTTTAATCTTCTTCCTGGGAAACAATTGGCATGAACATCACTGGTTTGCATTTGGCCAAACAAACAAGGGTCAATCAAGGGGACAGGGCCTTGACGGAAT
>CAMHEL010000278.1 GCA_946184125.1 uncultured Prevotellaceae bacterium
ACCATCGCATACGCCAAGATGAAGAACGACATATATACGACCTCATACGAGGTAAAGCTGAACAACGGATTTGAATTGGAGTTCGACAGTTCCGGGAGTATCACTGACTTTGAAGACTAATAGAAAAATGAAGCCGAGAACATCTCATCAGATCGCTTACAGCAAAGAGGGCACGCCATTTTCTTGCGTGCCCTCTTTGCTGTAAACCTATTTTGCCCTATTGATATAAGCAGGTAATGTTCCATTCATCCTCAGTTACATAGTCAGAGATGATCAACTGGATTGCATCCTACAATTCTTTGGTTCGGCATGGCTAAGTGCAGCCGCTTTATACCATAGGATTTACCAAAGATGTGTTCTATCAATTCATATTTATGCGGCGCCTCAACTCCTCTTTCTCGCGTTCGCTGAGGAAACTATGGTTGATGGCCGACTCCACCGTCAGCGCTGCTTGTTGTGGCGTGATGATGCCGGCGGAAAAGCAATGCTCCAGTTCCCTATGCAGGCTCGTGTTCGACACCGTCATATTGTCGGAACTGATGTTGATGCTCACCCCATCGTCAAAAAAAGCTCCAAGGGGATATTCTTGGTAGGACGTCACCCCCTGCAGTGCCTTTGTCTGGAGGTTGCTCGATGGGCAGAGGGTGAGGCACACATCGTTGTCTTTCAACATCTGCTTCATCTCGGCATCGGCGTAGCTGCGGATGCCATGCCCGATGCGCCGGGCTCCGAATTCGATGGCATGGCGCATGCTCTCCACTCCCGCCGCCTCACCAGCATGTATGGTGAAGGGCACCTCCATCGATTTGGCATAGGCAAAGAGCGAGCGGAACAGTTCTGTGGGATACCGCGCCTCGGAGCCTGCAAGGTCGGTGCCGCAGATGCCATCGCCGAGGTATTTCGCTGCCAGCCGCACCGTCTCCTTATTCTGCTCCTCATTCCCCTTGCCACGCATGCAACTCACGATGAGATTGGCTCTGAAACCGTTCTGGCATTCGGCGAGGCCCTTGTGCAATCCAGCAATAGCTGCTTTGACAACCGCTTCTTGCGAGAGCCCTTTCTCCATGTGCTGTTGCGGGGCAAAGCGCAGTTCGGCATAAAGGAGACGTTGTTCATCGAGACGTCTCACCAGACTCTCCACCCCATAGGCGATGGTGCTGGTTTGTTGCATCACGGCGATGGGAAGAATGAAGCAGTGCAGGTAGCGGTTGAGGTCCTCACAATGGTCGGGGCAGATGAGCATGTTGCTCAGTTCCTCACGCGACGAAGGGATGTCCACTCCCTCCTCTTTCGCCAGCAAAATCACATCGTCGGCCGTCAGCGACCCATCGACGTGTAAATGCAGTTCCACCAAAGCGTACTGAGAGGCGTTGGTGCTGCAAAAAGCCTTGTTTTGTTTTTCGGTGTCTTTCATGGGTACAAAAATAGTCATAGTTGGTTTTAATTCCAAACAAAACGCGAAGTTTTTTCATTATCTACTTCAATCCATTCCTTTCGAGTCCTGCAAAAAAAATGTGACAATAGGCCTCGATTTCAATGGGATCCCTTTCGAACTCTGCGTGTGGAGACATCATACATACTGTCTCCAAAAACCATTTGCAATAAGTGTCTCCGAAAACCCACCCGACAACAAATGTTAAACAATGTATTGCTGGTATCAATATTTCTGAAAAACATGCTGATTTCTGACAGATTCTTCGTAATTTTGTACTTGGACATAGAAATTGAGTTCCATTTTGTTGAGACAATCAAAATCAGACCTAATCATTTCCGAAACTTAAGTTGAATAACATATTAATCATCACACCGATAAATCTTTATAATCATGAATACAAGAAAACTGTTTTACATCATCATTATGTTGCTCGTGTCTGTCACTGTTTCAGCACAATCAAACGGCATAAGACGGGGTTCAGGCACAGCGAACAGGAAACCGAGCACGGCAGCGACAAGGAGAATCAACGGCTCACAATCCGCCCTGCCTTCAAACCGGAATCGAGGAATAAGAGGGCATGGAAGTCCTGACGAATCACGCTTGTCTGACAAGAGAGGTACCAGAATGTCACAAGAACAAAGACAAAGCAACTCTCAGCAGGTATATGATTTCGCAGAAAAGCAACCAAGTTTTCCTGGCGGACTAGAGGCCATGAATAATTGGTTAAGTCAAAACGTCCATTATCCCTCAAAGGCGAAGGCTGAAGGCGTCCAGGGCCGAGTATTAGTGTCTTTCATCGTGGAGACAGATGGCAGTCTGAGCAATATCCAAGTGGTACGCAGTGTCGACCCAACGCTCGACAATGAGGCAGTCCGCACCATTAAGGCAATGCCGAAATGGAGTCCAGGATTGATGAACGGTCAAGCCGTCCGAGTGAAATTCAGTCTACCCATTGTATTTAAGTTTTAGAATCTCCAGGAGTTTTGAAGAGTCTTTGAGGGGATTTTGTTGAGCGGCAATTGGCAGACCATCGTGAGCGACATCGAGATGTTGCAGGCCAAGGGACTGGAAGTCGCCCGTGTGGTGGAAGAAATCGCAAAACTGGTGAAGAAAGGCGACAAAGAGGTAGGGATGCCCGATGGGATGAAGGACCGTTGAAAATCTCTCCGATAAGAAAATCGCATCGATCCGCCACAAGAAGTGGATTGACTCGGTGTGTGACGGCCACCTTAATTGAACCCACCTTAAAAAAGATAGATTTTTCACAAAAATAGGCTCTAATAGAATAAACTCTCTAAAAACGACTCTAAAAAAATGTTAGGTGCGATTATAGGTGATGTTGTGGGTAGCCGCTGGGAATTTGCCCCAACAAATGACTACAATTTTGAGTGGCTGTCGGACAAGAACAGTTACACAGACGACACTATCTGCACGGTAGCCGTAGCAGATGCCTTGTTGCAAGGTTCGGATGACTTTGGCAAGTTCCTCCATGAATGGTGCCGCCGTTATCCCCATCCCATGGGTGGATACGGAGGTCGTTTTGCTCAGTGGGTGTTCAGCGACCACCCTGAGCCCTATAATTCTTATGGCAATGGTGCTGCGATGCGTGTAAGCCCTATCGCATGGGCGTTTCTCAACTCTTACTTTAATTTCTTTTGGATGGCAGAAAAAAGCGCTGAATGCACACACAACCATCCCGAAGGCATCAAAGGAGCCAATGCAGTGGTATATGCCATCATTAAAGCTGTTAAGATGAGAAAAGCTCAGTCGAAGCCCCTGACTCCAGAACAATTGCAGGAATTTGTAGAAGTCTGTGGTCAATACTCCGAATACAACATCCTCATTCGTAGGGAAGATGTGGAGAATAAGTTTGACGAGACTTGTCAAGGCACTGTGCCTGTAGCCCTTTGGATTATCGGTCAGAGCAATAGCTTTGAAGATGCCATACGGCGTGCGGTAAGTCTTGGCGCCGATGCCGACACCCTCGGGGCCATTGTCGGCAGCATTGCGGAAGCAATATGGGGCATACCTATAAAAATCGTCGCTGATGTGTTCGAATATTTGCCTGAAGAGATGAAGGAAGTCATTTCAGATTTCTATTGTCGTTTTGAGCCACCCACCATTCTGGAAGAGCCCAACGAGGATGGGGCTATTGAAAACAATACAATACGTAATCTGTTCTCACAGCATGGATGCTGCGACGTTGAACGCATCGAGAGAGAAGAAGAACAAAATCCATTATCTGAAGTCGCCCGTTCATATATAGAAGCCATCAGCAATATCGCCAAGGACGAGACTCAAAAGGACAAAAGCTACCTTTTCAAGACTTTTGATGCCATGAGCCTTGAAGAAGGCTATTCTCTCGGACTGAAATATCCTGCTATTCGAGGTCTTGGAGATGTATCGGAACTCTATACCTATCGAATTGGTCAAGAAGAGGAAAAGGAAACCGAACAAGAAAATACCTGGAATGAACTGAACGAAGAGAAAGAGCCAAATCCTTTCGAGCACATTCAAGTAGAACCTACCGAGAAAGGCTTATGGCAGGCTTACTTTTTCTTCAATGCCCCCACCCTACTTCCTACCTTTTGGCACGGTGAGTACAATCGCTGCACTTATATCTTCAGCCATAAAGACCTTGGAGCCTTGACTCCCATGTCTACCCTTCGTGAAGGACCTCTATATGCCATAAAACAAGTGTTGTCGCCCAAAGTGACAATACACGGCAATGAGGGCATCATAGAATGCTACTATTGGAATGAATGGCAAGGATTAATGCGCGAAACCATGAAGATTTCCTTTTCTGGCAAAACCATAATATCGACGGAAATAGTAGATAGAAGAAACCTTTTCCCATACGATTGCGGCATCTGTTTCTGAATTTGACACTTGAAGATTTAGATCAAACAAGGAGACATTTTTCGGAGACACCATGCATGGTGTCTCTACACGCTGAGTTCGGAAGAATTGGCATCGGGGGATTATTTCGCAATTAGACGGTCAATCAAGGGGACAGGTTTTTGATGGAATTCGAGGATTCCATCAAAAACCTGTCCCCTTGATTGACCTTGATTTACGTCTGCTGGCTGTT
>CAMHEL010000279.1 GCA_946184125.1 uncultured Prevotellaceae bacterium
AGAGCGTGTCGGTGGGTACGGTGCCGTTCGCCTTGTCGCTGAAAAACCAGAAGTGTTTCATGTCGGAGCCGTTCTTGTCGGAAAAGACCTTACTGCCGGCATCATTGCTGTCGGTGCCTATGCAGAGGCCGTTGCCCTTGCACCGGATACGGATATACGCTCCCTGAGCCTGCTCAAACGAGAACAAAGCATTGTCGGTGGCAGAATCGGTGACAAACGACGTGTTCCAGGTGTTCACCTTCGACAGATAGCGGTTGCCGGCAGACTTGATATAGTAATAGCCATTGCCATTGGGCACAATGGTCATCTGCTGGGCATTGGCAGCATTGGCAGCCTCTAACTGTCCGCCATAGTCGCTCGCCATCTTAAGATGGTTGCCGCTGCTGTGCATCACGAACAACGTCGTGGGTGACGTAAAACTCAACTGAGCCTGAGCGGTCATAACCATTGCCGCGCCCAGAATGGCAAAAAACAGACGTTTAAGTTCAAAGCGATTCATATCTCGTAGTTTAATCATTTAGTTTTTTTATCGGAGTGGTGTTTGGCAGCAGCCATTTGAAAACCGTATTGAAATTTGATACAAAGATAATTGTTTTTTCATTATTCAAATCCAATTTCCCCGTTTTTTTCAGCTTGAGGGGTGTATCATAATAAGCAAGCGTTAGAAAATAACTAAGTTTTCACATGTTTTTTTCCATAAGTAAAAAATAAATCATATCTTTGCAAATAATTAAGGACGGAACCGAGACCTCTCGACAAAAGAAAAAACTATCAAACGAATACCACCATTTATTATGAAAAGATTTTCCTTAAGCCTCTTGGCTGTGATTTGTGTGCTGGCACTATCGGCACAGAGTGTATATGATTTCAAGGTAAAGGACGACGTAGGTAAAGACGTGTCGCTTTCCGACTACAAAGGTAAGGTGTTGTTGATTGTGAATACCGCGACAAAATGTGGATTCACTCCTCAGTACAAGGAACTCGAATCGCTGTATGAGAAATATTCGAAAGAAGGTTTCGAAATCCTCGACTTCCCCTGCAACCAGTTCGGGCAGCAGGCACCAGGCTCGATAAAGGAAATCCACCAGTTCTGCACCGCCAATTTCAACATCAATTTCCCGCAGTTCGACAAGATTGAGGTGAACGGCCCCGGAGAGCACCCGCTCTATACCTGGCTGAAATCCCAGAAAGGGTTTGGAGGGTTCGACACCAACGACCAGCGCGGGAAATTCATGGATGACATGCTTCGCAAAAGCGATGCCGATTTCGACAAGAAACCCGACATCAAATGGAACTTCACCAAATTCCTCGTTTCGCGTGACGGTCGCGTGATAAAACGCTATGAACCGACCGACAAGATGAGCGACATCGAGGCCGACATGCAGCTGGAACTCAATCCTGTGCTAAGCAACATCATGGCCCGCCGCTCAGTGAGAAAGTACCTTGACAAAACCGTGGAACATGAGAAACTGGAGGTCGTCGTCCGTGCTGGCATCAATGCCCCCAGTGGCATGAACCGCCAGCCATGGATTGTCAGAGTGGTGGAAGACCAGCAACTGATAGCCGACGTGACCGAGGTCTACAAAAAGGCCAATGCAGAACAAGTGAAGCGCGACAAAGATTTTAAGAACATGTTCCGCAACGCACCCAACCTCATCTGTGTCTGCACACCCGCCAAGGGCGGTGGCGAACTGGATGCCGGTCTATTAGGCGAGAACATGATGCTTGCAGCACAAGCCATGGGGCTCGGCACCTGCTGCCTCGGCGGTCCAGTGCGCTTCCTGTTGTCGAATGAAAGTGCCAAGTTCTTCATCGACCGTCTCGACATCCCTGCCGATTACAAACTCAACTACATCATCGCAATCGGTTATCCCGATGAGCAGCCCGATGCCAAGCCACGCGACACAACAAAAGTGAAATTCATCAAGGCAGGTTCTAATTGATAGAATGGCCATGAACATCGAGCAAGTACGCGAATACACCTTGTCGCTCCATGGCGTAACCGAAGACCAACCTTTTGGCGATGATGTTATCACCTTTCGCCTGGAGGGAAAAATTTTCGTCTGCCTCTTTGTGGGTGATGAACAGCCCGACAAACAGGGCACCGCTCCAAGGTTGGCGCTGAAACTGCCACCCGAAAGGAATGAAGAACTCCGGGAACAATTCCCGACCGTGACACCTGCCTACCATTGGAACAAAAAGCACTGGAGCGACGTGTATTACGAACACTTGGAAGACGCACTGATTGAGGAATGGATTAAAGAGGCTTACCGTCTCGTGGCATCCCAACTGCCGAAAGCCAAACGGATGAAATATTTGCAGGTGCCCGTGCTGCACCAGAAAATATTCAGCCAACTGACCACGGATGAGTTGTACGAACTGCTCAGAGTACGCAGCGAGGTTTTTGTGGTTGAGCAGAATTGCGTCTATCAGGACCTTGACGGCGACGACCGGCAGTCCGTCCATTTGTGGCTGACCTTGGGAGAGAAAATTATAGCCATGGCCCGTGTCTGCCCGGCAGGCACCCACATGAAGGAAGTATCCATCGGCAGAGTCATTACCACCGAACGAGGCAAAGGGTATGGCAAAAAGATGATGCTCCATGCCATCGATGCTGCCGTAGCACATTTCAAGGCGGTCAACATCGACATTGAGGCGCAGGAGTATGCTAAAGGGTTTTATGAAAGTGTGGGGTTCTGTCAGTCGTCCGAGCCATTCATGCTCGACGGCATTCCCCACATTAAAATGACTTGGACTAAAAAATGAATCCCATTTCCATCCGACTTCTCAATCAGCAACTTATCGCGCCCCAGTTCGGACGTCCAGCCGAGGTGGTGAACTATATGGGTGCCATGCAGGCGCAGGAATACCGCATGATGAGATGGGCGGTGGCGATGCGGACACGCAAACCTTCGAGCAAAGCTTTCAAAAAAGCATTCGACAAGGGGGATATCGTCAGGCTGCACCTGATGCGCGGCACATGGCAACTTGTGGCAGCCGAAGACTACTGGATGATGCTGGAACTATGTGCTCCAAAAGCCATCGCAGTGACGAAAGGATGGATGAGCAGCAACAAAATATCGATATCCGACAAGGAACTGATGCACGTCGGGGACATCCTTGCACAGACCGCTGCCGACAAAAGAAGTGCCACCAAGGAGGACTTCGTCGAAGCCTTGAAAGAGAACGACATGACGATGGACGACCACCGCCTCTCTTACCATATCCGCATGGCAGAGCTGACAGGCACGCTATGCAGTGGTGACTTGCTGCCGATGAAAGCCACCTACGCGCTTGCTGCCGACAAGGTGCGGCGGACGGCTGCGATGGACAGAGAAGAAGACCTGATGCGCCTCACCCGAAAATATTTTCAGAGCCGACAGCCTGCCACACTGGAAGACTTTGTCTGGTGGTCAGGGCTGAACATCAACGACTGCAGGAAAGGCATAGCCCTCCTGGGCAACACGGTGCATGTGGAAAGGTGGAAGGGACGGGAATTCTATCTGACGGATGATTGCCGTACACGGGGGTTCCGGCGCGGCAGGTTCCTCCTCATCCCACCTTACGACGAGTATCTCATCAGCTACAAGAGCCGCGATGTAGTGCTTCCGGAGGAGCACAGGCACCGAGCCCACAACAACAGCGGCATTTTCCAACCGGTCATTGCATTCGACGGCACGATTTGCGGCAATTGGACTCCATTCAAGGATGACTGCCAGGCCACCTTCTTTCACGACGCATACAGCAAGGAGGACGTCAGGGAGGCTTGGAAAACATATCAACTTTTCGGCAACACATGACTATTTTTAACTAATTTTACTAACCATGAGAAAATATTTGATTTTCAGCGCTTTGTTCGTGGCATTGGGTATGCATGCCAACGGCATATTTGATGTTCGGCAATATGGCGCAAAAGGCGACGGAACGACACTCGACCATGTCGCCATCAACAAGGCGATAGAAGCGGCTACAACCAATGGCGGGGGACAGGTGCTCCTCTCGCCAGGAACGTACCTCTGTGGCAGCATAAGGCTGAAGAGCAATGTTGACCTGCATCTGATGCCCGGAGCCAAAATCCTTGCCGCGCCGGGCTCGATGAAGGCCTACGACGAGAGCGAGGTGTTCGGAGGACCTGAGTATCAGGATGGTGGACACACCTACTTCCATAACTCACTGATATGGGCCGAGGGACAGCACAATGTGAGCATCACAGGCCAAGGTATGATCGACGGCGAAGGCCTGACAAAGCATGATACCGAGAATGCAGGCAATGTACAGGGAGGAAGCATAGGCACGGGCGACAAGGCCATCGCCCTCAAACTCTGCCGTAACGTGACCATCCGCGACATCACCATCTATCGTGGTGGCCACTTCGCCATCATCACGACGGGCTGCGACATC
>CAMHEL010000280.1 GCA_946184125.1 uncultured Prevotellaceae bacterium
GCCCTCGACTAAAAGTCGAAAATCGCCTCGACATAATTAATAGAACCCACCTTATGCGTTGATGATATGCAGCATCTGACAAGCCGAACGCCCTACAAATAAAATGACCAGAACCTTAATAATCAGCTACCACCATACCGACGAAAAAGTAAAAACAGCGGCATTTATTTTGTTTTGTGGCGGGTTTGCATTAATTTTGCAAAGAAATATCAAGTAGTCACAAAACCACTTCTTAATGCATCACCACTATGACCCCACAAGAGCAGCCTAAGCGCATACCTTATGGTAAACAAAACTGGGAAGAAATCCGCCTCCGCGACTGCTATTACGTGGACAAGACCAGTTTCATCCCTAAGATTGAAGAAGCCAACGACTACTTTTTCTTTATCCGTCCACGACGTTTTGGTAAGTCGCTGTTGCTGAACATGCTCAAGCAGTACTACGACATTAAGAAGGCCTCTCTCTTCGACCGTCTCTTCGGCGACTTATGGATTGGCCAACACCCTACCAAAGACCACAACACTTATTTAGTGCTTTTCCTTGACTTCTCCAATATTTCAGGGGAGTTGGATGACTACAAGACCAGCATGAACACCTATTGCAGACTGATGATGGACGACTTCTGTCATCGTTATGCCGACTTGTTACCAGAGGGAACAGTAGAAGGATTGCGCCAGCTGCATACAGCCAAAGACATGCTCAACCATCTATGTGTCATGGCAAACCGTGCGGACCAGAAGATATACCTTTTTATCGACGAGTATGACCATTTCACCAATGACATTCTTTCCAACCCCACGACAGAGAGGGGCTACAAGGCAGAGACTCATGGCGAAGGAGCCATCCGCACTTTCTTCAATACCGTGAAAAGCGGCACAAGCACTGCCATCAAACGCCTTTTCATCACTGGTGTGAGTCCTGTCACAATGGATGACCTTACCTCGGGCTTCAATATCGGCACCAACTATACCATGCAGCCAGAATTCAACGCCATGGTGGGTTTCACAGAGCAAGAAGTGCGCGAGATGCTTGACTACTATAGCAGATACTATCCTTTCAAGCACTCCACCGACGAACTATTGGAGATGATGAAACCATGGTATGACAACTACTGTTTCTCGGAAGATTGTATCGACACCCCTCCCATGTACAACAGTGATATGGTGCTCTACTTCATCTATTTCTATACTAAAGACAATGGAAAGTTGCCCAAAAACATGCTCGATGCCAACATCCGAACGGATTACAACAAACTGCGAATGCTCATCCGCAAGGATAAGGGCTTTGAGCACAACGCCTCCATCATTCAGTATATCGTGGAGACAGGAGGCATCACAGCAGAACTGAAAGACCATTTCCCCTCCGAAGGTATTACAAATCCCGATAATTTTGTCTCACTACTCTATTACTTTGGCATGCTCACTATCGTTGGGAGCAGTTTGAAAGGTGTGCAATTCAGCATTCCCAACCAGACCGTACGTGAGCAACTATACGGATACCTAACAGACACCTATCGGGAGAATGACCTCATCATCGATGACTACCGCCGCAGCCAACTGATGGTCAATATGGCTTTTGAAGGTGCATGGCGCCCCTATTTCGAGTATATCGCCGAAACCCTACTACGTTACTCTTCCAACCGCGACAAAGCTAAAGGAGAGGCATTCGTCCATGGCTTCACCCTTTCTCAGACTTGTCTAACACGTTTCTACCTCCCCGTGTCTGAATTAGATGCTGGGGCAAAGGGGATTCTCGACAACGAAGCCATCGGCGGTTATGCAGACATCTACCTCCAGCCATTGCTTGCCATCTATCCCGATATTGGACACTCTTATGTCCTTGAACTAAAATATTTGCCCTCAAAGTCGACAGATACAGAAGTGACTGCAACACGCGAAACAGCCATCAACCAACTGACGCGATACGCAGAGAGTCTCCAAGTGGAGCACACTATCGGCTCAACTCATCTTCACCGTCTTATCCTTATCTGGCGCGGCATGGAACTTGTTGTAGCTGAAGAATATTAATAATCCCCATTAAAAACTTCCACTTTTTAAGCATAAATCCACTATGACCCCACAAGAGAAACGCAATGAGCGCATGGCCGCTCGCCTGATTAGAAATTTGGAGCGCCGCCATTTCGAGGCCTATTATTGCCGCACCGCCGAAGAGATTATCTTAAAGGTGACCGACCTCATCCCCCCTGGCAGCAGCATCTCCTGGGGCGGTTCGATGACTATCCGCGACATCGGCCTGACGAAGGCGTTGAAAGCCGGCGACTACCAGGTATTCGACCGCGACGATGCCACTACCGAAGAAGGAAAGGTGGCCACATACCGAAAGGCCTTCGAGGTGGACTACTATTTGTCGAGTGTCAACGCCATGTCGGAGAGCGGCGTGATAGTGAATATCGACGGCAACGGCAACCGTGTGGCAGCCATCACCTGGGGACCCAAGCGTGTCATTTTCGTGGTGGGACTGAACAAGGTAGCACAGACAGTGGAGGCCGCTCTGCAGCGCGCACGAAGCACCGCATCACCCATCAACGCCGCCCGATTCGATATCGACACGCCATGCCAAGTCGACGGACTCTGCCATAACTGCAACTCCGCACAGAGCATCTGCAACTACATCCACTTCCTCCGCAACTCACACCCCGAGCGGCGGCATATCGTCATCCTCACCGATTTGGCGTTAGGGTATTAAGCGCGCGACTTTGTTGCGATGACATCGCAACAAACAGAACGAGGTAATCATAACTCTCAAATCTAAAATCTAAAATCTAAATCATGATTGTTTGCATCGCAGAGAAGCCCAGTGTGGCAAAAGACATAGCCCGCATCATCGGCGCCAACCAGAGCCGTGACGGATACATGGAAGGTAACGGTTATCAAGTGACCTGGACCTTCGGGCACCTCTGCATGCTCAAAGAACCCAATGACTACTACCCACTGTGGAAGACATGGGCACTCTCAGTGCTCCCCATGATTCCCTCCCGCTTCGGCATCAAACTCATCGACGACAAGGGTATCCAGCGACAGTTCTCCATCATCGAGCGCCTGATGCAGTCGGCCGACGGTATCATCAACTGCGGCGATGCCGGCCAGGAAGGTGAGCTCATCCAGCGCTGGGTGATGCAGAAGGCCCAGGCCCACTGTCCTGTTCGCCGCCTGTGGATTTCCTCGATGACCGACGAGGCCATCCGTGAGGGGTTCCAGAACCTCCGCGACCAGAAAGACTACGACCCGCTCTACCACGCCGGCCTGTGCCGAGCCATCGGCGACTGGCTCCTCGGCATGAATGCCACCCGCCTCTACACCCTGAAATACGGGCAGAACCATCAGGTGCTCTCCGTGGGCCGCGTACAGACCCCCACCCTCGCCCTCATTGTCAACCGCCAGAAAGAGATTGACAATTTCGTCCCCGAGCCCTACTGGGTTCTCGCCACCCTTTACCGCGAGACCCTCTTCACCGCCACGAAGGGCAAATTCACCAGCAAGGAGGAAGGCGAGCAGTCGTTCGCCCTCATCAAGGACAAGCCCTTCACCGTGACCGACGTGCAGAAGAAGAAGGGCACCGAGGCCCCACCCCACCTCTACGACCTCACCTCGCTCCAAGTGGACTGCAACCGCAAATACAGTCTCAGCGCCGACACCACCCTGCGCATCATACAGACCCTTTACGAGCGGAAACTGACCACCTACCCCCGCGTCGACACACAATATCTGAGCGACGACATCTATCCCAAATGCCCCAACATCCTCAAAGGCTTGCGCGGCTATGAGGCATTCACCCAGCCGTTGTTGGGGAAAACACTGAAAAAGAGCAAGAAAGTCTTCGACACGTCGAAAGTGACCGACCACCACGCCATCATTCCCACCGGTGTGGCAGCCACGGGCCTCACCGACCTGGAGCAGCATGTCTACGACCTTGTCGCCCGCCGCTTCATCAGCGTCTTCTACCCCGACTGCCAGTTCACCACCACCACCGTTCTGGGAAAAGTGGAGCAGGTGGAGTTCAAGGCCACGGGCAAACAGATACAGGTGCCAGGCTGGCGCGTGCTCTACGCCAAAGACAGTCAAAGCCCAGAAGATGAGAGCCAGAATGCCAAGGACAACGAGGAGAAGGTGCTTCCCGAATTCGTGAAGGGCGAGAGCGGTCCGCACACCCCCACCCTGACGGAGAAGATGACCACACCGCCCAAATACTACACCGAAGCCACCCTGCTGCGTGCCATGGAGACTGCGGGAAAGTTCGTCGAGGACGAGGAACTGCGTGCTGCACTCAAGGAGAACGGCATCGGCAGACCTTCGTCGCGTGCCGGCATCATCGAGACCCTCTTCAAGCGCCACTATATCCGCCGGGAGCGGAAAAACCTCCTCGCCACCGCGAC
>CAMHEL010000281.1 GCA_946184125.1 uncultured Prevotellaceae bacterium
ACAACCGTCCCCATTTATCGACAAGCAGGCTCTTGATGAGGTTGAAGCCGCTGGCAAGTTTTTGGACGTCCTTTCCGTCATATAGATACAAGTTGTGGGCATCGGCAATGAAGAGCCGCTTGTCATTTCCTTCCCGGGCGAAGAGACCGTAGTCGGGTGCCTCGAAAGGGTAAGGCGTGGCCAGCGTCAGTTGGTCATTGTCGAGGGTGTAGAGGCCATCGGCTGCCAGTGCATAGAGTTTGCCGCCCATTCTGGTGAGTGCGAAGATGTCGTCCTTTGCCGTCAGCAGCCGTTCCTTCTGGTTGCGCACCACATACACTCCCTTTTCAGTGGGGACATAGACATCGCCGCTGTCGATATACATCTTGCGGTCGGGCATCATCAAATCGAAGACACTGGCCTTGAGGTGGGGTTCCCAACCGTTTCGGGTCAGGCGTGCAAGCATGCGGTGTGTTTCCTGCTCATCCTCGAGAAGTATCATCCCGTCGGGCAGGTGGGTGGCGTTGAAGTTGTTGACCAGCCAGTGCTGTTTGCCGTCGGCTTCGTTGGTCAGCCATTGTTGGTCGGGGTCTATGGGGCGCATCACGACCTTGTCGCCATCTACGAGCCATTGCCGTCGAAATCCCAATGCACTCACACCCTCTTCCGTCTGTTTGAATGCCACGATGTTCTCTCGCCGTCCTTTCAGAAAGGGGACGAGTGTGCGCCCGTCGTAGCGCACGAAACCAGAGAGTGTGCCAATCCATAAATAGCCTTTGCTGTCCTGCCACACCGTCTCGGCCTGCATCTGCGGCAGTCCGTCGAGGGTGGTGAAACGGCGATAGCTCAATTGGCTGGAAAGGGGGGTGCCTGCCCAGATGCTGACGGTCGTCAACCAGCCGAAAAATATCAAGGTTAAAAGTCTTCTCATCAACCGCAAAATTATTCATTTTTATCCTTTTTACCAACTTTAATTATCGTTTTGAGAAAAGTTTTTCGCTTCATCAGCAGAAAGCTATGTTTCGTCATCCACAGAGGGCGTTTCGTCAAAAATCGCCTACAAGAGGGCTCGGAGACTCAAAAATTGAAGATTGAAGATTGAAAATTGAAAATTCAAGATTCAAAATTGAAAATTCAAGATTAAAAATTGAAAATTCAAGATTAAAAATTGAAGATTGAAAATTGAAAATTTTATTGGTCGCGAAAGAAATCCTTCAGTGTCATCACTTTCGAACTCAGCGTGTAGAGACTCCATATATGAACTTTATACTTGGTTTGGCTAAATTTTTGGTTCATATTCGTAACTATTCAGGCCTCCACACCGCATCGCATCACTATCACTGATAGCGATGTGAAGCTTTTGCCCTAATGCAGTGTGGCTTATTCTCCGTAATATGCCGCAATCTTTTGGAATGCGAAAAAAGGGTTCTGTTTGTTCTTCATGGCGGTAAGTGCAATGCTCATCAACGTGGCATAGTTCTTCGATCCGTCATCAGAGCGGAACTGTCCACTGACCTTCAGCTTGGTCTTCACCGGACGCACGGCCCTCTCGCTTGCATTGTTATCATAGGGTACACCATGGTGAGACAGGAACAGGAAGATGTTCTCTCTGTGCTTTTGTAGCCCTCTGCGGAAGGTGTCGAATAGTTTTTTTCTTTCCTCACCCTCAATCTCGACCTTCTCGTCTATGAGCTCGTCGAGCCGTCGCTTGAATTTCTCTTCATCCTCTTCCGTGGTGTACTCAGTCTTTCGCAGGTGTATCGACTCGCGCAGCAGCTCCAGCATTCTCTTCGGCCAGTCGCATTCCGGCAGCAGTTCCTCGAAGAAGGTGGTGTTCCTCAGAAGGTGTGCCAGGCATATCTGGTGGTCCTTCACGTTCATGGAGAAGTAGGCTCCGAGTCGGTCTGTGACGAGTATTGTCTGTGGAAGTCCACCTGGAAAGGTTGCATCAATCTCCTTCTTCCCCCTTCCCCTGTATGCCGCAAGGTACGTCACCACATCGGTCTGGAACGTCCACATCCAGTGGTTGGAGCCGTTCACGTGCATGCCGGTCTCATCGGCACCGGCAACGTCGGAGTGCTCTATGACCTTGCGTATCTCCTCATACGGTTTCTTTGCCTTCTTGCGCATGGAGTTCAGGATGTTGGACACCGTACCCGGACTCATCCTTACGCCGCAGATGTTCTCCAGGAAGTCTGTCATGCGCTTCATGGGTATGGTCTGCAGCGTGCTCAGGTACGAGACCAAGGCCTGGATGTTCTCGCCGTAGCATACGGTTCCCTTCACATGGTCGGGGAATATGCCTCTCACTTCATGGCCGCACTTGTCGCACGTGAGCATGTGTTGTATGTACTCCTTGATGGTCGTGACGACGGGCAGGGGGATGTCTATCACCTGACGGCGCTCGCTCACTTGTATCTTCGTAGGGTCGAGGGGCTCGCCGCAAATGGGACAGACGTGGGGGATGGGGCAGGCCTCACGGCTGTCGGGATGCTCAGACCACTCTATTGTGTGCCCCTTGTGGCCGACCTGCCCTCCGGGTTTCTTGCCCGAGGGTTTGCGCTGGCTCCTTGTGCGCGGTACGGAGGGCGGGTTCATCGATGGAGGAAGGCTGCTGTTGCGGCTTGTTGCCTGAGGGGTTGCCTTGCCGTAGTACTCCTTGTAGCGGGCCAGCTCCTTCTCCAGTTCAGCGATACGCTTCCTTTCGGCATCTATGACAGCATCCTTCTCTGCAATAACGGCTTCCTTCTCTGCAATGGCAGCATCCTTTTCTTCCAATGCCTTGCCCTGCTCAGAAATCGTATGCTCCAGCTTTAGTAGGCGCTCCCCGCTGACCTGTATTATGCGGTTGGCTATGCCCTTGGCGACACGCCCGTCCACTCTGCCCTCAGTCTTCAGGCGTACTATGGCCAGTTCCTTGACGATTGCGTTTATGTCCTCTATTGCTTGTATCATTGGCGTAGAATTCTGGTGCAAATCTACGAAAAAAGAGGCAGACCAACAAAGGTTTAAACATAGTTTAATACTTGATAATCAGGAATTTAACATACAAAATAGGCTCTTGGGCGAATGTTGATGGCAGGTGTGTACGGCCCCCTGTCCCCCCTCGTTTGCTAGCCTTTCCAGGCAATACAGATAGGCGTATCACACTGATAATCAATAGTATATAGACAAAATAGGACAAAATTTGACGTGTCAGGCTAATCCGTTTCCCGCGATAAGATTTAACATTTGGACCAAGTGTTGAGATTGGCAAGCATCGCATTAAACTATCAAGTATTATACTGGCCTGAATAGTTACTCATATTCAGCCACATGAATATTTTTTTGTATCTTTGTGACCAAACAAAGCGAAAACCAACAAGGTTGGTATAAATTCAAAGCATTGATAGTCATTATTCTTTGTACTCACGTTAGTTGATGTCTATGCTTTCATATACTCTAATAGAGGTTAAACGAATTGTGGAGATATCGGAAAATCACTGGAAAAACAAATGGAATAAAAACTTAAAAATAAATAAAAATGTAAAAATGATGAGACATTTCAAATTACTACTAATGACCATTTTTTCGGTCACCATTTCTTCCGCATACGGTCAGCAACAGCCCACAAACAGCATCCCAGCCGATAAGAAGGAAATCATCGACCGCTTCATCGCAGGGACGCTCGACCCCTCATACACCCCGGCTCTCTTCTTTGGACATTTCGGCAATGGGAAGAAACTCGGCGAGGGAGCACTGAAAGCACACTTGAGCCTGTTCATTAAAGGCGGTGCCGACATTCTCAAGGTTCAGACCGAACAACCAATGCCACGTGTACAGGACCTGACAATGGACACGCCATTGGTTCCCGAGGACTATTACCACCCAACACTCGAACTGATTAAGGAAATACTCACATACGTGGGAAACGACGTGTATGTGATGCCCACCATCCTCAGCACCCACCAGGTGGCACGGCAGGGGTTCGGAGATGACCGCCTCACTGTCTATGCCGTGGAGCGGCCCGAGGCCTACAAGCGTATGCTCGACTCCTACACCAAGGCCATCCTATGGTACATACGGGAGTGCAAGGCTGCCGGTGTGGAAGCATTCTTCACCGCCACCCAGGGAGGCGAACAAAAATTCTACGAACTGAAAGTTCCCGGAGGCTTCTTCGAAACTTACATCCGCCCCTACGACCTTCGGGTGATGGGCGAGGCCAACAAAGACACCAAACTGACCATCCTCCACATCTGCGACTGGGAGGGTGC
>CAMHEL010000282.1 GCA_946184125.1 uncultured Prevotellaceae bacterium
AATCTGACATGACAGAAACATTATCAACTTATTGTTGCTCTGCTATTTACGAAACTTCAAATCATGCTCTGCTGAATTAAGAAGATATGAAAAGGACATCCATCATCATCCTCAAGGTTTTTGCCGGACTATTGGCTTTTCTTATCATTGCCATAGTTTCACTGTTCATCCTGGCACGCTGCAATCCCGAACTAATACAGCGGCTGTTTGAGGAAGAACCCGATTATATCAGCTTTTCCGCACTGCCGCATGACCGTGATTCCATGAAGGCAGATTTTGACGGCATTCACCAGATTGTGGCTGAGAATTATTCACTCTACCGCCAAAAAGGCATTTCGATGGACTCGCTCCACACAGTCTATTCAGCCCGCTTACGCGACTCGGTCAAGACCAGCGATGACTATGGCATGATGCTCATGGAGTATTTCGCCGACCTTCGCTGCGGACACGCATGCGCATTTTTCAGCGGAGAACATTTTGGCGGTGCGGAGCCATACTACATTGAAGGCCGTCTCTTCCTGAACCATCCTGGTGATTATATCCGCAAACAAGGTTTCCTCGACAAAGACGAAATCATTGCCATCAACGGGAAACCCATTCCCACCTGGATGGCAGAAAACATCAAATACCATGAAGGCTCGACCGCTGCACAGAGAGAATTGAGAACGGCATCGGCAGCACTCGCAAGCTATACCGACACTTTGCTGAACATCACCGTGGCCCGAGGCAGCGACACCATTTCGATACCGCTGCCACTCCATGCGAAAGGCTTCCCGAACCACAATATTTGTGAGAGAAAGATTCTGAGTGATTCCATCGGCTATATCGCTATCCACACCATGAGGAACGGAATCGTAGAGGCGTTCGACAGCCTTTACCCGTCGGTCAAGAACCTCCCCTATCTGATTGTAGATATACGCAGAAACGGAGGCGGGAACAGCATGAATGGGGAGAAACTTTGCGAATATCTGCTGAAGCAAGAAAAGAAGCATTGTCTGTATGACAAAACCCTCAAGCCTCGTGATGATGCTTTCCCTGGAAAGGTGTTCCTGCTTATTGACACACGCACATTCTCCGCAGCAGAGAGTTTTGCCATCGACCTTTGGGAGAGTGGCGAGGTCGTTCTGATAGGATGTCCCACTGGTGGAGATACGGGAAGCGGTCCGGAGATATTCCAATCTCCATCGGGCCTTTCTTTCAGAATTGCCACAAGTGAACCCCGTCAGACACCTAAGGGTTTCCCATTGGAAGGACAAGGAGTTCCCCCACATTACAATGTGGTGCAGACGGTGAAAGACTTCATGGCCGGAATTGACACTCAGTTGGAATTTGCACTCCGCCTAATTCAAAAATGAAATGGAAAATCATCATAGCCGACGATGTTTGCCTTCGGCTCTGGTCACTCGATTGGTAAGCATGGTATCGTTCAGATGCTCTGCGATGCTGGATATGAGGTGGAACAAATGAAATGGGATTGAAGTGATTTTTTAGTTCTATTGGTTATGTTTTAGAAAGGTTTTCCCACTTTTATGGTAATATCTTAGAAAAAAGCAGTATCTTTGCTTGGATTTTATATCTTTGGGATTTCGACCATGTATGAACGACAACTCATCTACCTTTCCACGACATAGGTCAACTGATGAAGGCGCTAGTTAAAGTTGAGGGTTGAGAGTTGAGGGTTGAGAGTTGTGATTACATTCAAAAAAATATGAATTATGAATTATGAATTTGAGTTGAGACTTTAGACTTTAGACGTTAGTTAAGGTTAAGAGTTGAGGGTTGAGAGTTGTGATTACTTTCTAAAATTATGAATTATGAATTATGAATTTAAATTGAGGCCGTGTGCCAGCAAAACATATATCTAAACTCCTAAACTCCTAAACTCCTAAACTCCCAAACTCCCAAACTTCTAAACTTTTAAACTCCCAAATATCACTTAAACAGATACAAATATGGAAATCAAAGCTATCCGCATGTTCGACGGCGGTTTCATGAACCAGCAGTTTGCCTTCGGCGGTGAGGGCAAGGAGGGAACAGACGAACAAATCATCTACCGCAGCAGTCTCCAGAACTTCCTTATCGATACTGGTGAGGAAGTGATACTCGTTGACACTGGCTTTCAGAACGACATGAAGGCACCAGCCAAGAAACTCGGCGGCCCGCTCTACATGGGCGAGAAACTGAAGGACTTCACAGAGGCTTTCGCCGAACTGGGCTACAAGCCGGAACAAGTGAAGAAGATTCTCATCACCCACAAGCACCCCGACCACACGGCAGCGCTCCAGTACTTCCCCGATGCCAAGGTGTATATCTCGCCAGAGGATGCCGATGCGATGAAACTGCCAGAAGGTGGTAACATCATCCGTGCAGAATACAAGGAATCCTTCAAGAACTTCCCGCGAGCTGAGAAGGTGGCCGACGGCATCTGGTTCATCGAGGCGAAGGGTCACACTAAGGGCAACAGCATCATCATCGCCGAACAGGAAGGCCTCTTCTACATGATGCACGGCGACGTAACCTATTGCGATGCGGCCCTGAAGGCCAACAAACTCTCTATTGTCTTCGAGGACAAGGTTGCCGCCCGCGAGACACTCGACCGCGTGCGTGAATTTATCAAGAACAACCCCACCGTTTACCTCTCCACCCACTGCCCTGAGGGCTATGAGAACCTGGAGATGAAAAGGGTGATGAAACTATAACATAATGACCGTATAATGAAAAAGATAATGATTTCAATGATGCTGGTGTTTGCAGCAATCACCGCATCAGCACAGACATCGACAGTGTATCTCACGAGAGAGATTTCCCCTGCGTCATTGGTGAAAATCTACAAGGCACTTGGCGTTGAAGCCAAGGGCCGTGTAGCCGTAAAGGTTTCGACGGGTGAGGGCAGCAACCCGAACTATCTGAAGCCAGAACTAATCAAAGACCTGGTGCTTGAGGTGGACGGCACCATCGTGGAATGCAACACCGCCTACGGCAACGGGCCTGCCGACAAGAAGGACGAGCGCAACACATCGGCCAACCACTGGAAGGTGATAGAGCGTCACGGTTTCCTGAAATATTTCCCCGTCGACATCATGGATGAGTATGACGAGATGCGCATCCCCGTGAAAGACCAGTCGAACATCAAATACGACATCGTCGGCGGCCACATGGCCAACTACGACTTCATGATAGCGTTGAACCACTTCAAGGGCCACCCCATGGGCGGCTACGGCGGTGCGCTGAAGAACCTCTCCATCGGATGCGCCAGCCAGAACGGCAAAGCCTACATCCACTCCGCCGGCAAGATGGAGAAACTTGACATGAGCAAACTCTGGACACCCGAATACATCGGCAACCAGGACGGTTTTCTGGAGTCGATGGCTGCTGCGGCTCAGGGCGTGGTGAACTACTTCCACAAGAAGCAGGGCATCATCTATATCAGCGTGATGAACAACATGTCGATTGACTGCGACTGCGTGGACCATCCCGAGCCCGTGAAACTGGAGGACTACGGCATCCTCGCCTCGACAGACCCCGTGGCACTCGACCAGGCTTGCATCGACATCATCAACCAGCAGAAAGTGACAGCCAAGAACGACCCCACCGACCTGCTGAACCGCATCAACAAACAGCACGGCACACACACCATCGACCATGCCGAAAAGATTGGCCTGGGCTCGAAAAAGTACAAAATAGTGAATCTTTAGACATTAGGCGATAGACGCTAGACGTTAGACGCTAGGCGTTAGACTTTAGACACTAGACGTTAGACGCTAGGCGCTAGACGTTAGACGCTAGACGTTAGACGCTAGACCGTGTGCCCGCAAAGCATATGTCTAAACTCCCAAACTCCTAAACTCCTAAACTCCCAAATAGTCTATAGACGTTAGTTAAAGAAGGGGCATAAGCAATTGGTTATAAGGCTTTTGCCCCTTCAGGGCGAAATAATGGGGCCCGAATTGGGAACCCAGGGCGTTGCCCTGGGCTGAGAGCAGGCTGGCCTTTCAGGCCGCCGTCACTTTCGGAAAGATGATTTTCGAAATGGATTTCTTTCGAACTCATGGGTAGGGTCTTAGCTCGTCTAAGACATTGTTTTCGAACTCAATGGTAGGGTCTTAATTCGTCTAAGACCGCTACAGCGCATCCTTCGTACTAACTTCTTTTTTCCTCCTTTTTGAGAGACTTGTCGAAGACCCACTGACCGAAGGGAGGTAACAACCGCAAGGTGTTTTTT
>CAMHEL010000283.1 GCA_946184125.1 uncultured Prevotellaceae bacterium
ATAGTAACTGATATTCAATGCGTCGGGATTGCAAATCCCGACGAACATTACTTTAATAGTAGATTCGCTGAAGAGTTACCACACCCGGAATAACCGTTAACAAAATGTAACAAATCCCATAAAATGTTGGAAAGGGGTGGATGCTATCCCAAAATAGATTATATTTGTGCAATAAAAACCAACAACATCCTAATTATGAAAACAAGAAGCCTTTTGTCTATACTTTTTCTCACGGTGAGCCTGGTCCTCCAAGCCGCCGACAAGCATGAGGCCCCCATCCAGCACGTCACCGTGTTCACCAACGGAGCCCAGGTGGAGCGCTCGCTGTCGCTCAACCTCACCGCCGGCGAACAAGTCGTCACCATCACTGGTCTTTCCCCCTACACCGACACGAAAAGCCTGCAGCTCCGCGCACGGGGCAAGCTCACCGTCGTGGGCGTCAACTACCGCAAGGCGCACCCCGACAGTCTCAAGCAGGTGCGACAGCTCAAGGAGGCACAGCAGAAGGTGAAAGCCGTGGCCGACCAGGAGCACCAACTGCAGGCACAGCGCGAAGTGACAGAGGCACAACTCGAGATGGTGAAGACCAACTGCTCTGTGGGAAACCGCACCGCAGTGACACCCCTCGCCGGCATCAAGGAGCTCAACAACTACTACTCGCAGGAGCTCCTCTCGCTGAAGAAAAAAATCATCGACATCGATGAACAACTGAGCAAGGTGGCCGAGGAAAAACGGCGTCAACAGGAAATCGTCGACTCCATCGCCCACCTCCATCTCAACACCGTCACCGAGGTGGATGTGAAAGTCAACGTGCCCCAGGCCGCTCGCTGCGAGTTCCACCTCTCGTACTATGTGAAGAACGCCGGTTGGTATCCCACCTACGACATCCGTTCGGAAGGCACGTCGAAGCCCCTCCAGCTCTCCTACAAAGCCAATGTTTTCCAAAACACCAAGGAGAAATGGGACAATGTCTCCGTGACCCTCTCGTCTGCCAACCCCAACCGTTCGAACATCGCCCCCGAGTTGCGCACCTACTGGCTCGACTACGGCAAGTCGGCACCCCGCTACGACGCTGATGATGAGGGCAACGGCGTATCGGGTGTGGTGACCGATGAGAAAGGCGAGCCACTCATCGGTGCCAGCGTGAGCATTGTGGGCACCAAGCTCGGCACCGTGACCGACTTCGAGGGGCACTACTCCATCACCCTCCCCAAAGACAAGAAACAGCTCCGCTTCGCCTTTATCGGCTACGTCACACAGACCTTGAGGGCCAATGGCCCCTCGCTCAACGTGAGGATGCGGGAAGACAACACCGCACTCAACGAGGTCGCCGTAGTGGGCTATGGCTCGAGGAGGAAGAGCAATGCCAGAGGCCTTGAGACCAATGCCGCCGCTACTATGGACTCCTTCAAAGCAAGGGAGCCAAGAATGGCACTCCAGGAAACAGAAGAGCTTCAGGAGAGCGACATCATTCAGGTGGAGGAGCAGAAAGCGCAGTTTGGCTATGAATTCGACATCCGGCAGCCGCTCACCCTTCTCTCCAACGGCAAGGTCACCGTCACCGAGTTGTCGCGCCATCAGTTGCCTGCCACCTATCAGTATGTGGGCATCCCACGTGCCGACAAAGACGCCTTCCTCGTGGCCGACGCCACAGGATGGCAGACCATCAACCTGCTCGAGGGAGAGGCCAACGTGTTTTTCGACAACGCCTTCGTGGGCAAGACCATCATCGACCCCAACGAGCCGACCGACACCCTCCACTTCTCACTCGGGCGCGACAACGGCATACGCATCCAGCGCACCAAGGTGGCCGACAAGTCGACCCGAAAACTCCTCGCCTCGCAGCAGGAGCAGAACATGACCTGGCGCATCACCGTGAAGAACACCCGCAACGAGAACGTCAACCTCACGCTCAAAGACCAAATCCCCGTCTCGCAGAACTCGGGCATCAACGTGACGACGGAGGAACTGAGCGGAGGCACACTCGACAAGGAAAAGGGCATCATCACATGGACCATGACGCTCAGTCCCAACGAGCAGAAGGAACTCACGGTGCAATACCGCGTGAAATACCCCAAAAGCCGAAGACTGATCATTGAATGAGAAACTTGATTGAATGAGGAATGAGGAATGAGGAATGAGGAATGAGGAATAACGTTTCTAAAGTTTTAGCCCCTCCTGTTTTCGTTTTTCAGTATGCTGCGGTTTCGCCGCAGCAAACAACCATGAGCTCTCAAAGCATACGTCTAAACTTCTAAACTCCTAAACTCCTAAACTCCTTTAAAATAATTATGAGAAAACTATTATTATCCATCGTTTTCATGGCAACCATCACAGCAAGTTATGCACAAAAGAGCCTTGTGCTCTACTATTCCGAGACAGGCACCACCAAGACAGTGGCAGAGGAGCTGCAAAAGCAGCTCCAGGCCGACATCGAAGTCATCGAAGCCGTAGTGCCCTACTCCGGCAATTTCCAGGAGACCATCCAACGGGGACAGAAAGAGATGCAGAGCGGTGAACTGCCCGCCCTCAAGCCCCTCAAGAAAGCCATCGCCGACTACGACATCATCTTCCTCGGCTACCCCATCTGGTTTGGCACCTACGCCGTGCCCATCGCCACTCTTGTGAAAGAAAACGACTTCGCCGGCAAGACCATCGTTCCCTTCTGCACCTTCGGCAGCGGTGGTCTGAACACCTCGGCGGAGGCCCTCAAGAAAGCCCTGCCCAAAGCCAACATCAAGGCCGGTTATGGTGTGCGCACCGCAAGGGTGGCAGCAGCAGCAAAGGAACTCGACCGCTTCCTCAAGGAAAACGGATACAAGAAGGGCAAGGTGAAAAAACTGCCCCCCTACTCCGCACAGGAAGCCGTCACCGATGAAGAAAAAGCCATCTTCGACGCCGCATGCTCCAGCTACCAGTTCCCGCTCGGCACACCCGTCACCGTCGGCAAACGGAAGACGCCCGATAGCACCGACTACATGTTCACCGCCAAAAGCCAGGGATTCAACGGGGGAGAAAGCACATCAACCATCTACGTCACCGTAGGAAATGCCCCGGGAGCCAAGCCCGAATTCACCGAAGTCGTCAGGTAAGCATAATGATTTGAAAACCAACAATATTCACCAATAAAACCAAATAACAATGGAAGACATATTTGACCTTTACAAAAGATGGTTCTCCGAAAACGGCATCATCTGCAACATCGATGAGGACGGCGACCTGCACTTCAGGTACCAGATGTGCAACTTCTACATCATCAACCCCCACGACGACAAGCAGTTCCTGCAAGTGATGCTCCCCAACATCTGGTCGATTGAGGACGAGAAGGAGCGCACCGACGCACTCCAAGTGGCCAACATGCTCAACATGAAACGCAAGGCGCTCAAAGTCTTCATCACCTCTACCAACACCGTGCTCACCGTCGAGATGTTCATCGACAACACCCCCGATGTGGAAGACTTCATGGAGCGCGTGCTCGACTTACTCATCCAGGGGCGGACCTTGTTCGCACAGGAGATGCGAAACCGGAGACAATGAGAAACTACTACATACTGCTGGCAGTCCTGCTCCTGCCTGTCTGTGCGCTGGCACAAAAGACGTATGTCAACATCGTCGCACCCAATGTGGCCAACAGTTTCGGGCACAACATCTACCTATCGGGCAACCTCCCCGAAGGCGTGAAAAACTTTTACTACGACTACGGTGACAGAACCACCTTGGGAGAGCTTATCAACATCCTGGCCGCCAAGGGATTCGCCGTCGAACAAATGGCATGCACCAGCAACGACGGGCAAATCACCGAGACCATCATCATGTCAAGAAATGGCTCTCAGCAGCCCGTAGCCATCAAGCACATCACTGCCAACGACAGCGAGGACGTGAAAGAGGTGGCACGATACAATCTCCAGGGCATGCCCATTACCCCCAACGAAAAAGGAGTGCAAATCGTCGTCTATTCCAACTACACCACACGAACCATCATCGTGGAGTAGCGCCTTCTCACCACCGCATCATCGGAGCAATCGTGGAAAACGGATTGCTCCGATGATTCTTTTTTCATTATCCCCACGCATGCCCTTCTCCTGCAAAATAAGCAGTTCGATGGAACACATCCATAATAATTTTGATTTATATTTTGCATTGCACTTTGTTTAGGTGGGTTCTATTAATTATGTCGAGGCGATTTTCGACTTTTAGTCGAGGG
>CAMHEL010000284.1 GCA_946184125.1 uncultured Prevotellaceae bacterium
GGACGCACACACGACGTGCCCACTTTCGGCATCTGCCTCGGCATGCAGATGATGGTGATAGAGTTTGCCAGGAATGTGTTAGCCTATGAGGATGCCAACAGCAGCGAGATGGATGTGCAGACGAAGCACAACGTCATCGACCTGATGGAGGAACAGAAGAACATCACTCAGATGGGTGGCACGATGAGGCTTGGCAGTTATGCGTGTGAACTCGCAGAGGGCAGCCGCACCTACGAGGCCTACGGTGGGAAGGCGCTCATCGAGGAGCGTCACCGCCACCGCTATGAATTCAACAACCATTACAAAGACGAGTTTGAGACCCACGGGATGAAATGCGTGGGCACCAACCCTGCCGCCCATCTTGTGGAGATAGTGGAGATACCCGGGCACCGCTGGTATATAGGGACGCAATTCCATCCGGAATATTCATCAACGGTGCTGCATCCCCATCCTTTGTTCATGTCGTTCATCAAAGCCTGCATCAATGGAACAACTGAAGCATGAGTGTGGCGTGGCGATGATTCGCCTGCTGAAGCCACTCGACTATTACGAGAAGAAATATGGCACGTGGCGGTATGGCATTGACAAGCTGTACCTGATGATGGAGAAACAGCACAACCGTGGCCAGGAGGGAGCTGGTGCGGCCTGCGTCAGTCTCGACGCCCCTGCCGGAGTGGAATACATGTTTCGCGAGCGTGCCGAAGGGAAGGATGCCATCACCGAGATTTTCCGGCGCATCACGCGCTCTGCCGTGAACGATGGTTCGATTGAGGCGAAAGACAATCACTATTTTGCGGGACAGCTCTACATGGGCCACCTACGCTATTCCACGACAGACAAGCGAGGCTTGCAATATGTCCATCCGTTCCTGCGCCGCAACAACTGGAGGGCAAAGAACCTCTGCCTGTGTGGCAATTTCAACATGACCAACATCGACGAGGCCTTTGAGCAGCTGACACGCCAGGGGCAGTCGCCCAGGATATATGGCGACTCCTACATCATGCTCGAGCTGATGGGCCACAGGCTCGACAGGGAGGTGGAGCGTCTGTACGGCGACGCCAGGCTCAAGGGCCTTAAGGATGTTTTCATCACCCGATACATCGACGACAACATACAGATGTCCCATGTGCTCCGCACCACCATGTCGCATTTCGACGGAGGCTATGTGATGTGCGGCCTTACCGGTTCGGGCGAGATGTTTGCCATGCGCGACCCATGGGGCATACGCCCCGCTTTCTACTACCGAAACGACGAGGTGGTGGCTGTCGCCAGCGAGCGCCCCGTCATCCAGACCACCTTCGACCTCGACACCGACGACATCGAAGAACTGCAGCCCGGACAGTCGCTCATCGTCAGCAAGAGCGGGAGATGCCAGCTGGAACAGATACTACCGGCCCGGAAATACAGCGCCTGCTCATTCGAGCGCATCTATTTCAGCCGCGGTTCCGACCAAGACATCTATCTGGAGCGTAAGCGGCTGGGAGAGCAGTTGGCACCCGCCGTCATGGATGCCATCGATGGCGACATCGCACACACCGTATTCTCCTACATCCCCAACACCGCCGAGGTGGCCTTCCATGGTCTGACCGACAGTTTCCGTAAACTTGACCACGATGTGCGCATCGAGAAAGTGGTGTGGAAGGACATCAAGCTACGCACCTTCATCACCGAGGACCAGGAGCGCAACGACCTTGCCGCCCACGTCTACGACATCACTTATGGCTCGCTGCGCCCCTATGAGGACAACCTTGTTGTCATCGACGACTCCGTCGTCCGCGGCACCACGCTGAAGGAGAGCATTTTCAAGATTCTCGACCGCCTGCATCCCAAGAAAATCGTGATGGTGTCGAGTTCGCCACAGATCCGCTATCCCGACTACTACGGCATCGACATGTCGAGCCTCGGTGAACTCTGCGCCTTTCGTGCTGCCGTCGCCTTGGCAAGGGAGCGAGGCATGAGCCGCCTGATTTCCGACATTTATCAAGCATGCAAGGCGCAGCCCATGGCGGCGAATCACGTCCGTGCCCTATACGCCCCGTTCACGGCAGAGGAAATCAGCCAGAAGATTATCGAGATGTTGCGTCCTGAAGGTATGCGCACACCTGTGGAGATGGTGTTCCAAAGCATGGAAGGGCTGCACAAGGCGTGCCCCCATCATCCCGGCGACTGGTACTTCACCGGCTGCTATCCCACTCCCGGCGGCATACGCATGGTGAACCAGGCATTTGTGAATTACGTGGAGAACGGGGAAAAGCGAACAAACCACCAGCAATGACATCAGAGTTATGACAAGAGAAAAACGACAATTAGGCATGAAAGGCATGGGAAGTGCAAAACTGATACTCGAAGACGGCACCGTGTTCTACGGGAAGTCGTTCGGAGCAGCATGCAACGTGTCGGGCGAGGTGGTTTTCAACACCGCCATGACAGGTTATCCCGAGAGTCTGACAGACCCCAGCTATGCGGGGCAGATACTGGTGGCCACCTATCCGCTGATAGGCAATTATGGCGTGCCGGAGAAAGGGATGGATGAGCGGGGACTGCCACTGTTCATGGAGAGTGGAAAAATCCATGCCAAGGCGCTGGTCGTGGCCGACTACAGCCAGGCCTTTTCGCACTGGAACGCCAAGGAAGCGCTCGCCACATGGCTCAGGAGCGAGGGCATACCGGCGATAACAGGAGTCGACACGCGACGGCTGACCATGCTGATAAGGGAACGGGGAGTGATGATGGGACGGATAGAAGTGCTGCCCCCAACCTCGGCCCTGACCGACGAGAGAGAGGCTCCGGCCTATGAGAACTATGGCAGTGTGAACTGGGTGGAGAAAGTGAGCTGCAAGGAAGTCGCAGTCTATCGGCCAGCCGGGGAGAAACGGTTCCGGGTGGTGCTGGTGGATTGTGGCGTCAAGGCGAACATCATCAGGTGTCTGCTCAGCAGGGGCATGGAAGTGGTGCGCGTGCCATGGGACTATGATTTCAATACGCTGGACTTCGACGGACTGTTCCTCGCCAACGGCCCGGGAGACCCTGAGCAGTGTGAGAAGACCGTGGCGAACATCCGCACCTTCCTGAGAAATGAAAAAGTGCGCCCGTGCATGGGCATCTGCCTTGGCAACCAGCTGCTGGCGAAGGCGGCGGGTGCGAAGACCTACAAACTGAAATACGGGCACCGCTCGCACAACCAGCCCGTGCAGCGGGTAGGCACCACACAGTGCTTCATCACTTCGCAGAACCATGGCTATGCCGTGGATGACAGCACCTTGCCGGAAGACTGGGTGCCCCTCTTCGTCAACCTGAACGACGGTTCCAACGAGGGCATCCGCCATCGGTCAAAACCCTGGATGTCGGCACAGTTCCACCCGGAGGCCTGTTCAGGGCCTGTCGACACGGAGTTCCTCTTCGATGAGTTCGTGAAAATGCTGGAAGAAGAGAAGGGATGCGAAGACCTTGTTCGTGGAGCGGAACCTCACGGCATGCACCCGTCTCCACACGCGAAGAAAATGAAGAAGGTGCTGATTTTAGGCAGCGGCGCCCTGAAAATCGGGCAGGCGGGTGAGTTCGACTACAGTGGCGCACAGGCGCTGAAAGCACTGAAGGAAGAAGGCATACGCTCGGTGCTCATCAACCCCAACATCGCTACGGTGCAGACTTCGAAGGGTGTGGCCGACACCGTGTATTTCCAGCCCGTAAAAGCCGATTTCGTGGAGAGAGTGATAGAGAAAGAGCGCCCCGATGGCATATTGCTCAGTTTCGGAGGCCAGACGGCACTGAATTGCGGGGTGGAGCTGTACCAGAAAGGAGTGCTGCGGAAATATGGCGTCGAAGTGCTCGGCACGCCCGTGCAAGCCATCATCGACACCGAGGACCGTGACCTGTTTGTCAAACGCCTCGACGAGATAGGCGTGAAAACCATCAAGAGCGAGGCGTGCTCCACCATCGAAGAAGTACAGAGGGCGGCCCATGAACTGGGCTTCCCCGTCATCCTGCGTGCCGCATACGCCCTCGGCGGACTTGGCTCAGGTTTCTGCGACAACGACGAAGAGCTCATCGCACAAGCCGAGGAAGCCTTCTCTTTCTCACCGCAGGTACTGGTGGAAAAGTCGCTGAAGGGGTGGAAGGAGATAGAGTATGAGGTGGTGCGCGACCGCTATGACAACTGCATCACCG
>CAMHEL010000285.1 GCA_946184125.1 uncultured Prevotellaceae bacterium
CCACCTGCATTGAGTATAAGCCCATTTTTAATGAGATTTTCGGATTGCAAATCCTGATAATGAATGCGTCGGGATTGCAAATCCCGACGAACATTACTTTATTAGTTGATTCGCTGAAGAGTTACCGAGAGCCACGAAAATTCTAAAAATTCTATAATTCGTGATAAAAATCTAGTCCATTCCCGAGAGCCACGAAAAATACCTCGCTTCGGTCAGTGGGTCTTCGACAACTCTCTCTAATTCGTGATAAATAAAAGAATCGGCATATCGGGATATCGCTAAATTCTAGTTGATGGCGAGGACTCCGAAAGGTCCGGTGGTGGTGGCGTGGTATCTGGTGAGCCTTTTGCCATCTGCCCCGCTTGTGACGAAACCGTCGTTGTTGAGGTCATATTTTCTTTGGCATGCCTTGCAGGTGGCGATGCCGCTGTTGTCGATGCTGAGGGGTTTGCTTCTCATGGGAATGTCGTTGGGGTCGAAGCAGTTGGGGCATTCTCTGTCGAAGGCGTAGAAGGTGGGTGGCAGTCCGATGGCGCCATATCCCACGATGATGCCTTCGTTGTAGCCGAGTATAATCGTGCGTTTGGTATCAAGAGCATTGAGGAGCGCGCTGCTGCTGTTTCCGGCGCTGTTGGTGAAGTTGAGGTAAGGAGCCCCACCCTTCAGACTTTTTGTGATGGTGCAGAAGATGCCTGGTGCGTTGGGGTTCATGGCGCTGGCGAGTGTGGCGTCCTGATGCGTGCTGTTGTCGAAGATGAGGAAGCACTTGCCGATGGTGTATTCGCTGGAAGTCTCCCCACAGGCACCCAGAATGATGGCGCCGGTGAGGAGTGTTGCGAGTAGAAGGATGTTTCTCATGCGAGGAGTGCTTTTTCTGCTTGTTCTACGCGTTCGAAGTGGAATCCGTCGAGCGTCTGCTGCATGAGTGCTGCTATTTGCTCGTTGCAAAGGTTTCCGATGCTTCCCTCATGGGTGTGGCAGATATGCTTGTCGGCGACGAAGCGTCCTGCCTCGATGTCGAGCCCCACTTTCTTGTAGGCGTCGCGGAAGGGCATGCCGTTGGCAGCCAGTCGGTTGACTTCCTCGACGGAGAACATGGGGTCGTAGATGGGGTTGTCGAGGATATGTTCGTTGACCTCGATGCGGTGTATGATGTATGCCGCCATGCCGAGGCAGTCTTTCAGTTCGTCGAAGGCTGGCAGGAAGACCTCTTTGATAATCTGCAGGTCGCGGAAGTATCCGCATGGCAGGTTGTTGATGATGAGTGTGACCTGCTGTGGCAGTGCCTGCAGTTTGTTGCACTTGGCTCTGATGAGTTCGAAGACGTCGGGGTTTTTCTTGTGCGGCATGATGCTGCTCCCCGTGGTACACTCCTTTGGCAGTCGTACGAAGGCGAAGTTCTGGCTGTTGAAGAGGCATGCATCGAAAGCGAGCTTGGCCACGGTGCCGGCGATGGTGGCGAGAGCGAAGGCCACGTTGCGCTCCATCTTTCCACGTCCCATCTGTGCATAGACCACGTTGTAGTCCATGGAGTCGAATCCGAGGAGCTGTGTGGTCATGGTGCGGTTGAGTGGGAAGGAGCTGCCATATCCTGCCGCGCTTCCGAGCGGGTTGCGGTTGGTCATGCGGTAGGCAGCCTGCAGGAACAGCATGTCGTCGGCGAGGCTCTCGGCATAGGCCCCGAACCACAGTCCGAAGGAGCTGGGCATGGCCACCTGCAGGTGTGTGTAGCCTGGCATGAGGACGTCTTTGTATTGGTTGCTTTTGCCGATGAGCTCATCGAAGAGGTTTTTCACTTCCTCGGCGATGTCTCTGAGTTGCCGTCGTGTGAAGAGTTTGAGGTCGACGAGCACTTGGTCGTTGCGCGACCTCCCGCTGTGTATTTTCTTCCCCATGTCGCCCAGTTTTCGGGTGAGCATGAGCTCCACCTGAGAGTGGACGTCCTCGACGCCTTCCTCGATGATGAAATCTCCGCTGACGCACTGTTTGTAGATATTTTTCAGTTCGTCGAGCAGTAGTTTTAGCTCGTCTTCGGCCAGCAGTCCGATGCTTTGCAGCATGGTGATGTGTGCCATGGAGCCGAGGACATCATAGGGTGCGAGATAAAGGTCCATCTCGCGGTCGCGCCCCACGGTGAAGCGCTCTATCTCGCTGTTGATTTCAAAGTCTTTCTCCCAGAGTTTGCTTGGCATAGTGGTTTTTTTGTTTTTGAGGTTTTTGTTGCTGTGGTGCAGCAACATACATGACGGGGTTCTATTCGTATTTTCCGGCTGCGATGGCATCGGCGAGTTTTTCGAGGCCTGCTTGAAGTGGTTTTGATATCATCCCTTTGATGAAGGGGTTGAGGTCGGCCTTGATGGTGAGTTTCATCTTGCATGAGGATGGTGATAGCGGCACGAGCTGCACCCAGAGGTTGAAGGGCAGTGGCGAGGTGACGGTCTCGTATTTGATGGTCTTGTGCGGCTCCCGGTCGCAGATGGCGATGGCGATGTCGCCCACGGGCGGCACGTTCATGGTGATGGAGTCGCTGCTGAAGATGATGTCCTCTCGCTTGTCTTCGGGTAGTTGGTCGCGCACCTCCTCGCTGAGTGCGAGGTCGCTGAGGCGGTTGTAGACGGCTTCCTGTGAGTAGGGTATTTCCCTTATGGTGCTTTCAAATTTTGATTCCATGAGAAGTGGTTGATAAATTTGTTGTTATTGGCCACGGAAAGATTTCTTTCGCAATATGTGCTAATCTCCAATCTCCAATTTCCAATTTTCAATTTTCAATCTTCAATTTTCAATCTTCAATTTTAAACATTTCCTTTCCAGTTGGCGGGGTCTTTTCTCCAGTCATTGAGCAGTTCTACATCATTTTCGTTGATGTATCCCGTCTCGAGAGCCGTGGTGACCACATGTTCGTAGTCGGTGAGTGTGACGAGTTCTACGCCAGCCTCTTGGAATGCTTTCTGTGCTTGCGGGAAGCCATAGGTGTAAGCAGCGACCATACCCACCACTTGGCAGGCGTTCTTTCTGATGGCCTCTACTGCTTTGAGACTGCTTCCACCTGTTGAGATAAGGTCCTCAACGACGACAACTTTCATGCCGGGTTTGAGTTCTCCCTCGATGAGGTTCTCCAGTCCGTGGTCTTTGGGTTTGCTGCGTACATAGACGAAGGGCAGTTGCAGCGTGTCGGCGACGAGTGCTCCCTGCGGGATGGCTCCTGTGGCAACTCCCGCCACTGCCTCAGCCTCGGGGAAATGCTCCATGATGGCGTGAGTGAGTTGCAGTTTGACATAGTTGCGGAGGTTGGGGTAGGAGAGTGTCTTTCTGTTGTCGCAGTAGAAAGGCGATTTCCACCCCGATGCCCATGTGAATGGGTTGTTGGGCTGGAGTTTGATGGCTTTGACTTGCAGCAGTCTTTTGGCGAAGTCTTTTTTCAGGTTGTCCATTTCTTTTCGGTTGATGGTGCTTGGTGGATGAAATGCTTGTAGAAGTAGAAAGAGTGCCCGCCGTTGGTGTTCAGTCGAGGTGGAAGACCTCTTCGATGGGAATGGTGACGGGAGAGTTGTCGGGGTTGACTTCCATGATGTCGGCCATCATGTCCCACCATTTTTGTGTGATGGGGTCCACGTTGTCGGTGTCCTGGCTGTTGGTGTCGCTGCTGCACTCCTGGTATGCGAAGAGGATGTTTGTCTCTTTGTCCCAGAAGATGCTGTAGTTGCTCACCCCTTGTTCTTTAATCATGTCGACGAGTTCGGGCCAGATGGCAGCATGCCTCTTGGCATACTCTTTCTCGCATCCGGGCTTGAGATACATTTTGAAGGCGAAACGTTTCATCGTGTTGTTTTTTGTTTGACTTGTCGGCCGCGCCGCAATTTTTCTGCAAAGGTAGTGAAACCCTGTTTTAGGGCAAAATTATTTCACTTTTTTTAAGTTGGGTTTTTGATATAGTAATTATTCCGCGATTCTTACGCTCAGGTGGATTTGCAATACAACTGCATGTAGTATGAGCATTTTTACTGCGATTTTCGGATTGCAAATCCTGATAATCAATGCGTCGGGATTGCAAATCCCGACGAACATTACTTTATTAGTATGAGCATTTTTACTGCGATTTTCGGATTGCAAATCCTGATAATCAATGCGTCGGGATTGCAAATCCCG
>CAMHEL010000286.1 GCA_946184125.1 uncultured Prevotellaceae bacterium
AACGACCCCGAGATTACAAATCACGTGCTCTGGCCAACTGAGCTAAAGAGGCGAAATCTTTGCAGCCGTATGGCTCTCGCAAAAGACGTGTCGTAAAACGGCTGCAAAGATAGGCATATTTTTTCAACCTGCAAAATTTTTGCGAGGTTTTTTTATCTGTTCCTTAGTTTTTCTTTGAATTTCGTCAATTGTACCTTCATTGAATCGACACATTGGTCGACGCCTTCCTCAAACGAGTCGCATGTTTTCTCGACGAAGAGCGTCTGTCCCGGTACGGTGACAGTGATGCTCGACACCTTGTTGAGGGCTGTGGCAGGCTTGACTACTTTGAGCTGCACCTCTACTTTCTGTATATCCTCAAATGATTTCTGCAATTTCTCGGCCTTCTTTTGGATGAAAGCCTCCAGTTTCTCGGTAGCGTCAAAATGGATCGCTTGAATTTTGATTTCCATAGTTACCTCCTGTTTTTAAAGGTTAAGCCCTTGGATGGGCACTGTTATAAATTCGCTTGAGCTGCTCGAATGTGGCATGCGTGTAAATCTCTGTCGTCGACAGGCTCTCATGCCCGAGCAGTTTTTTCACACTTTCCAAACCTGCACCGTGGTTGAGCATGGCGGTGGCGAAGGTATGCCTCAGGACGTGGGGTGAGCGCTTGCTCAGCGTGGTCACTTGCGAGAGGGCTTTCTGAACCTCATACCTCACCTTTCCGGCATTCATCCTTTCCCCGGATGGTGTGACGAAAAGAGCACTGCACTGACGCGTAACGCTTGTGTCACGCAAGGCGATGTAGGCCTTCAGCGCGTTGGCGAGCTCCTCACCGAATGGTATGATGCGCTGCTTGTCGCGCTTACCCGTCACACGCATCTCGCGCGTACCGAAATCGACCATCTCGTCGTCGAGGCCGATAAGTTCGGAGAGCCGGATACCTGTGGAGTAGAACATTAATAATAATGTACGCGCACGAACATCTTTATAATTATCTTTCCACCGGCTGGGCTCCAGTAGCTCGTCCATCTCTCTTTCTCTGACAAACATCGGCAGCGGCTTGTTCTTGCGCGGACCTTCCACCACATGTGCGGGGTTGCTGTCCACCATCCCTCTTGCGAGGGCGAACTTGAAGAAAGACCTGGCTGCACTCAGACGCCTGTTGATGGTGGTGGAGGCGAGTCCAC
The DNA here is from genome assembly GCA_946184125.1 of uncultured Prevotellaceae bacterium. Lineage (GTDB taxonomy): Bacteria > Bacteroidota > Bacteroidia > Bacteroidales > Bacteroidaceae > Prevotella. The sequence continues at coordinate 1,173 of CAMHEL010000286.1, forward strand.
TGTCCATCATGCTTTCCATCCATCCCCTCACCACATCGCTGTCAGCGGCGAGGAGTGTCATCTCACCCAGACTCTCGGCATATTCCTGGAGCGAGGCGAGGTCGCGTCTGTAGTTCTCCACCGTGTGGGGGCTGTAGTTGCGCTCATACCTCAGGTAGTCCAGGAAGTCCTCTATCAAGTCCATAGCGGGTGCACGGTTGATTTCGGCAACGAATTTAAGGAAAAAAATTCAAACCACCAAATTTTCCGGCAGATTTTTTATTCCTCTGCCTGACGTAGCTTTTGTACGTAGATAGCCTTCTCCATCTTGAGTCTTTTCAGAACTGATGGCTTAGTGAACTGCTGCCTTGCACGGAGCTCTTTCACCACACCTGTCTTCTCAAACTTCCTCTTGAATTTCTTCAAGGCTCTCTCGATGTTCTCGCCATCTTTCACTTGTACAATAATCATGCCTTTGTTTTTAATTTTTAAATGTTTAACTTGTGTATAAATTACCGTCTCACGAAAAGACGTGGGTGCAAAATTACATCTTATTTTGCTAAGTTCCAAATATTTGCTTGATTTTCCCTTCAAAAAAAGTGTTTTTTGCGTGTTTTATGCCTCTTTCCGGTCTTTCCGGGAGGCAGAAACAGGCGGCGGCGGCCAAAAGTAAAGCCTGCCCCGGGAGGCAGGCTTTACGCAAGAAGTTGGATTCGTTCTTGTTAGAGGTTGGGGTTGATCTTGCTCCATTCAGCGATGGGAGGCACGATGTTGAGCGTGACGAGCTCGTCGCGCATCTTGCAGAGGTGTGCATAGCTGGCATCGAGCTTGGCATTCTCCTCGTCGGTACCCTGAGGCACCTCGAAGGCGGCGCCCTCGGGGGTGAGGGTGGTCTTCATGGCCATCATGATGTGGTCGTACTTGTCGGTCTTCACATAGGTGCCCACGGGGAAGCGGAAGGGCTCGCCACCCATGGCGGCGCGGATCATCTCAACCGACAGATAAGAGGGGCTCTGGAAGGAAGAGCGGCCGCGCAACTTGATAATCTGGGCACCGCCCTGTGTCACGTCCTTCTTCATCTGCTCCCACTCCTCTGCGGGGAACTCGTCAGTACCGATGATGTCGGTCAGCTTGCGTCCGGCAATCTCCACATGGCTGCCGAAGACGGCCATCTGCTCGCCATGACCGCCGTAGGTGGCACAGCCAGTTATCTCGTCCTGCATGACGCCGAACTTCTTGGCAAGTGCCGAAATCAGGCGGGTGGTGTCGAGACCGGCGAGAGTGGTCACCTGACCGGGTTTCAGACCCGAATAGAGAAGGGTGACAAGACCGGTGAGGTCGGCGGGGTTGAAGATGATGACGACGTGGCGCACGTCGGGGCAGTATTTCTGAATGTTTTCTCCAAGCTCCTGAGCAATCTTGCAGTTGCCGGCAAGCAGGTCCTCGCGTGTCATGCCCTCCTTGCGGGGAGCGCCACCGCTCGAGATGATGTACTTGGCATTGGTGAAAGCCTCCTCAGCATCGGTCGTGGCGGTAATCTTCACGTTGCCGAAACCACTCTGGCGCATCTCTTCAGCCACACCCTCGGGCGAGAAGACATCGTAGAGGCAGATGTCGTTTGTAAGACCCATCATAAGGGCGGTCTGAACCATGTTGGAACCAATCATGCCGGCTGCGCCGACGATTGTCAGTTTGTCGTTAGTCAAAAAAGCCATAATTGTGTCGTATTAAATGTTATTTTGGTTGTATGACTGCAAAGATAGTTCAAACCGAGCGAAAACCAAAATAATTCCGAGTTTTTTTTATCCTCATGGGAAAAGTAATGACCACAAGGACTCGCATCGGCTGCTTTCTGACTATGCATAACTATTCGTAAAATAGTACTATTACAAGTTTTTCAGGTTTTAAATCTGCTTTTTCCTGATTTTGAGCACAGCGCCCCTTCGTAGCAATCTCCACCCCGCTTCTCTGTCCCCAAGAAGAACGATTCCGCCCAGGTCACACAGGCAGAACAACCCACAGACAGACCTGCGGCAATGGGGAGAGACGCTCCCCAACAGGCCTTCCATAAGATTTTTTGTTTTTTTAACACTGAGGAATACAATGATTAAGCCTTTTCTGCATTATTAAAAAGGATTGTGTTAATCTAAAGGACAAAAACGACTAAAAAAACAATAAAAGGAAATGGAAAACTTGAGAAAAATGATGTTGATGCTGATGTGCATCACTTTTATGGGCGCCATCTCGTCATGCCTGAACGACGACAACAATAGCGATGAGTTAAACGTGCTGACACCTTCGCAGAAAAGCGCTCAAATCTTTGAAATGGCCGGAACATACAATGGATACGTCTACTTCAACAACGACACGACCTTGAAACTCGACTCCTTGGCGTGCACATGGCGTCTCACTGCCCCCGATTCGACGATTATCATCCCCAACTTCCCCGTGGCGCTGCTCGCCAACGGCATTACCGACAAAAACGTCAAGAAATGTCTCAACGAAGGAGGCACGGTGCCCTTCAAAGCCGTCCTGCATCCCTATTACAACAACAACCACACTAAAGGGCTATACACCTTCTGGATGCTTGTCGATAACGACAAAATGGAGTTCACCATCAAAAATGAGGAAACCACACACAACGTGAGAGTAAACTTCAGCTACGAGATGAAAGTCAACTATAGCTGGGCCAACTTTGCCACCTATTACTCTATCGGAGAATTCTCGAAAGGCGTCATCCGCATCAACATTCCTGTCAAGGACATCGTTTTCGATGACAAATCATATTCCACCACCTGGCCATCATTCATCTACGGGAAAAAATAGGCAAGAAATTGTTTGAGGGAGAATAGATTTTAGGAGTTTAGGAGTTTAGGAGTTTGGGAGTTTAGACATATGCTTTGAGGGCACATGGTTGTTTGCTGCGGCGAAACCGCAGCATACGGAAAAACGTAAAC
>CAMHEL010000287.1 GCA_946184125.1 uncultured Prevotellaceae bacterium
TTCAACTAATAAAGTAATGTTCGTCGGGATTTGCAATCCCGACGCATTGAATATCGGATTTTTAATCCGAAAATCGCATTAAAAATACTTATACTCCATGCAGGTGGATCCTAGACTTTAGCCCCTAGACTTTAGCCCCGAATCCATCGAACTAATGTCTAAACTCCCAAACTCCCAAACTCCTAAAAAAGACTTTAGCCCCGAATCCATCGAACTAATGTCTAAACTCCTAAACTCCCTCTCAAAAACTCCCAATCTCCCTCAAAAGGGCCTTCCGAATAATTCTTCCCATTTGAGGAAGCGCTTCACGCCTTCCTCGCCGAATTTGGCGAGGCTTCTTTCGGCTTGTTCTGGGGTCTTCATCTGCTGCGGCTTCGACTTCGAGAAAAATTTGTCGGCGTAGCAGATGAGCTGCTCCTCGATGGTTTCGGGCAGCAGGCTGCGATGGGGCAGGGGGAGGTCCTGCCCGATGATGTCGTCGAGCGACAGCCCGGCGCCGGTGTGGCGCTCGCAGACACGGGCATGCCGCTCATAGCCCTCGGCGCGGAGCATTTCCGCGCCGAGGATGCCATGACGGATATAAGGCTCGGTGCCGTGGCAGTGGATGCCGGGGGCATCGGTGAGGCGTATGCCGATGTCGTGGAGCATGGCTGCCTCCTCCACAAATTGCCGGTCGATGTGCAGCTCGGGGTGAGCCGCAGCGAGGTCGAGAGCGAGCTGTGTCACTGCCCTGCTGTGGTCGACGAGCAACTGGCGCAGCGCGTCGTCGTCGGGGTAGTGGCGGTTGAGGAGGAGCCAGTAGTCCATGAGTTAGTTCTCAGTGGGTCTTTCGATATAGGCGATGACGTCGCCCTTCATCACTTTGCTTCCTCGCTTGGCGCAGACCTCCACCAGGCGTCCGCCGAGGGCTGCCGGCACCTCCACAATCTCGCCCCATGGGGCCTGGATGTAGCACAGACGGTCGCCGAGGGCGTATTCCTTGCCGATGTAGGGCTCGACGGTGGGAGCGCACTCGCCCTCACCGTTGAATTCCCAGTAGAGCTGGCCTTTCACGGGAGCCACGATGGCGTCGGCCTTGGCGTGCTTGAATGCCGACAGCTGCTCCGGGGTGAGTTGGGCACCTAAGCGGGCGTCGCGGGCCTTCTGGAGGTCGGCGAGGAAGTTCTTCTTCGCCTGGCCGCTCTTGAAGTTGCGGTACTGCTCGGGGTGCATGCCCAGCTCGTAGAGCTCCTCGTCGTCGGGACCATACTCCCAGCCGTTCTCGTCCATCTCCTTGCGGAAGTTGTCGAGGGCGTTGGGGATGAGCGTGTGAGGATCGGAGTCGGTGAACTCGCGCCCCTGCTTGGCGGCGAGCTCCTTGATCTCGGGAGCTATCTCGCCGGGGATGCGTCCGCTCTTGCCGAGCACCATGCCCCACATGGCATCGTCCATCATCACATAGCGGCCCTTGCCCTGCTCCAGGGTGAGGAGGTTGGTCAGCGCGATGTTCTTCACATACTGCGAGAACGGGGTGACCAGTGGTGGGTAGCCCACCTTAGGCCATACGTAGGCCACCTCGTCGAAGAGTTTCACTAAGAGGGTGTCGATGCTCAGCTCGGGCTCGCCCTTCTTGGCGCGGGTCTTGTTGATGATTTGATGGATGCCGCCCAAGTCGGCCATCATGCTGCCCATCATGCCGCCGGGGAGGCCGCAGCCCAGCAGCAGCGAACTCATGTGTTTGTTGCCGGGGTTGATGAAGTAGCCCAGCCAGTCGTCGATGAACTCCTGGGTGAGCGAGCGGGCCTGCATGTATGCCGACATGTTGATGTCGGCCACCTCGAAGCCCTCGTTCTTCAGCATGCTCTGCACAGAGATGATGTCGGGGTGAACCTTTCCCCATGACAGGGGCTCGATGGCGGTGTCGATGATGTCGGCACCGTTGTTGCACACCTCGAGGATGGAGGCCATCGAGAGGCCAGGGCCGGAGTGGCCGTGATACTGGATGATGATGTCGGGATGCTTGTCCTTGATGGCCTTGGTGAGCTTGCCCAGCATGGCGGGCTGGCCGATGCCGGCCATGTCCTTGAGGCAGATTTCCTGAGCGCCGGCGGCAATCACCTCGTCGGCGATGCGGCTGTAGTACTCCACGGTGTGGACGGGCGATGTGGTGATGCACAGCGTGGCCTGAGGCGTCATGCCGGCCTCGAGGGCCCACTTGATGCTCGGGATGATGTTGCGGGTGTCGTTCAGACCGCAGAAGATGCGGGGGATGTCGACGCCCTGGGCGTGCTTCACCTTATACTGTAGTTGTCTCACGTCATCGGGAACAGGATACATGCGCAGTGCGTTGAGGCCTCGGTCGAGCATGTGGGTCTTGATGCCCACCTCGTTGAAAGGCTTGCAGAAGGCGCGGACGGCATAGTTGGGGTTCTCGCCAGCCAGAAGGTTCACCTGCTCGAAGGCACCACCGTTGGTCTCCACACGGGAAAAGCAGCCCATGTCGATGATGGCGGGCGCAATGCGCTCGAGTTGGTCTTTGCGGGGCTGGAATTTGCCCGAAGACTGCCACATGTCTCTGTAAACGAGACTGAATTGGATTTTCTTTTTCATTGTGATCAGTTTAAGTAAATGAAAGGCTTTGGGTTAGTATTATTAATTTAGGGCAAAGATAGGTAAAAATTATGCAACTGACAACAATACGGTGATTTTTTTGCCAAAAAACTGATTTATTTCCATGATTTATGCATCAACGGCTGTTTTCATCGCCTGCGTCTTAAGTTTTTTGCCCGCTTTTTTTGCCGCATCGGCGAAAATGTCCTATTTTTGCAAAACCGTAAGGTTATACATTACTTTATATGCCCTAAAGGGCGCGTCATCTTTACTCGATTATGAAAATACCTGCTTATTTGCTGCTCATATTGCTGTTGGTTGCTTGTTCAGAAGTCAAGGAACCCGAAAACGCCGAAACGACTGAGTTCAAAACGGCCAGCTATGTCGCCGAGGGTGACTCCATGTGCTATGGACTCGCCTGTGAGGGATGCAACGACACGCTGCTCGTCTTCCTGCCTGATAAGGGCGGCGACCCCATCGACTACAACATCATTCCTGCCAAACAGGAAGGAAGGGTCTTCGGAAGACCACAGATAGGCGACAGGATAGCTGTGCTCATCGACCCTGCCGACTCCACTTGCCTGCTCACTGTCATCAACCTCGAGCAGATTAATGGCACTTGGTTTTACATGCAGTTGCCTACGCTCAGAAAACGCTCGGAGGTGGACAGCATAGCCGCCGCCGAAAGGGAGAAGGTGATGACTGAGGAGCAGAAGGAGCGGCGAGACTCCATGCGCCAGTCGTTCATGAAGCCCATAGAGTATGCATACACCTTCAAGCGCGACTTCACGGTGAAGACGGCGGGAGGACCACCACGTGTGTCATCCCTCGATAGAAGGTCACCCGTGGTATATCCTCCCATGAAACGATACACCGAGTGGCACGTTCACAACGGGAAGCTTGTCTTTTCCTATCTAAAACGGTGGGAAGGAGGGCTCGACAGCATGGAACTGTACAACGACACCGCGGAATTCATCTCACTGCGGCGCGACTCCATGGTGCTACGTTTCGCCGACCACATACAGAGATTCAAACTCAAACCCGACAGCATTGAGTAGAGACAGGTTTGAGGTTTGAGATTTGAGGTTTGAGATTTATGATTAGACTTTAGGCGTAAGTAGAGAGAGATTTGAGGTTTGAGATTTGAGGTTTGAAGTTTGAATTGATGACTTTTTGAATTACGCCTTATCCGTAGGGTCTTAGCTCGTCTAAGACCGCAAACCGAAAGCCATCCCCCAGTACCTCTGTAGGGCATCTTGTTTGTCAAATGCCGCCCCGAGCCCGACAAAGAACAGCTATCCGCACTCTTATAAACTCACGAAATCATCTCACCACCTTCCTTCCGTTCTGGATGTATATTCCCTTTCCCGGTGGTGAAGAGAGCCGTCGTCCTTGGAGGTCGTGGATCAGAGTGTTGTTCTTCAGCCGTGGCGTGG
>CAMHEL010000288.1 GCA_946184125.1 uncultured Prevotellaceae bacterium
TGCAACTCCAATATTATTCCCGAAAAATCCAAGTCCATTCATATGGAACTCCTTTTTATCCCTATCTGGTCTAAGGCAAAAGAAATAGTAAAATATTATCATGTTCCGTACATATGAAGGGAGTTAAGGAGTTTAGACATTGATTCTATGGTACATGACGGTGATGGCCCGTGATTCACAATGGTAATGTCTAAACTCCCAAACTCCTATTAATTTACCTCATTTGGCCTGATGTGTTGTGCGCAGGGTGCGCATGGCGTTGAGGACACATAGCACCATGACACCGACGTCGGCGAAGATGGCCATCCACATGGTGGCGAGGCCGATGGTGGCGAGCAGTAGGACGAGCACTTTGACGCCGATGGCGAAGATGGTGTTCTGTCGTGCGATGGCGATGGTGTGTCGTGCGATGGTGATGGCCTGTGCCACCTTGGAAGGTTTGTCGTCCATCAGCACCACGTCGGCGGCCTCGATGGCAGCATCGGAACCGAGGGCTCCCATGGCGATGCCCACGTCGGCACGGGCGAGGACAGGGGCATCGTTGATGCCGTCGCCCACGAAGGCCACGGCGCCCTCCCGGGGTTCTTTGTGCAGCAGACGTTCTATCTCGGCTATCTTGCCTTCGGGAAGCAGTCCGGAGTGGTATTCATCCACCTTGAGGCTGTTTGCCACATGTGCGGCGACGGCCTCATGGTCGCCGGTGAGCATCACCGTCTTCGTCACGCCCACGTTGTGCAGCTTCGAGATGGCCGTTTCGGCATCGGCCTTCACCTTGTCGGCCACGACGATATGTCCGGCATACTGTCCGTCGATGGCGACATGCACGATGGTGCCGGTATGTGGACAGGGACGTATGGTGGCACCTATGGCATCCATCATCCGTGCGTTGCCCACACACACCCTCTTGCCGTTGACCATGGCGCTCAGGCCCTGTCCGGCTGTTTCCTTCACCTCGCTCACCTCACAGTCGGTGCAGGTGTCTTTCCATGCTTCCTTCAGGGCGATGGCGATGGGATGGGTGGAGTAATGCTCCACATGAGCGGCGAGATGGAGCAGTTCGTCGGCGCTGATGTCCTCGGGGTGGATGACCTCCACCTGGAACTGCCCCTCGGTGAGTGTGCCTGTCTTGTCGAACACCACGGTTCTCACTTTGTTCAGCATGTCGATGAAGCTCGAGCCCTTGATGAGTATGCCCTGTCTCGATGCACCGCCGATGCCGCCGAAGAAGGTGAGGGGCACCGACATGACGAGGGCACAGGGGCACGACACGACGAGGAAGGTGAGGGCACGCTCGAGCCAGATGGGGAAGGCTGCCGCCCAGGAGGCATGGAAGAAGGGTGGGATGATGGCGACCAGGAGGGCGAGAATCACCACGATGGGGGTGTAGACCCGTGCGAAACGGGTGATGAAGGTCTCGCTGCGTGACTTGCGCTCGCCGGCCTCCTCCACCATCTGCAGGATTTTCGATGCTGTGGACTCGCTGAACACCTTGGCCACGCGCAGGTGGAGCACGCCGGAGATGTTGACGCAGCCCGAGAGGGCCTCGTCGCCCACCGTCACGTCGCGTGGCATGCTCTCGCCGGTGAGCGCCACGGTGTTGAGGCTGCTGCTGCCCGTGGTGATGATGCCGTCGAGGGGGATGCGTTCGCCCGGCCGCACCTCTATCACATCGCCCACAGCCACCTTGTCGGGTGTCACGGTGGTGGTCTGGCCATCGGCGACGAGGCGTGCGCTGTCGGGCCGTATTTCCATCAGATGCGATATGGCGTCGCGGCTGCGGTGCTCGGCATAGTGCTCGAAGAGTTCGCCAATCTGGAAGAAGAGCATGACGAAGACCGCCTCGGGGAACTGGGTGTCGACCCCGGGCAGAAAACCGATGAGTAGGGCGCCGATGGTGGCGATGCACATGAGGAGGTTCTCGTCGAAGGGTTCTCTGTCCATAATGCCTTCCCATGCCTCCCCCAGCACGTCGTAGCTGATGAGCAGATAAGGCACGAGAAACACAAGCAGCTGTTGCCATACAGGCATCTTTACGCTATGGGTGAGCCATACGGCACCGGCCAGCAGCACCGCCGTGAGCAATATCCTTATTGGCTTTTTCATAATGTGATGTTTTTATTGATGTTTTTATTGATGATTTTGAGGTGATTGGCAGAGTTTTTTTTCCTCTTTCCGCCGGCAAAAGTACAGCCTTTTCTTTGCAACTCGGTTGCAAAGTCATGCAGGGGCATCAATTATGCATTATGAATTATGAATTATGAATTAAATTAATTATCTTTGCGGAGCGAACACACCTTTAAATATGAATACCTTATGAAAAAGCTTTTTACGATATTGTTCATGGCAGTGACATTGGCCGTTAATGCCCAGAGACAGGACGTGGCAGTGGAGACCGGCCCATTCGGCAACGACTGGTCGTCGCTCAGTGCATGGGAATGTCCTGAATGGTTCAAGGATGCCAAGTTTGGCATCTGGGCTCACTGGGGTCCTCAGTGCCAGGCCGAGGACGGCGACTGGTATGCCCGCTTCATGTATTTCGAGGACAGTGGGCAGTACAAATTTCATGTGGGGCATTTCGGCAACCCGTCGGCCTTTGGCCTGAAGGAGTTGTGCAACGCCTGGAAGGCCGACAAATGGGACCCAGAGGCGCTGGCGAGCCTTTACAAGAGTGTGGGTGCCCGCTATTTCATGGTGCTGGGCAACCACCACGACAATTTCGACAACTGGGACTCGCCCTACCAGGAGTGGAACTCGGTGAACGTGGGTCCGAAGAAGGACCTTGTGAAGGGCTGGAGCGATGCCTGCAAGCGCCATGGGCTGCCCCTCGGCGTGAGCATCCATGCCTCGCACGCCTGGACATGGCTGGAGCCCTCGCAGACGTTCGACGGCAACCTGACGAAGGCCGATGGCATGGGCAAATGGTGGGAGGGACTCGACCCCCAGGAGCTCTACGCACAGCGGCATACCCACTCCACGGGGTGGGAGAAAAGCGGCACCATTCACAGCCAGTGGGACTGGGGCAACGGTGCCAGCCTGCCCTCGGAGGCCTATAAAAAGAAGTTCCAGAACCGCGTGCTGCAGCTCATCAACGATTATAATCCCGACGTGATTTACTTCGACGACACCGCCATGCCTTTCTATGGCTGTGACGACCAGATAGGGAAGAACATCCTGCAGCACTACTACAATCATAGTGCGGCACAGCACGGGGGACGTCAGCAGGTGGTGGTCACGGGGAAGCAGCTGACGGCAGAGCAGAAAGACTATATGATGTGGGACGTGGAGCGTGGCATCCCCGACCGCCCACAGGACACCTATTGGCAGACGTGCACCTGCATCGGCGACTGGCACTACAACCAGTCGAGATACAACGACGGGAGCTACAAGAGCGGTGCCACCGTAGTGCGTATGTTGGTGGATGTGGTGTCGAAGAACGGCAATCTGCTGCTGAACATCCCCGTGCGTGGAAATGGCACCATCGACGACAAGGAGCGCCGTGTGCTGGCCGACATCAAGGCATGGATGGACATCAACGGCGAGAGCATCTACGGCACGCGCCCGTGGAAGACTTTCGGCGAGGGGCCGCTGGCAGAGGCTTCGAACCCGATGAATGCCCAGGGGTTCAACGAGGGTCAGAAATACTCTGCCCAGGATGTGCGCTATGTCGAGAAAGACGGTGTGGTGTATGCCACCATCATGGCGTGGCCTGTTGCTGGCGACTTCACCTTCAAGGCTTTCGCCCGCTCCGCTCCTTCCTACAGTGGCAAGGTGGCACGGGTGTCTCTGCTTGGCGGCGGCGACGTGAAGTTCTCCCACGACATCAACGGCCTCACAGTGACTGTGCCTGCTCAGAAGCCCAATGACATCGCACCGGTGTTCCGAATTGTATTTTAGGGTTTAGACTTTAGGCGCTAGTTAGGAATTAGGAATGAGGAATTAGGAATGAGGAATTAGGAATGAGGAATTAGGA
>CAMHEL010000289.1 GCA_946184125.1 uncultured Prevotellaceae bacterium
TTGGTGATGAGGAGCATGGCGCCGCTCACACAGGTGATGCCCGGTGAGCACTTGATGATTTGCAGGGCGGGGCGAAGGGTGTCGCCCGTGGTGCTCAGGGCTCCCGATATTTGTCCGTCGGCACCCTCAGTCTTGATGATCATGCAGCCCAGGTAGAGGGGATTCTTCACCAGTTCCCTGGCTTTCTCGATGGTCATGCCCTTCTTCTTGCGCAGTTCGGTGAGCAGTTCGGCGTATTCCTCGCTCTTGGGGTTGTTCTCCGGGTCGATGATGGTGGCTTTGCCGATGTGCTCAAGCCCCCACTCCTTGGCCAGAGAGAAAATCTCATCGGGGTTGCCGATGAGTATGATGTCGGCGATGTCTTCGGCGAGGACACGGTCGGCGGCTCTCAGGGTGCGCTCCTCTGTCGACTCAGGGAGCACGATGCGCTGCTTGTTGCTCTTAGCGCGGTCGATGATTTGCTGTACTAAACTCATAGTCTGTTTTTTTATTTTAGGTGAATATAAAAGTATGTGTTTATCGTTGTCTCGTTGTCTAACTCATTTCCTTGGTGAGGATGCTCTCGAGGTCTTCGAATGAGAGGCGCAGCTGGAACTCCCCGTTGATGGCTACGGAGACACGCCCGGTCTCCTCGGAGACGATGATGGCGATGGCGTCGCTCTCCTCCGAGATGCCCATTCCGGCACGGTGTCGCAGTCCTAATTCCTTGGGTATGTCGATGCTGTGCGACACCGGAAGCACGCATCCTGCGGCACGTATCCGCTTCTTCGATATAATCATGGCACCGTCGTGCAGCGGTGAGCCCTTGTAGAAGATGGTCTCGATGAGCTGCTGGTTGACCTCCGCATTAATCATCTCGCCCAGCCCCTGCATGAGGTCGTCGAGCGGTATGGCTCTCTCGATGATGATGAGCGCTCCCACCCTGTTGCGTGCCATGCTCATGCAGGCATTCACGATGGGCAGGATGAGGGTGCTGTCGACCATCGTGCGGCGGCGGCCGAAGAAGCGCATCAGGGGCTCCATGCGCTGGTGCGCTCCGAGGTTGTAGAGGAAGCGGCGCACCTCGTTCTGGAAGAGGATGATGAAACCAATCACACCCACGCTGACCAACTTGTCGAGGATGCTGCCGAGCAGCCGCATCTCGAGCACTTGCGACACTACGAGCCAGATGACGATGAAGACAAGGATGCCCACGAACACATTGATGGACCGCGACTCCTTCATCAGCCTATAGCAGTAGTAGATAATCACCGACACCAGGAAGATGTCGAGCAAGTCCTTGAAACTGAAACTCAGCATGTCTATCAGTTCTTTCATCAGTATGGGTGTTTTCTCTTGATTTTAGTGTATGGAGAATATGTCGGGGTCTATGCAGCGCATGGTGCAGGCTACGGCCTGTACCGCCGCTCCTACGTCGTGGACGCGCAGCACCGAGGCGCCACGGGCGAGGGCAAGGGCGTGCAGTGCGGTGGTGCCGGCGAGTGCCTCCTCGGCGGTGCAGCCCACGAGACGTGTGACCATCGACTTGCGCGACACGCCCACCAGCACGGGGAGACCCAGCGCACCGAGGCGGGAGAGATGCACCATCACCTCGTAGTTCTGCTCCAGCGTCTTGCCGAAACCGAAGCCCGGGTCGAGGAGGATGTCGCTCACACCAAGGTCGTGCAACTGCTGCACCTCGAGGGCAAAGGCCGACAGCATCGGGGCGATGCCCGGCTGCACAGAAGTGAGGATGTAGGGCACGTGGAGACGTGCCACCATGGCGAACATCGCCGATGGTGCGCCGGTGCCGGCCACGCCCATCATGCCGGTGCCCTCGGTGACGTCGTTGATGATGTCGGCGCCATATTCCTCGACGGCCATCTGGGCCACCTCGGGCCGGAAGGTGTCGACACTGACCACGGCTGAGGGATGCTCACGGCGTATGATGGACAGCGCCCACCTCAGCCTCGCCATCTCCTCGGCGGGGTCCACCACCGTGGCACCTGGGCGTGTGGAGAAGGCTCCGACGTCGATGATGTCGCCTCCCTCGGTCAGAATGGCCTCGGCACGTGCTGCTACGGCCTGCTCGTCCTGTGTGCGGCTGGCACTGTAGAACGAGTCGGGGGTGGCATTGAGGATGCCCATCACACGGGGCTGCGACAGGTCCATCAGCCGTCCTCCCACACAAATGGTGCGGTGTCCTTGGTTTTTCATCTCACTGAAAGCGGGCTTTTGCCCCTTCAATCTGCAAAGGTAAATAAAATATTCCATAAAATATCCCTCATTACGAAAATTAGTTGTAAGTTTGCATCCTCAAAACATTGACCGACTATGACAATAGAAGAATTATACCACTTTTTCGAGCAGCACCCGGTGGTGACGACCGACAGTCGTGACTGTCCCGAGGGCTCGATATTCTTTGCCCTCAAGGGTGAAAACTTCGATGGGAACCAGTTCGCACGCAAAGCGCTCGAGCAGGGATGTGCCTATGCCGTTGTCGATGACGAGGCTTGCGCCAAGGGCGACAGCCGCTTCATCCTCGTCGAGAATGGGCTGCGCACGCTCCAGCTGCTGGCACGCCATCACCGCCGCACGCTTGCCACACCCATCATCGGCGTGACGGGCACCAACGGGAAGACCACCACCAAGGAGCTCATCGCCGCCGTGCTTGGCGAACGGTTCAATGTGCTCTACACCCAGGGCAACCTCAACAACCCCATTGGAGTGCCGAAGACGCTGCTGCGTCTCACACGCGAGCACGACATCGCCGTGGTGGAGATGGGAGCCAGCCATCCGGGCGACATCCGTGAACTGGTGGAGATAGCAGAGCCCGACTATGGCATCATCACCAACGTGGGGAAGGCGCATCTTCTGGGCTTCGGCAGTTTCGAAGGGGTCGTGAAGACCAAGGGCGAGCTCTACGACTTCCTGCGAGGCAGGGAGGGCAGCGTGGTGTTCATCGACTGCGGAAACGAGCACCTGAGGGCCATCGCACAGGGACTGTCGCTCGTGCCATACGGTGTCGGCGACAACGAAGGACTGTGTGCCGCCGGAGAAGTGGTGACTTGCGACCCCATGCTCACCATGAGGTGGAGGCATGGGGGAGGGGAGTGGCATACGGTGCCCACTCACCTCATTGGCGCATACAACATCTACAACATGCTGGCTGCTGCTGCCATCGGCATTTACTTTGGCGTCAGCCAGGAACAGGTGTGCCACGCTCTGGCCAACTACGTGCCAAGCAACAACCGCTCACAACTCACCGTAACACCGCACAACCGCCTCATCGTCGACACCTACAATGCCAACCCGACGAGCATGGCAGCGGCTCTCAACAATTTCCGCGACATGGAGGTGACTCCGAAAATGGCTATCCTCGGGGCCATGCGCGAGTTGGGTGATGTCAGCGATGAGGAGCACCGGAGGGTGGTGGATTTCCTCATGCAGAATGGCTTCGACAAGGTGTGGCTCGTCGGCGAGGAGTTCGATGGCATCGAGTGTCCCTTCAGCAAGTTCCATGATGTGGAGGAGGTGAAGGCCGCCATCGCACAGCAGTGCCCAGAGGGGTATCACATCCTCATCAAGGGCAGCAACAGCACCCGCCTTTTCGAGCTTCCCGCCTTGCTGTAGAGGCCTGCCTATTGGTCAATATTCACCCACCCCTTTTGCGCTGAAAAAAGAAATAGGGCGAAAAATTTGCCAGTATAACAAAAAAAGCCTACCTTTGCACCGCAAAATCGGGATGTAGCGCAGTTGGTAGCGCACTACGTTCGGGACGTAGGGGTCGGGCGTTCGAGTCGCCTCATCCCGACTGAAAGAAAAGAAGCAGGGCAAACGCTCTGCTTTTTTGATGGACGTAGGGTTCTGAGCCAAAGGCCACCTCATCCCGACAAAAAGAAGCAGGGCTTTTGTCCTGCTTTTTTTATGGCACGTA
>CAMHEL010000290.1 GCA_946184125.1 uncultured Prevotellaceae bacterium
TTAGGAGTTTAGGAGTTTGGGAGTTTAGACAATAGTTTGATAATTCATGGCTTTTTGCTGCTTTATAATCGCTGCATACGAAGAAAGCGAAGTTTAATTTTCAATCTTCAATCTTTAATTTTCAATCGGCGCAGCCGGGATCAATTTTCAATTTTCAATATTCAATCGGCGTAGCCGGAATCAAACCCCTCTTTCCGCCCAGTCGCCTCGGTCGAGGTTTCGGTATCCGATGGCCTCGGCGATATGCGATGCCTTGACCTGTTCGGAGTTATCGAGGTCGGCGATGGTGCGTGCCACTTTGAGGATTCGTCCGTAAGCCCTTGCAGAGAGTTTGAGGCGCTCCATGCCCATTCTGAGTAGTTCGGTGCTTTTCTCGTCGGGCTCGGCATAGAGATGGAGCATTCGCTCGGTCATCTGTGCGTTGCAGTGAATGCCTTTGTGGTTTTTGAAGCGCTCCTCCTGAATTTTCCTTGCAGCGATAACGCGCTCGCGTATCTTCTCGCTTGGCTCCCCTGGCTTCATCTGCGAGAGTTGTGCGAAGGGCACCGCCTGTATCTCGCATTGGATGTCGATGCGGTCGAGCAGCGGTCCTGATATTTTCCCCATATACCGCTGGATTTGTCCGGGTGTGCAGATACAGGTGTGGGTGGGGTCGCCGTAGTATCCGCACGGACAGGGGTTGGTGGATGCGACGAACATGAAGGAGCAGGGGTATTGAACGGTGAATTTGGCCCGTGCCACGGTGATGACGCGGTCTTCGAGCGGTTGGCGCAGCACCTCGAGGGTCTGTTTCGAAAATTCGGTCAGTTCGTCGAGGAAGAGCACACCATTATGTGCGAGTGATACCTCTCCGGGCTGTGCGCTTGCCGTTCCTCCGCAGAGTCCCACCTGCGAGATGGTGTGGTGTGGCGCCCTGAAGGGTCTTTGGGAGATGAGTGAGGTCTCGCGGCTGAGTTTCCCTGCCACGGAGTGTATCTGTGTGGTTTCGAGGCTTTCGGCGAGCGACAGCGGTGGCAGGATGCTTGGTAGTCTCTTGGCCATCATCGACTTGCCGCTTCCCGGTGGGCCTATCATGATGATGTTGTGCCCGCCAGCCGCCGCCACCTCGAGCGCCCTTTTCACGTTCTCCTGCCCTTTGACGTCGGCGAAGTCGAGGTCGAATTTATACTGCTGCTCATAGAATTCCTTTCTGGTGTCGACCACGGTGGGCTGCACATCCGACTTCCCTTCGAGCAGGCTGATGACCTGTGTGATGTCGTCCATGCCATAGACTTCGAGGTTGTTGACGACGGCAGCCTCTCGGGCATTGTCGCGTGGCACGATAAGTCCTTTGAATTTCTCCTTTCTTGCCCTGATGGAGATGGGCAGTGCCGCGCGTATGGGCTTCAGTCTACCGTCGAGGCCCAGTTCGCCGACGAGCATGTATTTGTCGAGGTCCTTGGTGTCGATTTTCCCGTAGGCAGCGAGTACGCCGATGGCGATAGGCAGGTCGTAGCTGCTACCCTCCTTCTTGATGTCGGCGGGTGAAAGATTGATGGTGAGGTTGGAGAGCGTCAGTTTGTATCCTACGTTGGGCAATGCAGCGAAGATGCGCGAGTAGCTTTCCTTGACAGCAGTGTCGGCCATGCCCGAGAGGTTGTAGTTCACCCCCCGCGTCATGTTCACCTCTACGGTGATGGTGGTGGCTTCCAGTCCCACGACAGCGGCACAATATGTTTTGGCGAGCATGGTTTTAGGTTATTTCTTGTTGTTACCCAACAGTTGGTCTATTTTGTCGAGCAGGTCGTTGCGGCTGAGTCCGCTGGCGACGATGCGCCGCTTGTTGACGACGATGTTGTCGGGCACGCCCGACAGTCCTGCGCTGAGCATGGCATCGGTCTCGAGCAGTTTTCCGTCGTAGATAACGGGGAAGTTGAGGGTGTCTCTCTCAATGATTCGCATGCATTCTTTTTTGCTTGCATCGACGCAGATGGCCACGACGCGCAGTCTTCCTCCCGAGCTTCTGGCTTTGCGTTTTACCTGCCTGAGTATTTCGAGGCTTTCGTAGCTCCATGTGCTCCATGTGCAGACGACCCCCACATCGTTGTCGAGGTCACGTTCGCTGGCAGTTCCTCCGTCGATGGTAGGCCCCGAGAAGTGGGGTAGGCTGCCGTTCATGCTGTTTTTCAGCTGTGTGAGCCGGCGTCGCAGACCGTTCAGTGCGCCGTTCTTGGGCTGTTTCCTGAGCATGTAGTCGGTGAGTGTGACGGCTCTGTCGTAGGCCGGTGGCTGTTTCTGGATGAAGTATTTGCGCAAGAGGTAAGTGCCGACGGGCGAGTCGGGGTGCTTCTTGATGAACTCCTCGGCTTGTTTTTCTATCTCTGGTGGTGAGAGGTCGAGCGTCTGCCGCCTGAAAGTCGTCATGAGCTCGTTGTCTTTGGTGCCTTTGATGGTCATCTCCTTCATGTGCGATGCGTCGGCGTTCAGTTCGATGCTTTTTCCCGGCTCGGAGAAGATGGGCTGTTCGGAGAAGTTGGGGAAGACGAGCATGAGCATGGCTTTCCGCTCGCAGGGTTTCTCATAGGTGAATCGTCCTCCCACGACGTGTATGGTGTCGATGCCCTGTATGTCGCCGTCGGGGCTGTAGATGTAGAATTCGCCCTGGTTCATGTTGAGGAAGCGCCCGGAGATTTTGAAATGGCCGCTGTCCACGCCGCATGCCGAGAGGAGCATCACCATGAACAAAAAAGGGAGTGTATGTTTCATAGGGGAAGAGAAATGAAGTGCCGCGAGCGGGACTCGAACCCGCACGACCATTCCTGGTCAAGGGATTTTAAGTCCCTCGTGTCTACCAATTCCACCATTGCGGCTGGTGTTAGTATGATTGGGAGTGGTTGACGAACTCCCTTTTCCAACAAAATCGGTGCAAAGATAAGGTGTTTTGACCGAAAAGCCAAATAAAACTATAAAAAATTGATTTTGGCTAAGCCGATTTGAAATTCATCATTCATAGTTCATAATTCATAATTGAAGTTTCCTACCCATGGAGATATTTTTTCATCGTAGTCATCAGTCAATGATAGATTGAACTCTGAAATTGCACGTCGACCTTTGGTTGTCGAAGACCCGCTGACCGAAGGGAGGTAATCTTGAGAATTATATGCAACAAAAAAGGAATTTTCAAGAATTGTATGTCGCAAGCGACGGAATTTAACCTTACTACTATGAGCTAACTTATTTTTTCTCCCTTTTTGAGCATACCGAAAGGTGTGTTTTCTCTCTTTGCCAAGGGTTTAGGGGGGCCTTTTTATTTATTTTTATTCCTTTTTGCATAAAATGTTCACGCTCGGCCAATTGCAAGCAAGCTTGCTTGGCACTCTCTTAATCACATTTTTCTTAAGCGAAGCGGTTTTTAATCTTCTTCCTGGCTAATGGAGGCATAAGGAAAATACAGTTTCCTGACTGATACAGAGAGAGAGGTTTACGCCAACTTGTTAACAGAGAGAGGATAAAAAACGCTTCGCTTAAGAAAAAGATTGAAAAAATTGATTGTCAATAGGGAAAAAGCTCATGCTTATGAAAAAACACCTTACGGTGTTCACAAAAAAGAAGAAAAAGTGAAGCTATCACGAACTCAGGTTTTTATCCCGAATTAGAGAATTTTTTTTATCCCGAACGCAACGAAAAATTCTAAAAAATCTCAAATTCGGGATAAAAATATAGTCCATTCCCGAGAGTAGTAATTATTCAGCGATTCTTACGCTCAGGTGGATTTGCAATCCACCTGCATTGAGTATAAGCCCATTTTTAATGAGATTTTCGGATTGCAAATCCT
>CAMHEL010000291.1 GCA_946184125.1 uncultured Prevotellaceae bacterium
GCGACTTGAGTTTCTTGTTGCCATCCCAGTCAGACTCAAGGTTGTAGTCGTTGATGAAGAGGACCACGTCCTCCGGGCCATAAAGACGGGCAAGACGGCAGGCTTGACGAACATATTCGAGGTCGCCCATGTAATCTTGCCAATAGAAAGCGCTACCACCGACATCCCACGTGCCATCGGGATTATACCCCTCTGAGTGCTGCAGGGTGTAATTACCCTGCCCGTCGTTACCACCACCCGAGATGGCCTCATTGACCAGATCCCAAGCCTTGACTTTTCCGCCACAGGCATCCATCATACCCTTAATCCACTTGTCCATGGCATAAACGAGGGTGTCATGACGCTCCTGTTGTGTCAGGGGGATAGTGGTTGGCACATAGATATATGAAAGATTTTCACAGATAGAAGGAGCGACGACACTGCCACCATTCTCCTTGACCTTGAATGAGCTTACATCAGTACCTTCAAAGTCGCCATTCTTGATTTTCTCCACTCCGCCAATCTTCAGACTTACGTTATCGAAGTAGTAGTTGTTCTCCTCGGCAAGCTCACTGAGGTTGAATGCAATGCTTTGCCCTGCCGCGTTGAACTTTCCGCTGACAGTGACGGTCTTCCACTCAGTCGTGAAGTTCACGTTGCCCAACGCTTCATAATGTACGTATGACCCTGGAGCGTTGTGAATTTGTGTCGATGCGTATGCTGGTTTGTCGGCACGCACATCGGCAGTGAACACAAAGCTTGAGCCTGAAGCGAAAGAGCCCGGAACCAGCCACATCTGGTTGTCCCATGCCTCACTTTTCCTTGCTGTTGCATGAGCCTTGAGGCAGCGTCGTTCTTCATTGACAGTCTGGCCTTTCTTTTGCTCCTCAAACTTGATGCTCTTGATATACACATCACCTATGTAATTGGGTACATGGAGCAGCAGGAAACTGCTCTCCATCGTAGGTTTGACGCTGACCTCAACATCCTGCCACTCTGTAGTAAAGGAAACATTGACGTTGGTGCCGCCACCCCAGTCACCAAGACGCCCGTCCAATCGCCCTGCCTTGGAACCTTTTACGGTCATGGTCATCTTGTAGGTCTTACCTTTGGTGAGAATGATATCAGACATGGCAACAAACTGCACTTCCCATGAATATTGTTTGGTGGTGGTGAGAACGAGACCATTTGTCGCGTCGAATTTGATGGAGTATCCAAAGTCGGCTTCTGACGCTTTCCATCCAACGTTCTGCTGGGTGCGGAAGTCATGGATGGCGACCTGTGACCAGATGTCGACATCGCCATCGGTAAGTTCAGGGGCAGGTTTGTCGGCAAGGAGTTTCCTCAGCCAGCCGTTTGGCTGCTGTGAATGCCAGGCAAGGGTGTGACCATAGACATGGAGACCAGCTGCGGTTGCGGCATTCACATAGTTCTTCACCGTAGAGAAATTCATGTTGCCATTGCCATCCACACAACTCGCCATTTTCATGGCATTGCCAGCGACAGTCTCAGTGAAGTTCTTGTTAATCAAGTTCTTGACCAAAGATTTGTTGAGATAATCGCTTACGGTCGTACCAGCACCAAGTTTGAAATTGGGATACTTCTTATAGTCAATATACTCTTTGAGAGCCAGATATTCATCCAAATATCTGTAGTTATCGTCATTGGGCTTGCCCAACTCAAATTTCTCCTGTGCCATGACTGAGGCAGCAAGACAAGCTGCTAAAAGCAACAAGCAATACTTCTTCATAATGATAATCATTGTATTTTTTACAAGTCTGAAAGTGTTTCGGTTCACTCATACATCTGATAGAAACCACCCATGTCGAACTTAACGAACGACGCCTTCTTCTGCCTCATCAGCATGTAGTTGGCAGTCTCGTCGGTCGACATGTGGTTGCAATAGATGTCGAGACCATTCTCACCCTTGACCACGGCGAGAACAGCTGGTTCCATGTATTCGTCAGGGTCGTAGTTCGACCAATAGACGCGATGCTCTTCCTCCACCACCTCGCAGGTGTCGGTCCAAAGAGTGACATCGCTGCCCTTGGCGAGCACCCAGGCTGCAATGCCGTATTTGTCGTTGGGCTGGGTTCGCATGACACCTAACTGATATTCCCCATCGCCAATGATATGACTGATGCGGTTTTTCTCCACTTTCGCACCAAGAGTTTTCTCCACCTTGGCAATCACATCATGGCTGAACTGTGGCTCGTTGGGGTCTTCTGTCGTAGTGGAATAGAATGAAATGATGCTGCGGTCTTTCAGATAGTCAGCTCCCACAATAATGCCATAGGCATATTCCATTGGAATGAAGTCACCTTCAGGCATCACATCGCCATGGGTCATCATATAGTGCTCTATATCCTTGACATTGGTATAGCCGAACAACTGTCCCTTCATTCCGTCTGCCGACTTATAGAGATATTGGTTGAGGTAGCTGGTATCGTGCTCGAGATCTGGGTTTTTCTCCTCCTGATAGGTGATACCGTATGCCTCCTCTCCCATGATGAATTGTGTGTATTCCTTGGGAGATTGCTTCAGCACTTTGCCGCCATCGATGATGTCTCCTTCGTTGAAGGGGGCGAAGAGCGGTAGCCCTTTGACGCAAACGGCAAGTACAGGAGGCACTTCATCTGCTTCCCAAGCCCCGTCGGTCGAACCATTTTGGGTGCTGGTTTGGCTTTCTACTTCACCAGAAGCACCTGTTTCCTTTCCTTTTGTGCATCCCAATAATACTGCGGCCATAAAAACGACCAAGGTGTTTGTCAATAAGAAAAAATTATTCATGCCAGTTAGATTTATTTTTGGTTATTTGTAATCACATCATTCTCAGACATCTCTATTTACGCACCAATTCGAATTCGTAAATATTTAATTCATTAAACAACAGCAAGTTGCAATTCATCACACTTGTTTTTGGAAATTCACTTTCCTTCTGGGTGGTATTATAGAAGCGACAACGGCTACTGCGACATGGCAAATTTAGCAAAAAAAACACAAACGCCACTCATTTTGGAACTTTTTTCATTCTACATATCATCAAGTACCCACTACTTTCAGTAAAAACCGTATGAGAATGGTGTTCCACCAATCACGAAAGAAAACTCCTGTCAAACTTTGACCATAGGTATCAGATGCTTGACTTCATGCGCCCGAACCTTATTACAATGCCTAAACTCCCCAAACTAATAAACTTCCAAACTCACCCCCAAAAACTCCTTGCTCCCAAGCTTCTTCCAAACTCTTCAAAAGTTCCTAAACACCTTCAAAATTATTCAACTCATTTAAAAAAAAGAAAGATTTATTTTGTTCTGAACTTGAATATTAGTACCTTTGCACCCGAATTTACCATGAGGCTCCCACATGGGGCTATATGGCAGATTAACACGCACCCGTAGTTCAATGGATAGAATAAAGGATTCCGGTTCCTTCGATTAGGGTTCGATTCCCTACGGGTGTACTCAGAATACCTTGTAAATCAATGACTTACAAGGTATTTTTGTATATCAAAAAGACAAAACCAGCTCTTTTTTAGGAAGTAACCAGACCAACATGGTATAGGAGCAAAATTAATTTCCAAACTCCCCTTGATTAACTCCTGATAGACTTTTTTACAAATTTCAACCCAACTCCTCTGCCACGGCGATGTCCATGCCGCGCCAGAGGATGATGAGGCAGTGGAGACGGGTGTGCCCGATGGTGCGCTCCACGCCGACGCTCCCGGCATAGCGT
>CAMHEL010000292.1 GCA_946184125.1 uncultured Prevotellaceae bacterium
ACTTCGTCTTCTCCAACATGGTGACGGCTCATGCTGCCATGGACGGAGGCTACGAGGCATGGCGCGACATCCTGCAGAATGGTATCTTCGGCGACGGACTGTGGTATGCCGCCGATGTGGCAGGCTCCGACATCATGCGCCACCCCGAGGCATTCAGCAACCAGCCCGGGCGCCATTATCCCGAGTCTTTCTACCAGAATGGCAAATATGCTTCAAGCTACGGACTGCTCTCGTACCTCAAAGAGGACGACATCTATGCCAAATTGTTCAATGTGGTGAGCAAGGCCAATGCCATCATCACCGCCGTGCAGAGCATGAAAGACTTTGAGGAGAAAATCGCCAAGGCCACTACGGCCAACAGCCTCAGCCAGCTCTATGGCGAGGCAGTGGCTCTGAAGGCCTCCGCATACCGCGAGTTGGTGAAGAACTGGGGCGATGTGCCCTATCAGGCACGCCTCGGACAGCAGGCCAGCGGCCTCACACCACGCGACTCCATCTACGACACCATCCTTGCCGATCTCATTGCCGTCGAACCGCTCATGTACCCGCTGGGAAGCTGCCCCGACTATGAGGGGGGTGTGAAAAACTACTTCTCGCAGACCTATGTGCAGGGACTTATCGGGCGCATCGCCCTTGAGGCAGGTGGCTACCAGACACGCCGTGGCGACATCACTCCCGTCGACGGACAGGGCAACGCGCTGACCATCGAGAAGAAGGGCAACGACAACAACGGTGCCTCCTACGGACGCCGCGCCGACTGGCAGAACCTGATTAACACGGCTAAGACCTATTTCAAGAAAGTCATCGACAATCCCGGCATAGCCAAGTTCAGCGACAGCTACGACACATTCTTCCTTCAGATGCATGAGGCTGACGCCACCTACGCCGACGAGTCGATTTATGAGGCTCCTATGCAGCAGGGCGGTGGCAACGATGCCCGCAGCTACTCCTTCGGACGTCCATCCGACGGTGGCTCAAAGAATGCATACCCGTGCAAGGCTTACGGACAGGGCCGCATCAACCCCGCC
The DNA here is from genome assembly GCA_946184125.1 of uncultured Prevotellaceae bacterium. Lineage (GTDB taxonomy): Bacteria > Bacteroidota > Bacteroidia > Bacteroidales > Bacteroidaceae > Prevotella. The sequence goes on from CAMHEL010000292.1 coordinate 1,029, forward strand.
TTCTACTATGGTATGTTCGACCCGAAGGATGTGCGCCGTGATGTATCCTGCACCGTGACGGGAAGCACCGGAAAGGGTGTGGAGCGCCTCATCCCCTTCAAGCCCAACTCAAAGGCCAGCGGCGGCGGCATCTCCACCAACAAATGGGATGAGAACCGCCAGAAGAACGTATGGGTGGGAGCACAGCGCAAGTCGGGTATCAACCAGCCCTACATGCGTCTCTCCGAAATCTACCTGGGCTATGCTGAGGCATGTGCCGCCACGGGCGACAATGGTAATGCAAGGACCTATCTCGACAAGATTCGCAACAGGGCCTTCCCCAATGGCGGTGCCAACACCGACGCCTTCATCGCCAAGTCGGGCTCGCTCTACAATGCCATCATCGATGAGCGTGGCTTCGAATTCGCTGGAGAAGGCGACCGCCGGTTCACCCTCATCCGCTCGGGACTCGTCGGTGAGAAAATCAAGGCTGTGAAAGAACTCACACGTGCCATGCTCGACGGACTGAAGAACAACGGCTACTATGAGTTCGCCAATGGGAACGTGATTTCCAACTATGTGTGGACGAAGTTGGTGGATGCCAAGAGCATCTATGGCTACCGTCTGACTGGCATCACCCCCGCCGGCAAGGAGGATGACCCTGTGCTCGCACCAGGATGGCGTGGACAGAATGATGACTGGGAGTCGTACGGACTGAACTATGGCACCAGCACCCCTGCCACCAACCTCGCTATCAAGGGCCTGTTCACCCGCATCAGCGACGAGGAGGCTGCAGCACTCGAGGCTGATGGATACAAGAAGGAGAACTGGGGCGTCGATTTGGTAAGCAACGACGATGAGTACTACAAGTATCTCTTCCTGGATTACGACTATGTGAGCGCTCCCATCTATTTCTGGCCCTTCACGCCTAACGTGATGTCGACCGGAGGCTTCAAAAACGGATATGGATTCTCACAGGAATAGAACTTTTTTAATATTGAAGATTGAAGATTGAAGATTGAAGATTGAAAATTGAAGATTAACAATTAACAATTAAAATATTAAGCTAAGACGGTCAATTTTAAATCAAATGAAAAGGGTGTGCTTTACGAGCACACCCTTTTCGTTTAAACCATCTGAAGGAATATAGTGGTATTAGGGGAGTCTGTTGGTTTGGGCGTTTAGAAGTTTGGGTATTTCGACATTACTACTGAGCATCATAGGCATTCGATTTCCTCGGGTGTGAGACCCGTCATGTCGGCTATTTCCTCTACAGAAAAGCCTCTTTCCTTCATTCGGCGGACAATGGCCATGTTGGCTTGTTCTTTGCCTTTTTCCTTGCCTATCTCTATGCCTTCTTCTCTGCCTTTTTCTCTTCCCTTCTCCAAGCCCTTCTCCAAGCCCTTCTCATACCTGATTTCTGCCTCATCGACGAAAGCCTGCTCTACGCGTATGGCGTCCCAGAATTTGTCGTAGGCTGCCATCTCGGTTTCGGTGTAGGCCGACTCCTCCACCATGTTGATGGCACGGCTCACATCGGGGTCCTCCAGCAACTCTGCAGGCACCTGCTTCGTGTTTTCATCAATCTCGGTGAGGAAGCGGAGCCACAGCACCATCATCTTTTTCTCGCTGACGGTCTGCGGGCGGAACTTGGGCAGTTCGACAAACACGAGGTTGAGGCCGTCAATCACTTTCTCGGTATGCTCCTCGTGCACCATCTTGTAATAGTGGTAGAACTCCTCCATGTCGGGCTCGAAGACAGCGTTGACCAGGCTCAGGGCGTAGACGGGTCTGAGCAGTTGGTATCTCTTTGCTCTCTTTAGCTGCCTCACGTATGCCTTCGATGCGTTGAAGAGGACGCGCTGCTTGAAGGCGGTGGTCCACTCCATCTGCATCTCGACGATGAACTGCCGCCCGTCGGAGGCCTTGCAGCGTACATCGACGATGCTGTTTTTGAACAGTGGCTGTTCGGGGGGCAAATCAGTGGGTAGGTACTCTATGTCGGTGATTTTGCCCTTCTCGTCAAGGGGCAGCAGCGCATTGAGCAGGCTGATAACCAAGTCGGGATGCTCTCCGAAGATTTTCTTGAAAGTCAGATCAGCTTTCGGGTCTAAGTATTTCGCCATGTCTTTGGTTTCTTGTCAGGTTGATAATGTTGATAGCACGAAAAGAGCTTGTTCCTTTGTCGCTATTGGAACTCATGCAAAGATAAATGTTTTTTGTCAATTATGCAAATGCTGTGGCACGATTTTTACTGATTGAGGATATCCTCTCTATGAAACTAATGTAACAATAAGACCGCTACACCATCGTGCTATTGTGCCTTTTTTTCGGTCTTAGACGAGCTAAGACCTTACAGTGGGTCAAAAAAAACATCGGCGACCTTTATAGGCCGCCGATGTTTTTAGATTCTAAGTGATAAGTTTTTGCTACAGGGGCATTTGAGATTTGACTGGCGCTTAGGACGAAAGTCAGAAAGCTATTGTCTAAACTCCCAAACTCCTAAACTCCCAAACTCCTCAAAGAATCTCATGCCTTTACGCAGGGTGTCCAGGGCTTGAGGGTCTTGAAGAAGTCGTTTCCTTTGTCATCGACGAGGATGAATGCGGGGAAGTCCTCCACGACGATTTTCCAGATGGCCTCCATGCCCAGTTCGGGATACTC
>CAMHEL010000293.1 GCA_946184125.1 uncultured Prevotellaceae bacterium
TTACCTCCCTTCGGTCAGTGGGTCTTCGACAAGTCTCTCTAATTCGTGATAAAAAAGAGGAACATCAGTCATAATATAACTTTTAGATGTTACAGACTATTAGGGAAGCCCGAGGTCATTTCAAAAGAACTTGATGTCGACGATGACTCTTGCACCTACACGCTCATTGAGCTTATTGACGAGTTGAGTGCGCATCATCGACAGTTCGGCACGTAGTGCGGCATTCTCAATCTTCACCATGAGGGTCTGGTTGGAGATGAATTTCTGCCCAGTGTATTTGGAGATGACTTTTCCTGTCACCTCATCCCACGAATCGATGAGACGTCGCTGGAGGAGCGGAGTCTCAAGGCCCGAATGTCTGAGAAAATAGAGAAGGACACTATTAAGGTCTTTTACGTCGCGCCGGAACATATCTTTTTATATTCAATTAAAGATTCAAATAAAATAGGTAATCAAGCATTCTTTAGTCGTATCTCTCCATCTGCCACATCGAAGATGCGGTGGTCGAAATCGAAATGCCTCAGAATCTGGTCGAGGTGATCACGGTTGGTGTCGGTGATGAAGATTTGTCCGAAGTCATCGCTTCCCACGATACCCACGATTTGCTCCACTCGTGCGGCATCGAGCTTGTCGAAGATGTCGTCGAGGAGCAACAGCGGCGTAGTACGGCTGCTTGTGCGCCTGAGGAAGTCGAACTGGGCCAGTTTCATGGCGATGGCAAACGACTTGGTCTGCCCCTGGCTGCCCTCTTTCTTCATGGGGTATCCTTCGAGACGCAGGTCGAGCTCGTCGCGGTGGATGCCATGCAGCGAGTACCCCACGGCACGGTCTTTCATGCGCCCCTGGCTGATGACCTCGGCAAGAGGGCCACGCTGCGCGTGGGAGATATAATCCACCGACACTTTCTCCCCGGAAGAGCAGATGCTGTCGTAGATACGCTGGAAAACTGGCACGAACTCCTCGACGAACTGTCTGCGCCGCTCGAAGACGCACTCTCCCTCCTTTGCCATCTGCATCTCCCACACCTCGAGCAACGCCGGGTCGGGCTCCTCTTCCATTCGGAGCAGTGCGTTGCGCTGCTGCAGCGCCTTGTTGTAAGCCACAAGCGAAGTGAGGTAGGTGTTGTCGTACTGCGAGACGACCATATCGATAAAGCGCCGACGCTCCTCGCTCGTCCCGTCGATAATCATCGAGTCGGAAGGCGAGACAAGGATGAGAGGAATCAGCCCGATGTGCTCCGACAGCCTCTTGTACTCCTTCTTATTGCGCTTGAAATGCTTCTTCTGACCGCGCTTCATGCCGCAGTAGATGTTCTCGGTGTCGCCATTCTCCGTCAGATAAGCCCCCTCGAGCATGAAAAACTCATGTCCATGACTGATCAGCTGTGAGTCGACAGACGAATGGGCGCTCCGGCAGAAGGAAAGGAAATGGATGGCATCGAGAAAATTGGTCTTCCCCATGCCATTATGCCCCAGTAGACAGTTCATCTTGGGCGACAGCTCCACTTGAGCGGCGAGTATATTCCGGTAGTTGACGATGGAAATATTGTTGAGTATCATGTGTGGTTATTGGCACCGACGGCCCTTTTTTCTGCAAAGTTACGTCTTTTGGGAATGAAAAACGAAAAAAAGGTGCAATAAATTTCAGCGAATGGGATAAATTGAGTAATTTTGCGGCGCAAAAAACATGCCCTCCCCCCTACCCTCGCTTCGAGGAGGCCGTCGTGGCATCTTTTCAACGCACAACAATCATAATTTTAAAATCATAATGGCAAAGAAAAAAGAGACCCAGGGCAACCAGGAACTGCTGGAGACCCTCAACAAATCGGAGGCTTTTCTGACAAAGAACAAAAGACTAATCATCACCCTCCTAATCGTTCTGGTGGCAGCCATCGCCGCCATCATCGCATGGAACCATTACTCGGACAGCCGCAACGAGAAGGCAAGCACCGCCCTCTCGCACAGCCAGGAGCTTTTCGCCCAGCAAAACTTTGATAAAGCGCTGAAGGGCGACAGCCTCGGCACACCGGGCTTCATCGAGATTGCAAGCCAGTATGGCAGCACGAAGGCCGGCAATCTGGCCAACTACTATGCTGGTCTGTGCTATGCCAAGCAGGACAAGTGGGAAGAGGCCGTGAAATATCTTGAGGCATTCAGCCCGAAGGGTGACCTGCTGGTGAGCCCACTCGCCGTGATGGCTCTTGGCGACGCCTACAGCAACACCAACCAGGACGACAAAGCCATCTCCAGCTACAAGAAGGCTGCAAGCATGGCCGACAAGGCTGCCAAGTCGGGAACCAACAACACCGTGACCCCCGTGGCCCTCAAGAAAGCTGCCATGATACTCATGAAGCAGAAGAAGAACGATGAGGCTCTGGAGCTGATGAAGGAAATCAAGGAGAAATACCTTGGCTCGCCAGCACAGCAGGACATCGACAAATATATCGAATATCTGACCAAGTAAGGGAAAAAGAGAATGGCCACAGCACTTCGCCACATCACCGAGGAGAGTATCTCTAAAGTTCCCGACGCCAGCAACATGTGCATCGGCATCGTCGTGTCGGAATGGAACAGCGTCATCACCAATGCCTTGCTCCATGGTGCTGTCAGCACCCTTGAGGAGCATGGCGCACTGCCCGAAAACATCCATGTGAAGACGGTACCCGGCAGCTTCGAGCTGATTTATGGTGCTCATCAGATGACTCTCAACGGCGGATACGATGCCATCATCATACTCGGCAGCGTGATACGTGGCGAGACACCGCATTTCGATTACATCTGCCAGGGCGTCACTTACGGCATCGCACGGCTCAACGCCAAGAGCGAGATACCAGTGGTCTATGGACTGCTCACCACCGACACGCTGGAGCAAGCACAGGAACGTGCCGGAGGACGACTGGGCAACAAAGGCAGTGAATGTGCTGTGGTGGCCATCAAAATGGCAAAATTCTAAATCATTTTTCTAACAACCATAGATTTCAGGGGCGGTTTCCATGATGGGAACCGCCCCTGAATTTTATTCAAAAAGGTTTGAGATTTGAGGTTTGAGATTTGAGATTTAAGGTTTACGATGGTCATGGTCATCGCCAACCTAATTCGGCTTACCGACGAGGAGGTGTTGGAAATGGCAATTTGCCGTTCGGATGAACTTTCACATATATGCCGAACTTTATAAATGAAAACTGCGTCAACAACTTCAGAGACTTAGAAAAATTTCCTCATTCTTAATGTAATATTTTTTATGAAATATCATGAAATCAGAAAAAAGTATTATCTTTACAAAATAATTCAAAAAAGACAGCAGTTAGAACGGTTTCGAAATCTGAAATTTGAAAGATACAAACAATTGTAATCTTTTCCATACAAGACATAGATTTTACCAACAGTGCAATATGCACCTCGCAATAATGTAAAGAAGAAATCATATTTGTTATGCTAAATTAAAATTAAATAATATCTCAACATTATTTATTATACCGCATAACAGGAAAACTCTTGGATGGCTTAAAAACATACAAATGCCAAATAAAAAGAAAGACTTAGTTACCTAAACAATGAATAATTATTAAATAATCCTACGATAATTGAAAATTTAGCACTACATTTTTCCAAGAGCCATTTTTT
>CAMHEL010000294.1 GCA_946184125.1 uncultured Prevotellaceae bacterium
CCTAAACTCCCTCAAAAAATCTCCTAAACTCCCTCAAAAAATCTCCTAAACTCCCAAACTCCTAAAAGCATATTATACGAAGGCGCCCATCCACCGTGTGGTGGATGGGCGCCTTCGTCTCTGCAAGTCGGGCAAGGATGTCAGTGTGTCATGGCTTGCTCTCGCCCTCGACATACTCCTCGAGGAAGATATGCTCGCCATCGAAGACCACATAGGTGAACTGCCATATCCAGTCGCCGATAATCATCAGATGCGCTTTGTGCGAGAGGTTCCTCTGAAGCTCGATGTGACGGTGCCCGTAGATGAAGTAGTCGATGTTGGGATGGCTCTTCATATACTCCTTGGTGTAGAGCACCAGGTGCTCGCGCTCATCACCCATGAAGGGGGGCTCCTTGCCGTCGGCGTGCTTCATGCGGCTTCTCTTTGCCCACGACAGGCCGAACCACATCCCCCATCGCGGGTGGATGGCGGCGAACAGCCGCTTGCAGACTTTATTGTTGAACATCCATTTGAGAAACTTGAACTTACGGTCGGGGTCGCCGAGGCCGTCGCCATGGGCGAGGAAGAACACCTTGCCGTAAATCTCCGTCGTGATGGGCTTGCGGTGAACAATCATCCCACACTCCTCCTCGAAATAATTGTTCACCCACAGGTCGTGGTTGCCGGTGAAGAAATGCACCTCCACACCCATGTCGGTAAGTTCGGAAATCTTGCCTAAAAGACGGGTGAAGCCTTTGGGCACCACATAGCGGTACTCATGCCAGAAGTCGAACATGTCGCCCAGCAGATAGACGGCGGCGGCTTTCGTCTTGATGCTGTCGAGAAAGCGCACGAGCCGGCGCTCCTGCATCCGCCCGTGGGGGATGGCCCAGGAGCCCAGGTGGGCATCGGAGAGGAAATAGACGTTCTTGTTCATCGCTTAGTCGAAACCTAATTCCATACGAGCCTCCTCGCTCATCATGCTCTTGTCCCATTCTGGCTCAAACACCAGATGCACGTTGGCGGAGGTCACGCCAGTCACTGTCTCCACCTTCTGCCGCACATCCTGAAGGATGTAATCGGCGACAGGGCATGTGGGTGCAGTGAATGTCATGTCGATGTCGAGCGTGCCGTCATCGGCCAGTTCGATACGGTAGATGAGTCCGAGGTCATAGACGTTGACGGGTATCTCGGGGTCAAAGACGGTGCGCAGCACATCAACGATGCGGCTCTCGATGGCAAATTTCTCTTCTTGGGTCATGTTGTGGTCATTCTTGTTCTTGTTTCCGTGGGACGGCCTTTCCGAGCACGACGGCTGCCACGATGTCGGCCCCGGCTTCCGCCATGCGCTCGGCAAAGAGGTTGATGCTGCCTCCGGTGGCCATGATGTCGTCGAAGAGCAGCACAGGGCGCCCGCCGAAGAACTCACGGTCGATGTCGTATTGTGGCAGGTGCGAGCCGCTCAGGTGCTCCTGGTCGGCCACCACGGTGATGTGAGTGTATCCATTGGCCATGCCTGTCTTCTCGCAAACGATACGCGAGAACTCCTCGAAGCGGGCGGCGGTCTTCTCAGCCGTCGAGGCTGGGATACAGACCAATGTGAGCTGAGGAAGCAGTTCGCCAAAACTGTCGGTCAGCAAAGCCAGAAGCAGTTCGATGGCTTTGTTCATCGCATTGAGATGCGAGATGGGGTCGGTGAGCTCAGAGTTGTTCTTGAAGTTGAAAATCATCTCGCGGTTGTCCCACTCCTCACTGGAAAGGCTGTAGGCGCCGAAGGCATTGTAGGAGTAGTAGTCTACCAGATGCTTGTAGCGTATGCCGCTGCTGAGCTGTGGCCAGGTGGCTGTGCAGGCTGCCAGTGTGGGCTCCTGCGGCGTGGTGGAATGGATGTCCTCGGTCATGGTTTGGGGTTGTTGCTGCTTTTGGGTCGGTGATTAAATCGGACACCTGCCTCACATCATATCATTGAGTGGAAAAGGTGCCCGATAAGTTGTTAGAGTAAGTTGGTCATGGGTTCTTTAAATGTCAATATCAGGGATGCCAAGCTCTTCCATGAGTTTCTTTCCCCACTCTTCATCATCAGCGACAGCCTTGCCGTTCTCGGTGCCTTCGGCAATCTTTGTGAACTCATCCATTTGTTTTTCCAAGTCTCCGAATTTCGTTTGGATTTCACCAAGTTCTTTCATAGCCTCAGCCATCTTCGTGGCATCTTCTCCGGCAGCCTCCATCTTCTTGCTCATTTCGGCCATAGCCATAAACATAGGCTTAACAGCGAGCAAGACAGCCTTGAACTGCTCTTTCCACTGGTCAACGCTCCAATTGGCACCTTCAGCCTTGGCTTTGGCAATGATGTCGGGCAGCGAGACAGAAGCGGCTTTGTCATCAGTGGCGGTCACACCAGGAGCTGCAGGGTCATCGGCAGCTGGAGCCTCTTTCTTGCAAGAACTCACGCCTAAGCAAAGTGCAAAGGCTACCATGGCAAACAATAATTTTCTCATAACCTAAAGTTTAGTAAATGAATAAAGTGAATTAAAACGTGTCAATCATGGTTGACTTTGCAAATATAGCAATTTTTTTTGGTTTCCCTACAAATCGCACGCTTTTTGTTTCCTATTTAATAAGTTTTCAAATTTTTTCATGCTTGTTGAAGAGCGCGAACCGAGCCATCTTATTTCACGACACATGTGCCGAGGGCCAGGCTTTTCTCCATATTGCCCGTATGCTCCACCACGTCGGTCTTTGCGGATAGATTGTCGAGCATGTTGACAATGACGGCTTCCTGCGAGCAGGGCTTGACAGGCGAGCCGTATTCCAGTTCGCCGTGGTGCGCGAGCACGATATGCACGATTTGCTTGATGGTGGTCTCGTCGATGCCGCGCTCCTTGAGGTCGCCATAGAGTCGGTTGGCGGAGATGAAGATATGTCCGAGCAGGTATTTGTCGGGGAGGGTGTCGCCCTCTGGCTTATACTCATACACCTTCCCGTAGTCGTGGAAGAGGATGGCGATGACGCAATGCTCGAGTTTGATGGGATAGGGCAGGCAGGGATAGAGCCCCTCAAGCATATGCAGCATCTGGTAGGTGTGGTTGAGCAGCCCACCGGGGAAGGCATGATGGATGGATGTGGCGGCGGGCCGCCCGGAATAGGGTTTGAAAAACAATTCACCATATTTTTCGATGCAGGCCTTCAACTGCTCGTCGGAGCAAAGGTCCATCAACTGGCGGAGGCAGCGGTCCCATTCCTCGCGCTTGATGGGTCTTGGCAACAGATGGTAAAGCGGGTGCTGCTCATTGGGCATCAAACCGGGCATCATGTCCATCCGGCGTGCCGATTTCTTGCCGTCCTTGTCGTCGATGGTGGAGAAACAGACCAATTGCCCTATCTTCGGCTCATCCTCGGGTCTGACATCCCAGACAGCGACATTGATTTCTTCTTTCTCGTTTTTCAGTTTCAGCGTGCAAAAGGGGTCGCCTCGGCGGGTGGTTCCATTCGACCGGCTCACAACAATGTATTCTTCCATAATATTTCGGTTTAAAATCAAGATGATTGATGGTTTTTATAATTCCGGGGGTTCATTTTGCAAACGATTTTCATCTGTGTCAGTTCATTGATCCAGTCAACTTTCT
>CAMHEL010000295.1 GCA_946184125.1 uncultured Prevotellaceae bacterium
GGACAAACGGTAGCGCTTCCAGTTGATTTTGCCCATGGCCTGGGCTGCGTCATATTCTGTGAGGCTGTCGGCAAGGAAATAGGTGTTGGACAGGTCGTAGAAGTCGGTCGACATGTCCTTGGGGGTGTTCTGAAGATACTGCACACCAGCACTGGTCTGCAACTGCGCCATGGCTCCTGCGGGAAGCAAGGCGACGATGGCAAGAAGGATTGTTAGGCGAATATTCATCTTGACTTGAATAGTTATGTAGAACAAAAATGATGCGGTTATGGTTTGACTCTTTGTCTTTTCTTCTGAATTTCTGGCACAATGACCTTATCGTAGTACCGCTCCAAGGCGGATAGTTCATGGTCAGGTGGGATGTCACCTGACGAGGAAATCCTCGTGCCATCAGAGAAGCGCGCGTCAAGCGACCAATGCTCGCCATCGAGCACCTGCTGGCGGGGGAAAGAGGGCAGGTCAATGCGCTGCCAGACATAATATGGGCCGAGATGATACAGCCGCTCGTCACGGAATATCTTTTCCAACCCTGTACGCAAACTGTCGGCTAACAGCACCTTTATTTGCTGATAGCCATATTCCACTAACGCTGAGTCACCCTCGGTTTTGGTAAGTTTGAAGGGCAGAAAGGGATGATTGGCCATCCCACTCCAACGATATTCCAAGGAGAGGAGTTCACCCTGGGGAGCCGGACGGGCAGCGGCATCTGACAACAGCTTGAGATAGCGGGCCTCCCTGCTGATGCAATCGGCACGCAACCGCTCACGGTCGGCCATCACATCAAAGTCCACCTTCAAGTCTTTCTTTACCTTGACGTAAGGCAACCGACTACGGATGAACTCATTCTCGGCCATCCTCGCCTCTATACTGTCGGCTGTAAGGCGCAAATACACCTCGCAATTTTTTTTCATTCCAAAGACATAGGATGCACAGCGCTCGTCGGTGGAAAGGGGCTCTGGCAGGGGACAACGTGCCGAAGGGCGTTTCAGCATCTTTTTCACTTGGCGGAGTTCACTCTTAGGATATGCTTCTTGGGCAATAGCTCCATTGCAAAACAGCCAGGCGAACAGAATAAACCATATATATTTTGTCTTCATAGAACGTCATGTTTGAAACCTTTTGCAAAAATACTAAAATTATTCATTCCATCCACATTAAGCGCGAAAAAACGTTCTATGAAAAGGTTTTTTTGTGAGTTTGTAACAGTCTTTGACGAACTAAGACTACAAAGACTTGGAGGGCAGGGTTTTCGAACGATTTGCTCATCGTGTGAAATAATTATTTTGGTAAAATGCACAAATAACAGGAAAAGTTGCTAAATTTGCAGAAAAATAAGTGATTTGTTCAAAAACGCTTAATAACGCCATCTTTTTCATGAGATATGGGAACATACATCAATGTGGGGAACGAGGGATTCCGCAGAACCCGTAACAGTGAATATGTTGACAAGTCAGAATTGATTGCAGTGGTCAACGACACACTGTTCTCGGAGTGGTATTGCAGTTGTGTGACACGCTGCCGTCGTTTCGGCAAGTCTATGGCGGCAGAGATGCTGTGTGCCTACTACGATAAGTCATGCGACTCAAGGAGCCTGTTCGCCGACCTGCAGATTGCCAATGACCCGTCGTTTGAGGAGCATCTGAACAAATATCCCGTCATCTATTTGGACATGTCCGACTTTGTGACGCGCTTCCACGATGACGATATCGTGTTGAAGACTGACGCGGAACTAAGGGCAGACATTTTGAAAGCCTATCCCGGCCAACAAGCGGAGGAAGGCGATGACCTGATGGCCTTGCTCATCCGCATCGCTGCAGCTACTGGCGAACGGTTCATTTTCATTATTGATGAGTGGGATGCCATCTGCCGGGAGTTCCGCCTCGGCACATCGGCCATGGACCGCTACGTCAATTGGCTGAGGCGCATGTTCAAAAGCATGGAAGGCACAAGGGTCTTCGCCGGCGTCTATATGACAGGAATATTACCCATTAAGAAATACAAGACAGAATCGGGGCTCAACAACTTCATCGAGTATTCCATGGTGTCTCCTGGTGGTATGGCCCGCTATTTTGGATTCACTAAGGATGAGGTGCAAGCATTGGCAGCCAAACATGGCATGGACTTCGATGAGTTGGAAAAGTGGTATGACGGATACCAAATAGGGCCACAACCATCGATGTTCAACCCCAACTCAGTGATGAAAGCCCTCAGCCGCCAATGGTGTGAGAGCTACTGGGCAAGCACTGGGGCCTTCGATGCCGTGGCACACTATATACAGATGAACTTCGAGGGCCTGAAGGATGACATCATACGGATGCTTGCCGGAGGGCGGTGCAAAGTGAACACCACCAAGTTCCAAAACGACATGTCGGTCATCAAGAATAGGGACGACGTGCTTACTGTACTCATCCACCTCGGTTATTTAGCCTTCGACTGGCAAAAGAGGGAATGCTATGTACCCAATTTTGAGGTGTCGGGCGAGTTGTCCAATGCTGTGGAAGAAACGAATTGGACAAACGTGGTCAAAGCATTGCAAGAATCGGAAGATCTGCTGCAAGCCACCCTCGAGGGGGACTGCGAGGCGGTGGCAAAGGGCATCGACAACGCCCACGATGAGAACACCAGCATCCTCTCCTACAACAATGAGAATTCTCTGGCCTGCGTGCTCTCCATCGCCTACTACTACGCCCGTAATGACTACATCATCCATCGCGAGTTGGCATCAGGCAAGGGGTTTGCCGACCTCGTGCTCATCCCTCGCAAGAACGTTGATTCGCCTGCCATCGTCCTCGAACTGAAATACAACAAAGATGCCGACAGCGCCATCGACCAAATCAAAAGAAAGAATTATCCAGCCAAAGTGGCTCAGTACAATGGCGACCTCCTCCTCGTGGGCATCAACTACGATAAGCAGACCAAGACGCATGACTGCAAAATGGAAACGGTGAGGTTGTGAGGTTTGCAGAGACGGGGAGGTTTGCAGAGATGGGGAGAAGATGGTGAAACACAGAGGCTCTGAGACTCAAAGATACACAGAGAGGATTTTCTTTTAAGGAGGGGAATTTAGAAGTCTGGACAAATGTGCCATTCCTTTCGCAAGCACAATGTTAGAGACGCATTATATAGCGTAACTACGACACTGAGTTCGAAATGATTAGCAGATTAATGTCTAAACTCCAGAACTACTAAATTCCCCAAAACTAAAATATTGCGGCATTTCACAAGCAAGATGCCTACAGAGGTTGGTCAATTTCCTTTAAAAATGGATTCCACATCGAAAATCCTGTATTTCTGCATTAATCATTCCCAAAAACTTTCGTATGTCATCATTATTGAGTAATTTTGCACTCGGATTCAAAAACATGACATACAGAAAGTAAACGCGATTATGGAATTAGCAAGCAAGTACAGCCCCCAGGACGTGGAGGCAAAATGGTATCAGTATTGGCTTGACCACAAGCTTTTCAGTTCGAAACCCGATGGCCGCGAGCCTTACACGATAGTCATCCCTCCACCCAACGTGACAGGTGTGCTCCACATGGGACACATGCTCAACAACACGATACAGGACATCCTGG
>CAMHEL010000296.1 GCA_946184125.1 uncultured Prevotellaceae bacterium
AGTTTCACCTCCGTCAGAGGCACGTTTTGAAAACTGGCCCAGCCGATGTAGGTCACTCCGTCGGGGATGTCGATATGGGTAAGCGACCGGCAGTTGTTAAATGCCCCACTGATGCCACGGGTGATATAGGTGACGGTAGAGGGGATGTTCACCTCGCTAAGACTGTGGCACTCATTGAAGGTTCCCTCAAGGGTGCGGATGCCCTCTGGGAGATGGATGCGCTCAAGGGCATCACAATAGTAGAAGACCCCACTGGCGAGGCTGTCTACTGACTCGGGGATGGTGAACTTTTTCAGTTGGCGGCATTCACGAAATGCCTCGGCAGGGATGATGGTGACGCTGGCAGGCCACTCCATCTCCTCTATCGAGGAACTTGAGAACGCATAAACGTCCATCGCCTTGATGGTGTTGGGCAACTTGACCTTCTTTAGGGCAGTGGTCTTGCTATATGCCTCGCGTCCGATGAAGGTGACAGAGGGCGGCAGGACGATATCAGGAATGGCTGTGCCCTGGAAGAAGCCATAGGGGATGAGGGTGAGTGTCTGCGGCAGGCGCACTGAAGTGAGTTTGGAGCAACCCCAGAAGGTAGAGGTGCCCACCTCCTTCTCGTCAACCAGACCGTCGGGGAAGGTGAAGCTTCGCAACTCACTACAGTTGGCGAAAGTATCACCTCCAGTGAGCTTCACCCCCGCAGGCAAAGTAAAGGTCTCAAATCCCGTGTTCTTGAAGGCCTCGCCCTCAATGGTGGTGAGAGCTTTGGGCAGCGTCACCTTCTTCAGGCTCTTACAATCCCAAAATATCCGGTTGGGGATGGTTGTCACACCATCGGGAAAGACAAACTCAGTGAGGCTGCTGGCACCCTGAAAGGCACTCCCCTCAATGGTGGTCACCGTGGAGGGAAGGGTGATGCTCGCCAAACTCGTTGCACCTGCGGCGAAAATCCCCGGGATGTTCTCCAGTTTCTCTGGCAGTATGATGGTTTCCAAACTGGTGCAGTTGCAGAAGGTATAGCCATGTTCCAGGCGTGTGGCGGTTTTCGGCAACTTGACGGTCTTCACCTTTTTATGCCCCTGCATATAGACATATTTACATGTCTCTGGGTCTGCCTTGCTGAGGTCGAGGGTCTCCATATTGGTGAGCTGATTTCTGATGACATTGAAGTCATCTCCGTTGAGCGGGCCCGTCACCGTGAGGGAGGCGATATCGGAGAGTTCACCCACTTCCTCTATCTGCTCCTGGATTTTCACAAACAAGGTGCCCGCCTCAGTCAAGTTGACGGTGAGATTCAATCCCAACTGAGCACTGGCCATGACCATGACTGTTATCCATAACATCATGGTCAGAAGTAGTCGTTTTATCATTTCCTTATAGTATTATATTAAGTATTGTTTTTCTCAAGTGAAAACCACAAATTGCCTATTTAGCAATTAGCGACAAAAGTAGTATACAACAAGGAAAAAGCACTTGCAAATCATCATTTTCAACTTGCGGATGATGATTTGCAAGCATTTTAACTTCAAGACTGGTGGTTATTTTCCTTCCACTCACTAGGAGTCATGCCTGTAGAGGTCTTGAAGGAGCGGAAGAAAGCAGATTCTGAGGAGAAGCCTGAACGCATCCATACCTCTGTGATTTTCAGGTCGGGCTGCTGGCCCATCAGTTTTTTGGCATGCTCCACACGATAGTTGCTCACAAACTGTGAGAAAGAAATGCCTTTCTGACTGTTGATGCAATTGGAGATGATGTTTCGGTTGGTGTTGAGCATGACGGCCACATCATTCAATTTCAGATTTTGGTTGAGATAGACCTGTTGCTGCTCCATCAACTCGATGATGCGAAGGATGAGGGAAGAAGAATCAGGAGAATCTGAAGAATCGGAGGAATCAGTATCTTCTGAGGGCTCACTATCATTGATGAATTCTGAAGGCTCAGAGAATTCTGAAGGTTCAGATGTCACGGTAATGTCATGGATTCTTTTCTTTCTTCTCCGCCACAACAGCCAAAAGACGCACAAGACCAAGACAGGCACAAGCAAGATGAGCCACATCAAATTGTTTGTTTCTTTTGATGCTGCTGCCGACCTGGTATACTGGCTAATAGGCAGGAGATAGACAGAGGACAAGGGAGAAAAATTGTCATTCACCAAATCGCCAAAAGGTTTGTTGTAGTTACAGCCACCGACGATCATCAGGTCACCCTCATCCGTTAAGGTCCACACAACGCCAGCCGCTGGCAACGGGTCGGTATAGTAGATCGTGAGTGGTGCCGGACGCTGATCATACTTGATGCACAGCACATAGAAACGATTGGCTTTATCACACCCTTTGATATATCCACGATGCGCCACCCTGTCGGCGTAGAGGGGACCGGAAAAACAAATAGTGCCATACGGACCTGTAGTTGGCACGGGACAGAGGGTGGACAACAAAGTAAATGTGGTATCGCGTACCAACGCAAAAGCCACCTCACTATCTTCCCCCAAATCAGATACGTCAGAAGAATCTTTTCTTTCCCTCAAAACGAGCAGATGGGTGTAATCGTCCACTGCCTCGTTGCCGATGAAACCGAGATTGCTGCTATAATTGTAAAGGTAAAATAAGGGTTCCCACTTTTCCAGTAAGGGGACATGAAACGGCTCACCCTTCAGTCGGTCGACCACATCGGTGTTCAGATGAGCGCCGCGCGTATCAACACTCCCCATAATTAGGGCATTATCGGCAGCAGTGCGGAGAATGAAAGGACTGGCGCGACCGACGGAAGTTTTCTTGACAAAAGAGAATGTTCGGTCGCCGTCGAACATTTCTATTGCATCGTCGGCATACCAGTTGCCTGTAACCATCACCCTGCCGCTGTCTATCTCAATCCCAGAGGCTAACGCACGTTTCGTATCAAGACTGCTGACCCCCCGGAACGTATGTGTGATAGGGTCATACTCCTCCACAGGGAAGGTCTGACCAATGCCCAAAGGTTTCTCATGGCCTCCTCCCAATAGGATTTTTCCCGAACTGAGCACAACACTGACACCATTGTCGTGAGGATATGCCGTCTCCATGAGATGCCATTCGCCATCCTTGTAGTATTCCGCCGTGGCAGTAGGAATGAAATTTGTGGTATGCCCGCCCACCACCGTCATCTCACCGTTGACGCTGAAAATGTTGTGCGCACTGCGAGGAATATTCAAATCGGGCAGCTTTTTCGAGGCAATCTTCACAAAGGGGCAGACCGTGCTGTCGGTACGTACTTCGGCATGGGCAACATTCGTAAACGACGACATCAAAAGGATGCCATTCCATAGGAAAAATATCAAAAAGAGTATCCTACTGATGCTGTTCATCGTTTATTAGTTTTTTCTATTCTTTCCTTTCTCAAGGCGCTTCATCCCTTATAATATAACACATTTCCTACCTATATTATTGTGTAGCCAGCGGGACATTCCTCATATCATCACCCTCACGGAGTTAGGCATCCGGCATTTGAAAAACAAGATGCCCTAACCTAAAATCCGCAACCTTGCACCCTGGCTGCCGATTTGCTGTCTAAGGGTATTTTTGGCCTCTCTTGTTCAAAGATA
>CAMHEL010000297.1 GCA_946184125.1 uncultured Prevotellaceae bacterium
AGGGTATGAAGCGGCAGATGTTGCTCGGACAACAAGCACAGCCGAACCAAGCCTGGCGCTGATGCTGTCCCATCGACTCCAAGGGGTTGGGATAGAAGAAGCCGTTTCCCTCCAGTGAGACGCCGCTGATGAGTCCGTTATAGAGTGTCCGCTCCAGCACATCGTAATATTTTGAGTCGCCATGGAGCAAGAACAAACGATAGTTCACATACACGTTGCCAATGGCAGCACAGGTCTCGCAATAGGCACTCATGTTGGGCAGTTCGTAATTCTTACCAAAAGCCTCTCCATTCGAGGTGGCACCGATGCCGCCTGTGACATAGAGTTTCTTGGTGACGATGTTGTCCCAAATGGCATCGATGGCCTTGATATAGTCCTTGTCGCCAGTCAGGGCAGCCACATCAGCCATTCCGGCATACATATAAGCGGCACGGACAGCGTGCCCCACAGCCTCATCCTGTTCGATGACGGGCTTGTGGGCCTGAGAGTAATCATGCACGATGGTGGTCTTGCCACGGTAGTCGAGGAAGAATTTGGCCTCGTCGAGATATTTCTTGTCACCCGTGACGAGATACAACTTGGCCAGTGCCATCTCTGCTATCTGATGGCCAGGAACCACGCAGGCTTGTCCGGGATTCGGCCCCACCTCGCGGCACACACAGTCAGCATAGCGTATGGCGATGTCGAGGAACTTCCGGCTTCCTGTGGCTTGATAGTGAGCGATGGCCGCCTCCACCATATGCCCGAGATTATAGAGTTCATGACTCAAATCCTCCTCCTTGCTCCATCGCTTGTCGCCAGCCCACTCGTGAGGTTCCTTTGGGTTCTGGGTGCGCGATGTGTAGAGATAACCGTCAGGTTCCTGTGCTGAGGCTATCACATCAATCACGGAGTCAATATACTGCACCAGTTTCTTGTCGGGGTAGGTCTGCAGGATATACGAGGCACCTTCTATGGTCTTATAAGGGTCGGTGTCGTCGAAGGAGAGTCCACCCACCTTGAACACCTTCGAGGGGTCCTTCAGATGTTGTGCGGCATTCGAGAAGTTGGTGTAGCGCCCAGTCTCCTCACACTTCGAGAAAGCGAGTGGGATGGTCACCATGCGGCTGGCTTCGAGACGTTGTCCCCAGAAGGTTCCTGGAGTCACCTTGACACTTGTAAACGGCACAGGATTGATAGGGTATCCATGAGCCGGGGTCTGTTGCTTCTGTGCTGAGGCGGCCAGCGTCACACCTGCCACCATGATGATTGACAATAGTCTTTTCATATCGTTGTTATTGTTTGATTAGTTTTACAAGGAATCCACCGCCCGAAGCGAGCTTTATCTTCAGATTGTCATTGGATGTGAGTGTTTTTGTTACTATATGGTAGTCCTCTGCATTGTGGTTTGCGTTGATACCGTCGGTGACGATGGTGGCCTGATAGGTCTCGCCGATGGGAAGGAAGTCGAAGGAGAGATTGATTTCCCTTTCGTCCCAATTGGTCTGGCCGGCCACATGCCAGTCGTTGCCACGGCGTCGGGCACTCACGATAAATTGTCCCATTTTGCCCTGAAGTATCCTCGTTTCCTCCCATGTGTCAGGAATCGACGTGATGATGTTGACGTATTCCGGCTCACGCTCATAGTTGGTGGGCGCATCGCAGAGCATCGTGAAAGGTGAATCGTGAATCACGTAGCACGCCAGCTGATGGCAGCGTGTCCCCATCGACACGGGGTTCTCGTAGCATTCCACCCAGTTGGTCCGGGTCCCGTTGCGCATGGCACCTGGCGTGAAGTCCACACTGCCTGCCATCATGCGGATGAAAGGGAAGGTCACGTCATATTTGGGCATGTCGGTTTCCTTCTTTGCCCAGCGGGCCTCTTCCATTCCGAACACTCCCTCGTAGTTCAGAATGTTGGGGTATGTGCGGTTCATGCCCGTAGGGGCAAAGTAGCCATGGTAGTCGACGAAGAGTTTGTAATGCGCGCAGGTCTCGGCTATTCGCTCAGCCATCTCCACCGCCGTCTGGTCGTTGCGGTCAAGGAAGTCTGCCTTCCAACCCTTGATGCCCATCTGGGCATATTTCTCGCAGGCTTCCACCAGATGTTCGTCCAGCACGTTAAAGACCGTCCAAAGCACGATGCCAACGCCTTTCTGCCGGCCGTAGTCAATCAATCCTTGCAAGTCGATGTCGGCTATAGGATTCATGATGTCGCCCTTCGCCGAGTCGTACCATCCTTCGTCGAGCACCACGTATGGAATATTGTTCTTGGCTGCGAAGTCGATATAATACTGATAGGTGCGTGTGTTGATGCCAGCCTTGAAGTCCACACCCTTCAGGTTCCAGTCGTTCCACCAGTCCCAAGCCACCTTGCCTGGACGTATCCAACTGATATCACCTATCTTGTTGGGTGCGGCGAGGGCATAGACCATGTTGTTCACGGGCATGTCCGTGTCTTTCTCTGTGATGGCCATCACCCTCCAAGGGTATGTCCTCTTGCCAGATGATTTTGCGATATGGTCCTCTGTCTCAGCCACATGACTCATACCACGCCACTTGTAATACTCCATTTTCTTGGGATATTTGGCAAATGACGCCTTCAGATGATTGCCATCAGCTTTGAGAAACATGCCTGGATAGCTGCGAAGGTCACTCTCAAGGATGGTCACCTTCACATCGCCGCTTTGTATGGTTGCAGGTAGGAATGCGTATTGATTCCTTGCCTCACTCAGTTTTGTTTCATCGTAGAAGTTCTGAAAAGCCATGGCAAAGGGCTTTTCCTCGTTTGTGGAATAGGCAAGCCAGCATTTGTCATTTTCAGGGAAACAAAAATCGGCCATTTCATCGACGATGATGGTCTCTTTCTGACGAGTAGTATAGAAACGATAGCCCACTCCCTCGTCGTAAACCCTTACCTGAAGTCCAAAGTCTCTACCCAGTTTGAAGTCCAACTGCCGATAGGCCGCTGTAAACGACTTTTGGCGGTAGAATGGGGCAGAGATGGTCTCCGTGGCCGATGTAGCCTTGCAACTGGCGAGTTTTAAATCCGAAAAGGCCGACAGTCCTGCTTTAACCTTGACCACGGGTTTTCCATCATGGCTGACGTTAATGGTGATTCCATCGCCGACAGTCACTTCGTTTTTTCCGTTGGGTGAGCAGACTGTATAGTCTTTGGCTATTGTCCCGCCGCCTCCGATGAATAATAAGGTGGCTATGGTAAGTAGTTGTTTGAGCATCGTTTTCTTGTTTTTTAGTCGCTGCAAAGATAGCCATTACCCATGATAACGGATAAAAAAATCGTCCAAAGTCCATGGCAAAATCGTCCAAAAAAGCCCTTCACACAGAGGTTTGGACTATTTTTGCATCTTCTCGGACGATAGTTTCATTCGGTCTCCTTCTTTTTCTATTATTTTGTAGCGCAATCTAAAACGAACGGATATTACGAACCTAACAAACATAACGAACAATGAAACAAAGAACATTGTTGCTGACAATTTCCGTCCTTCTG
>CAMHEL010000298.1 GCA_946184125.1 uncultured Prevotellaceae bacterium
ACTCCTCCATGTCGGGCTCGAAGACAGCGTTGACCAGGCTCAGGGCGTAGACGGGCTTGAGCAGTTGGTATCTCTTAGCTTTCTTTAGCTGCCTCACGTAAGCCTTCGATGCGTTGAAGAGGACGCGCTGCTTGAAGGCGGTGGTCCATTCCATCTGCATCTCGACGATGAACTGCCGCCCGTCAGAGGCCTTGCAGCGCACATCGACGATGCTGTTTTTGAACAGCGGCTGTTCGGGGGGCAATTCGGAGGTTTGGTACTCGATTTCGGTGATTTTGCCCTTTTCGTCGAGGGGCAGCAGCGCGTTGAGCAGACTGATGACCAAGTCGGGATGCTCGCCGAAGATTTTCTTGAAAGTAAGGTCAGCTTTAGGGTCAAGGTATTTTGCCATATTTTCTCCTCCTTATTTTTTGCAAAGATAATGAAACCCGAGCGGAATACAAAAAGAAATGTCACTTTTTTTAGTCGATTGTCTATGCACATAGACTCCTCAACTTCATTTTTTGTCAAAGTCTAACTTGAACTACTTGTCTTTTGGCTCTTTCGATTGTTTTAAAAATAGTTCTAATTGCTTTTTCTTGACATCGGCTTCGATGTCGCTTAATGGGCGGTGCGGGTTGGAAAGCGATTTCACATACACACATAGGACAAAGACGATGATGGTAATCGCCACGCTGGCCAGCCATTTGAGTATCTCGTGGGCGATGGGGATGAACTGCACGCTCACTATGCCAGCAGCGACGGGGATGCCAAACAGCAGCCAGTCGGCACCGCTGCTCATGCTGTAGCCCGAGACAGCCTTGCGGTATTCGTCGTCTTCCATCAGCAGTCGGTGTTTGTTGGTCTTCCAATAATCTTCGAATTCTTTCATCTTGGGGTTGGTATTGGTTTTCATTTTTTGTCGGCTTACACCCACATCATGTCGCTCATGACCGTGTCGCTCATGGTGATGCCCCTCAGGGTCAGTTTGAGCCGTTGGCCATCTGTCGCAAGCCATCCACGGTTGAGATAGGGTGCTGCGCTGTCGAGCAGACAGTGCTTTCGCTGGCTACCGAAGCGCTTTTCCACCTCGTCGAGGTCAATGCCCTCACAGGTGCGCAGTGCCGTGGCAACCAGTTCGTTGAACTGTTCGTTTTGGCTCAGTGTCTCGTGCTCCTCGGGCAGCCGGCCGGCGTTGATGGCTTCAATGTATTGCTCCACGTTGTCCACATTCCACGACCTGGAATGGCCATCGAAAGAGTGGGCGGCAGCTCCGATGCCTAAATAGGGGGTGCCGTTCCAGTAACTGCTGTTGTGACGGGAACGGTAGCCAGGACGGGCGAAATTGCTGATTTCATAATGCTCGTAACCCGCTTTTCGGAGTTCCGATGCCAGCAGCTCGTACATGAATATGTAGATTTCGTCGTCGGTCTCCTCCACGAGGTGCTGTGAGCGCAAATGGTGAAGAGGGGTGCCTTCTTCATACATCAGGCTGTAGGCCGAGAGATGTTCCACGCCGAGGGCAAGGGCTTTTTCCACATCATTCTTCCATTCATCCACCGTTTCCCCTGGCAGGCCGAACATCAGGTCGATACTGATATTGCCGATACCCGCCTTCCGCAACCGGTCGATGGCATGGATGGCTTGGGCGGCATCATGGCGGCGGTGCAGGAAACGCAGACGTCGGTCGTCGAAGGTCTGGATGCCCATGCTGACACGGTTGACGGGCAGTTGTCGCAGAGCTGCTGTCCATTCCTCGCTCACGTCGTCGGGATTGCATTCCACCGTCACTTCCGCATCCGTAGACACGTCAAAAACCTCATCAATCGTGCCAAACAACTGATGGAGCATCGCAGGGGTGAGTTGCGAAGGGGTGCCACCACCCAGATAGATGGTGCCAATCTGAGCGCCACGACGGAGTCGCATCTCACGGCAAAGGGCATCGACGTAGGCCTGACGGAGATGGGATAGCGTGGTGGAATAGAAGCCGCAGTATATGCAACGGCTCGCGCAGAAAGGGATATGGAGATAGAGTCCGGACATCGTGTATGCAAAGATCATGCAAAGATGATGCAAAGTTAGCGCAATCTTCATAAAAACACAGCGTTTTTCTGTGTTTTGTTTCATCGTTCTATGTTCTTTTCACTATTTTTGCACCATGATTCAGTCTTCCACCCATCCTGTTCTCAAAACAGTCCTGTTATCGGCTCTGTTCCTCATGGCGGCCATGGCAGATGCGCAAGTCATGGAGATACCCATCGATGTCCTCGAGGGGGACACCATCGCTGATGGGGACACCGTACCTGAGGTTCCTCGCTATCGGACGCTCTCTGCAGCGGAACTCAGCACGGTCTTGTGTCGAATCCCTGTGAAGGACATCAGACAGCAGGTGGACTACGGGCATGATTCACTCCTCTACGACAGGAGGCAGATCGACATGGTTGTGGTTCATTCCAATTATTTTGTGGGTGGCAATGTCTTCAGCACGAAAGGGTGCATCGACCAGTTCAGGCAGTATGATGTGGCTCCGCACTACATGATTACGCGCGATGGCACCATCCTCTACATGGTCGATGAGCGCCTTGTGGCATGGCATGCCGGACAAAGTTTGCTGCCCGGGACCGACCGCGACAGCCTCAACTACACCTCCATCGGCATCGAACTGGTAGCGCATCCCTCGCAGCCCATCACACAGCGGCAGAATGAGCAACTCCTCAGGCTTGTCACCGATATCAGAAAACGTTACCCCATCCGTTATCTCATGCGCCACAGCGACATCGCACGACGCCGCAAGACCGATCCTTGGAGCATCAACTGGCCCCGTTTCGTCAGAAACGTCATCGCACGCACAGGAGAGGTGATATGGAGAAAATGAGGTGAACTTTCTTCTTTTGTATAATTGATGTATTATTTGTACCTTTGCATGGAAAAAGATTTCTGAGATGAGATTAGGGGGAAAAAAGTATTTTGACAAATCGTTCATCACATTCATTGTGGTGGGTGTAATCAACACCCTGTTTGGCATGGCTATCATGCTGGTGCTCTACAATGTTTTCGGCTGCAGTTATTGGGTCAGTTCGTTCTTCGACTATTTCTTTGGCAGCATTCTCAGTTATTTTCTCAACAAACACTTCACGTTTCACTATCAGGGCAGTGATTGGCGCAGCATCGTGAAATTCACTGTCAATATTGTCGTCTGCTATGTGATAGCCTACAGCATAGCACTCCCTCTGACGCGTTTTGCTTTGGAAAGTATGCATTTCAGCAAGGCCATAGTCGAGAATATCGCTATGCTGGTTGGCACGGGCCTGTTTATGGTCATCAATTATCTTGGTCAGAAATTCTTTGCTTTCAAGAAGTCGATATAGGTGGTAGACACTTCATGCTCACGGGGCACATCAAACACCTCTGTGTCAATACTTGAAAGAAAAGGATGATAATTCTATACTTTAATCTATAAAATCCCAGTTTAATACGTAATATAATCATGCAGCTTGGCACTTT
>CAMHEL010000299.1 GCA_946184125.1 uncultured Prevotellaceae bacterium
CCCAAGATTAGACGTTTTTAGAGTTGAGAGTTGAGAGTTGAGAGTTGAGAGTTGAGAGTTGAGGGTTGAGGGTTGAGGGTTGAGAGTTGAGGGTTGAGAGTTGAGGTTTGTTTTTAGTTTTTGAATTATGAATTATGAATTATGAATTATGAATTATGAATTATAAATTATGGCGTCCTCAAAGCATACGTCTAAACTCCCAAACTCCCAAACTCCCAAAAAGAAAAAAAATCAATACCACTGCACGGCATTGCTGTAGCCACTTCTCTTGTCGTATTTCAGGGCATCGGTCAGTGTCGATGCGTTGCAGCGGAAGGTGAAGTTGTAGCTGGTGTAGGGGGCGAGCACCACCGAGCACGACATGCTGAAGCAGTGGAGGTCGCGGGAGAGGGATGCCGTGGTCATCGACATGGCATGGTTGTCGAAGTCGTAGCCGGAGGAGAAATTGATGTTCCATCCTTTGCTCAGACGTATGTTGCCGCTCACGTTGAGGGTTTGTGTGAACTTATAGGGGTAGCGCATGGTCTCGGTATTGAATTTTCCCCCTGTGTTCTCGCGCATGCTGATGCCATAGCCGAAGGTGAGCGACCAGGGCAGGTCGAAGGCCAGGTAGCCGTCTTCGTCTGTCTCCGCCTTCGTGCTCTTTGCGCCTCGCTGGCCCCGTATCTGCACATCGTCCACGTTTGACTCGATGTCGGGGTCGGGGCCTTCGTCGTCGTCATCCTCTTTGTCCTCCTCCTCGTCTTTGTCTTTCTTCCCGCTGAACCATTGTTTGATTTTCTCCGGTGTCAGTGTGAAGGAGATGTTCTGCGACATGCCCTGGAAACGTCCGAAGCGGCCCCTGCTGTATTCGGTGTGTGTGCCGATATAGGGCTTGCCGTTGTCGTCGAGCTCGTAGGCATAGGTGGCGAAGAGGGCGTTGAGGTTGAAGGTGTAGCGCTTCCACCATTTCAGGCGGAGGGTCATCGACAGGTCGCTCCACGGGCGCACCTTGTCAGCCATGTTGTAGTGCATGCGCGCACCCAGTTCGTCGATGATGCTGATTTTCTTGAAACCGGTCGAGTCCTCATCCGACTTGATTTTCATCTCGATGTTGTTGGAGATGTCAAGCTGGACATTGCCTTGCTTGCCCTTGGGAGGAACACCGTAGAGCCCGTTGGAATATGGGGAATATTCCACCAGTGTCACGTTGCCCTTGGCGTCGGTGCGCTGGTAGGTGTCGTAGAAACCGTAATGGCTCGCACTGAAGTCGGGCGCATAGCTGAATGTCAGGGTGGGGGTGAAGACGTGGCGGATGCGGTCTATCTTGTCGCCGAAAATCTTACGGCTCGGAATCCAGTTGCCATACAGCTTCGTCGAGAAACCTAAGTTGAGGTTCCAGTTATAGACGTTGTTGAAGCCATAGATGGTGTCGGCCACTTCCGTCTGACGGCTGGTGTCCCACGAGCGCTCGATGCGGGAGGTGTACATCCGGTCGGTGAAGTTGAACGACGGGTTGATGTTCAGGTAGTTGAAAAGGGTGAAGTTGCCGCTGATGGGGATGTTGTGCTGGATGCCGTTCTTCCAGTCCCTCACGAGGCTTGTGTGCAGGATATGGTCTTCTTTGTCGGTGATGGAGTTGCTGATGCGGCCGGTGTAGCTCATCGACAGCTTCTCATACCACCGCTCTTTTCCTACCGCTTTCTTGCGCTTGAAGGGATAGAAGCGGCTGATAGACACGTTCAGGTCGGGCAGCGTTAGGGAGAGGGTGCTGTCGCGCATGTTCTGCGAGAGGTTGGCGGTCGACGAGATGGTCATACCGATGCTTGAGAACTGCGTGTTGAAGCCCACCGACGATGTGCGGGTGCTCTGGGTCATCGTCTGGGGGTTGTACATGCTCGTGAGGTTGTTGCGCTCGAAGCTCGACGTGGCGAAGTTGACGCTGGCCGACAGGGAATGGAAGGGGTGGGCCTTGGCGTCCTGGCGGTGGCTCCACTGCACCTTGAAACTCTCCTGCTCCACGAAGTCGGCCATTCCTTTGTCGCCGTTCTTCGTGTCCTGGTAGCTGAAGAGGAAAGAACCGCTGTAGCGGTAGCGCTTGCGGTAGTTGCTGGCGGCAGAGAAGCCCCACGAACCCTTGGTGTAAATCTCGCCAAGCAGTTTGAGGTCCCATTTGTCGCTCATCGCGAAGTAATAGCCGCCATCGCGCAGGTAGAAGCCACGGGAACTCTCGTCGCCGTAGGTCGGCATGATGAAACCGCTGGAGTAGCTCTTCGTGAAGGGGAAGTAGCAGTAGGGGATGGCAAGGGGGAGGGGGACGTCGGCCACCAC
The DNA here is from genome assembly GCA_946184125.1 of uncultured Prevotellaceae bacterium. Classification (GTDB taxonomy): domain Bacteria; phylum Bacteroidota; class Bacteroidia; order Bacteroidales; family Bacteroidaceae; genus Prevotella. The sequence goes on from CAMHEL010000299.1 coordinate 2,311, forward strand.
AAGGTAAGCGGAGCCGGCCACCACATCCTTGCCGGGGCGGACCTTCGCACGCGAGAGGGCGATGTAGAAGTCGGGATGCTCCTCGTCGCAAGTGGTGTAGCGGCCATGGGCGAGGTACAGGTTGCCTTCTGCGTCGCGCTTGGCATATTGGCTGGTGATGTAGCCGTCTTCCTGCTCGGTATAGGCGTTTTCGATGAACCCTTTCTTGCTCTTGAAGTTGTAGATGATGCTGTCGCTCTCGTATTGGTCGCTGCCCATCTTGAAAATGGGGGTGCCGCTCTGGCCCGTCGTAGAGGTGCTGTCGGGAACACCGTTGGCATCGACCAAACTGTGGTCGAGGTTGACGTGGACTTTCTCGCTCGTGAGGCTCATGTCCTGGTAGTCCACCTTGGAGTCGCCATAGAGGTAGGCGTCTTTGGTAGAGGCGTCATAGACAAGGGAGTCGCTGGCGGAGAATTTCACGGGGGCTTCGATGCCGTTGGGCTTGGCGCGGTTGATGGAGTCCTCGCGGAGGGAGTCGTCGATGGCCTTGTTGTATTCATTGATGGCAAGCTGGAGCGAGTCGAGCTGGATGGTGTCTGCCTCTACGGTGGTGTCCGACACTACGGTGGTGCTGTCGGCAAGGTGGAGCGTGTCGGCACTGGCTGTTGGCAAGGTGTCGGTGCGGTGGAGGTGGAGCGTGTCGGGTGGTGGTGGGAGAATGGCGCCGGGTGGGGTGGAGGGCGCATTGCCGGTCGTCACTACGCCTTGATGGAAGGGCATAGCAACAGAGGCCATCATCACGAGTATGGTGGCGAAGAGCAGCAGAATGACCGACTTCGTTCTCATTACAAAATGCAAAAGTAATGCAAAAGTAATGCAAAAGTAAGCATTTCATCTCGAATAGGCCTCTTATTTTCTATTTTTAACGTTTTCACACGAGGCCGAAACCATTCAGCGGATCTACTAATAAAGTAATGTTCGTCGGGATTTGCAATCCCGACGCATTGAATATCAGGATTTT
>CAMHEL010000300.1 GCA_946184125.1 uncultured Prevotellaceae bacterium
TCCTAAACTCCCTCAAAAAAACTCCCAAACTCCTAAACTCCCTCAAAAAAACTCCCAAACTCCTAAACTCCCTCAAAAAAACTCCTAACCTCCCAAACTCCCAAACTCTTCACTTTATCGTTGGGTTCTTTCTCACGGGGTCGCAGGTCAGGTCGCATCCCAGTTTTTTCAGGATTTTGCGGTCGATTTCGCTCAGCATCACGGTGCAGTGCATCTGACAGCCACGGAGTTTCGGCAGGCATTCCAAGGCCTTGCGGCAGTTCTCGTCATGGGGTGAGAGGACGGAGAGAGCCACCAGCACCTCGTCGGTATGTAGACGGGGGTTCTTGCCTCCAAGATAATCTATCTTCGTCTTCTGGATAGGTTCAATCATGCTTTGAGGGATGAGCTTGACCTGATGGTCGATGCCGGCAAGATATTTGGTGACATTGAGAAGGAGGGCAGCACAACAGCCGAGGAGTGAGCCCGACTGTGAGGTGATGATGGTCCCGTCTTCCAGTTCTATGGCAGCACAAGAATGTCCGGTCTTCTTCTTCCGCTCGTTGGCCGCCACCGTGGTACGCCGGTCGGCTGTGGAGATTTTCAGCTGGTTGAACAGCATCTGTATCTTGTGCACCTCGCTGTCGTTGCAGGCGCCATCGGCCAATTTGTTGGTGGCGGTATAGTAGCGGCGGATGATTTCCGCCTTGGAGGCCTCGCAGCACACCTTATCATCAGAGATGCAGAAGCCCACCATGTTCACGCCCATGTCGGTGGGCGACTTATAGGGGTTCTCGCCATAGATGCCCTCAAACAGTGCGTTGAGCACAGGGAAAATCTCAATGTCGCGGTTATAGTTGATGGCCACCTTGCCGTAGGCATCAAGATGGAAAGGGTCAATCATGTTGACGTCGTTCAGGTCGGCAGTGGCAGCCTCATAAGCCACATTGACGGGATGCTTCAAAGGAAGGCTCCATACCGGGAAAGTCTCAAACTTGGCGTATCCTGCATGGACACCACGTTTGTTCTCGCCATAAAGCTGGCTCAGACAGACCGCCATCTTACCGCTTCCGGGGCCGGGGGCGGTGACGATGACCAAGGGGCGCTGTGTCTCCACGAAGTCGTTCTTGCCGAAACCGTCGTCCGAGGCTATCAGCGACACATTGTGGGGATAGCCCTCGATGAGATAGTGGTAATAGGTGCTGATACCCATCCGCTGGAGCCGCTGGCCGAAGAGGTCTGCTGCCCGCTGACCGGCATAATGCGTGATGACAACGGAACCGACCATGAAGTTGCGGTTGAGAAACTCGTTGCGCAGACGGAGGACGTCTTCTTCGTAGGTGATGCCCAGGTCGACGCGGATCTTATTCTCCTCGATGTTCTCGGCATTGATGACAATCACTATCTCAATGCTGTCGCTCAACTGCTGAAGCATCGACAACTTGCTGTCGGGCTTGAAACCCGGCAGCACTCGTGAGGCATGGTAGTCGTCGAAGAGCTTGCCGCCTAATTCCAAATACAGTTTTCCACCAAATTGTGAAATCCGCTCCCTGATATGTTCAGACTGGATTCTTACATACTTTTCGTCATCAAAACCTATCGTCATTTTCACTATATGATTGATTTGCTTGCAAAATTATAACAAAAAGTCGGAAATCATGGCAAAGATGTGCTATTTTTGATAAAAAATATCCAAATAAATCATAGAATACTATCATCAATTTTGATCACTTACTTAGAAAAATCGTTAAAAAACATGGGGTTCTCATCAAAATATATTATATTTGTGGTGAAAAAGAAGCATTTGATTAAGCGAGTGCAGAAGGACTTGCTCATGATGCCGAGCGTGAAAATGATGAAATGGAATTCAACAGATACTACCGATTTTGAACACCTACTTAACAATAAAAAAATTCATGTCATGGATAAAATTATATTGTACGCCGTGTTGTTGACGGCAACGGTTTGTGCCCAGGCGCAGAACTACACACTCAACGGAGTTGAGTATCAAACCGAAACAGTACCCGTAGTCGTGTCTAACTTCAAAGGACAGACACTCACCACCGCCCCTAAAGGGAAGAATAAGACCATCACCCTCTCGAGAACCTCATTCTCAAAATCTTTGGATGATTACAATGCCCTGGCACTACCAGAACTGAAACTTGGAAACATCATAGGACACCCGACACTCGGCTGGGACGACACCGATTATCATATCCCCGACATCGTGCCAGAATTATACAACGATGAGTGGGTCCTGAACGATGTCTTCTATGACGGCGACTATCCCGTGGCAACTTATGGTAGGGCACCGAAAACCGAACTCCTGCCCTGGGGACAATCAGAGAAGGACATCTCACGACGAGGAAGAGACCCGCACCTCATCATGCTCGTTGACTCCTCGAAAAAAGTGAAGAAAGTTTACAACACATCATCTATGACTTTTCCACCCAAGAACCGTGCTGCCGACATAGACAGACAGTCGGTCAACTGGGCTGTCGTGAAGGATGGGATACTTTACTTCAGCATTTCTGGCTTGAGTGGCTTTGACAATGGGCTGAATGCGTACCTCGTTGCCATCGACACCTCCACCGATAAGACACTGTGGGTCAGCAAACCCAATACTTGCAACTCAAACAACTTCCTGATCATCGACAATTCCATTATATGTGGATTTGGTGATTCTGGAATCCCTGATTTTGTTAATGTCCTGAATAGGTATACGGGTGTACAGAAACAACAACTCTGGGTGGCCCATGCCCCTGAGTGGTTTGCTATCGGCAGTGACGGAAGACTCTATGTGTCTATTTACGACAAACATATTGCCTTCAAGATAAATCGATAACGTAACATACAAAACATTGTCTGCGTGAAAACTCTTCAGCGTGTCACCGTTATCGTCCACGCCAGTGACCCCACCTCCAACGCTGCTATAGAACTGAAACGATTATGTGGCTTTTGAGCACCAAACGTCTGACGCTTACGATGATGCGCTTGTCAAAGGCCGAAAACGAAAGCCATCCCTGCATCAAAGGGCATATTGTTTGTCAAATGATGATGAAAAAACGAAAGATAATAGCACGAAGATGTGGCGGTCTAAGACAAGCTAAGACCCTACCAATAAGTTCGAAAATAATAAGTTCGAGAGAAATCACCTAACGCCACTGTAGGGTCTTAGCTCGTCTAAGACCGGAAAACGAAAGTTATACCCCAGCTTCTGAAGGGATTC
>CAMHEL010000301.1 GCA_946184125.1 uncultured Prevotellaceae bacterium
AATCTGCTCGCGCACCGTCTGGTTGGGGATGCGGAACACGGTCTTTCCCCTGTATAAAACTCCTCATTCCATCTTCAGAGTTGTGATGCCGTCTTTCAGTCCTTCTGCTTTGACAGTGAGTCGTAGGGCACCAGTGTTGTGGCTGCTTTGGATGAGCACTTGAGCGAGGCCGTTGAAGGCCGGGATTTGGAAGGCTTTGCAGTCGGGGTTTTCGGGATGGTCGGGTCCGAGATATGCGGGGTCGCCGTTTCCTGCTCCGATGATGCGCCCGTCGCCCTCGAGTGTCATTGAGAGCATGGGACAGGCGTCGGGCACGATACGTTGTTTGGCATCCCTCACCTCTATCGTCACCACTGCCACGTCGCGTCCATCGGCGGCGATGGCCTGTCGGTCGGCAGCCACGTTGAGCAGTGCAGCCGGTTTGGTGGTCTCTATGGTCTCGGTGGCCACCCGCCGTCCGTTCTTGTAGCCTACAGCCACCACCTTTCCCGGTTGATAGACCGCTTTCCACTTCAGGTGACCATTGTGTGGCATGGTCTGCCGTCCCATTTTCTTTCCGTTGACGGTCAGTTCCACCTCGTCGCAGTTGCTGTATGCCCACAGTTCCACCTCCTCGCCCTCATGTCCTTTGAGGTTCCAGTGTGGGAAGATATGCAGTGTGGGCTCATCGTTCCACCACGCCTTGAGATACCATGCCTCGTCTTTCCAGAAGCCGCAGTAGTCGAGGATGCCGAATTCCGAGATATTGGCGGGGTAGGAGAGGGGGTTGGGCTCTCCGCGGTAGTCGAAGCCCGTCCAGTAGAACAGTCCTGCCGCCCATGGGTGGCTGTCGTAGAACTGCCATCCTCTCTCGATGACATTCTCCACCCCCGGTGTGTTGCCCCGGTTGATGGCTTTCATCCTTCCCGGTTGGCTGGGGTCGTCGAAATAGATGCCCCGTGTGCCGCAGCCCGTGGTTTCCTCCGTCCCCACCACTTTCCATTCCGGATGTGCCTTCCGCCGGTTCTCCACATCATTTTGTGCGATATAGTTGTATCCCACCACATCGAGTCCCTTGACGAGTTCGGTGCCTCCTGCGTTGGCGATGGTGGAGTGCCTTGTGGGGTCGAGCAGGTGGGTGTATTGTCGCATGGCCTGAGCCACGCGTATGCCCTGTACGTTGTTCTCCAGTCCCCACTCCTCGTTGGCGTCGCTCCACAGGATGATGCATGGGTGGTTGCGGTCGCGCTTGATCATTCTCTCCAGCAGTCGCAGGTGTTCTTGGTTGATGCCTGCGAGGCGGTTCTCGTCGATGACGAGGATGCCCTCGCGGTCGCAGATGTCGAGCAGTGCGGGAGTCATGGGGTTGTGCGATGCGCGGTAGGCGTTGCAGCCCAGTTCCTTAAGGCGCCGGATGCGCCATGCCTGTAGTGCGTCGGGGATGGCGGCTCCCACGCCGGCATGGTCCTGATGCAAGTTGACGCCTTTCAGTTTCAGCGGTTGTCCGTTGAGCAGGAATCCCCGGTCGGCATCGAATTCGATGTCGCGCAGACCTGTCGTGGTGGTGTAGGTGTCGACGACGGTGCCATTGCAGGCGACGGTGGTTTCCACCTGATAGAGGTAAGGGTCGGTATTGCTCCAGAGGTGCGGCTGTGCGAGCGTCATCTCCTGTTGGCATTCCGCGGTGGCTTTTCCTTTCATGCTGACCTTTGTGGCGTTGGTGCGGGCCACCTCCTTGCCGTCGGCATCGATGAGGCGCTGGGTCACCTCGCAGTCCTTTGTGGTCAGTGTGCTGTTTTTCAGTTGGGTCTCCACATGGATGCGGGCGGTGGAGTAGGGCGACTGCAGGTCGGCATGGACGAAGGTGCCGAAGGGTGCCACATGCACGGCGCCCATTTTCTCCAGCCATGCGTCGCGGTAGATGCCGGCTCCCTCGTAGAACCATCCCTCCTCGAATGTGGCATCGGCCCTCACGCAGATGAGGTTGTCGCCACCATAGTTGACATATTCAGTGATGTCGTACACCTGGGTGGCATATCCGCTGGGTTCGGTGCCCATATAGAAGCCATTGAACCACACCGTGGCGTTTCGGAAGATGCCGTCGAAGCGTAGCTGGAGGTGCTTGCCCAGGTCCTCCTCGGGGATGGTGATGACTTTTCGGTACCACCCCACGCTGGTTTCCGGGAAGCGGTATCCCACGGTCTTGTAGCCGTGTGAATGGCTGGCGTTGGATGCGAAGGGCAGTGTGGTGACCCAGTCGTGTGGTATGCGCACCTCCTGCCAGGCCTTGTCGTCGAACTTGCTGGAGTAGGGCCCTTCGTTATGGATGGAGTTGGCTTTCGTCAGGTAATTGAAGTATTCAGTGCCGCACCCGAAGTCCTTCGCGGGGTCGGATGCGTTGCCGAAGGCGAAGCGCCAACCTTCATCGAGCCTGATGGTCTGCCGCTGGCTCTGGCCATGGAGGGAGAGCACTGATAATGACACTAATGCTGCACACAGTAAAAGTTGTAGTTTTTTCATAAGGTTTGTTTTAGTGAATTTTTTGCAAAAGTGAAACGGAGGTAACAATGTGTTCCGATGTAGTTTTTTGTTTTTGCAAAATTAGGAAATAATTCCGAACGAAGCAAATTATTTTATTGAAGTTTCTCTATCCTTTGAAGTTGTATTACAAATGATAATAGAGAGTTGAAAAAACGAAGACTTCAAAACAGAATTCATGTAAAATCCCGTCATTTTGAAGGTGTTTACGAAATTTGACCCCGAGGTCAACGGCGGCCTGAAGCGACACCATGATGGTGCTTGCGAAATTTGACCTCGAGGTCAACGGCGGCCTGTAGAGACACCATGATGGTGTTTGCGAAATTTGACCCCGAGGTCAACGGCGGCCTGAAAGGCCAACACGCTCTCAGCCCAGGGCAACGCCCTGGGTTTTAATTCGGAGCGTATTATTCCGCCCTGAAAGGGCATAAGCAATTGATATTTAAATTTTTATGAAATCGGAATTTATTTAGTAATCGGAATTGTTCTTAGTATGTTCGCTGGATTTGGGGTCAAAGGCGTAACCTTTTGATTATAAGGCTTTTGCCCCTTCAGGGCGAGAAGTTAGTCCGCAAATAAAAACCCAGGGCGTTGCCCTGGGCTGAGAGCAGGTTGCCCCTATCGGGGCGCCGTTGCATTCGAAAGAGCTCAAATTGGGGACTTCTTTCGTGGGGCGC
>CAMHEL010000302.1 GCA_946184125.1 uncultured Prevotellaceae bacterium
TGGAAGGAGATAGAGTATGAGGTGGTGCGCGACCGCTATGACAACTGCATCACCGTCTGCAATATGGAGAACGTCGACCCGCTGGGCATACACACGGGCGAGTCAATCGTGGTGGCACCCAGCCAGACGCTCACCAACAGCGAATATCACAAACTGCGCGCCCTGGCCATCAAAATCATACGGCACATCGGCATCGTGGGCGAGTGCAACGTGCAGTATGCGCTCGACCCCCATTCGGAGGATTATCGTGTGATAGAGGTGAATGCCCGTCTTTCGCGCTCGTCGGCACTGGCAAGCAAGGCGACAGGCTATCCGCTCGCTTTCGTGGCAGCCAAACTGGGACTGGGCTATGGCCTCTTCGAACTGAAGAACTCGGTGACGAAGACCACAAGCGCTTTCTTCGAGCCGGCACTCGACTATGTGGTGGTGAAAATCCCACGATGGGACCTCGCCAAGTTTCATGGAGTGAAAAGGCAGCTCGGCTCATCGATGAAAAGCGTGGGAGAGGTGATGGCCATCGGGCGGACGTTTGAAGAGGCATTGCAAAAAGGGCTTCGTATGATAGGGCAAGGCATGCACGGATTTGTGGAAAACCGGGAAAAAGAAGAGGGAATGATGAAAATAGAGACCGATGCCAAGGGTAGGGCGGCGGTCTATAATTTTGAGTCCTCCATCCTCAATTTTAGGCTGAAAGAGCCCACCGACAAGCGTGTGTTCGTCCTCTCAGATGCGATGAGAATAGGCTTCAGCATCGAGCAAATCCACCAACTGACGAAGATCGACCCTTGGTTTCTGCATAAGATGAAGCACATCGTGGAAATAGACCAACGGCTGAGGGAGTTTGAGGCCATATCGGAATGGGTGGAGATGATGGACCATACCGAATTGTTGGAGTGCCTTGAGGAACCGCATTTCCTGGACTTGCTGTATGAGGCGAAAACCTATGGCTTCTCTGATTTCCAGATAGCACGCGCCATAGGTTTGGAGACCTTGATGAGCATGGAAAAAGCAGGGCTGATGGTGCGGAGGTGGCGCGAGGAACTGGGCATCGACCCGGTTGTCAACCAAATCGACACCTTAGCCGCAGAGTATCCGGCACAAACCAATTATCTCTATTTGTCGTACCTATAAGTAGGTGATCAAAAATAGATGATAGTATTTTATGATTTATTTGGATGCAGATTTTTCCACTCAGACAAAGGAGCATAGCGGGCTATGTGACTGAGGATGAGTAAAAAAGATGCGCCAAAGAAACATAAAAGACTATAAATCACCTACAAGAATGATAGTAACAGATATTTTTGATTACCTACTTTAAAAATGATATATAATTATGTGTGGAATAGTAGCTATACTGAACGTAGGAAAGCAGTCGCATGAACTGCGTGAACAAGCATTGAAGATGAGTCAGAAAATCCGCCATCGCGGACCCGACTGGAGTGGTATATATTGTGGCGGCAGCGCCATCCTCGCCCATGAGCGGCTGAGCATCGTGGACCCGGAGAGCGGCGGACAGCCGTTGTTCTCGCCAGACAGGAAGCAGGTGCTGGCAGTGAACGGAGAGATTTACAACCATCAGGAGATGCGCCGTCGCTTTGCGGGAAAGTATGAGTTCCTGACGGGTTCTGACTGTGAGGTCATCCTCGCGCTGTATCGTGAGAAAGGTATCGGGTTTCTCGAAGACCTGAGCGGCATCTTCGCCTTCGTGCTCTACGATGAGGAGCGCGACGAGTTTCTCATTGCCCGCGACCCCATCGGTGTGATACCCCTTTACATTGGCTACGACGCCGACGGAAAGGTCTATGTGGCCTCAGAGTTGAAAGCCCTTGAAGGACAGTGCGAGAGCTACGAACCCTTCTTGCCCGGGCACTATTACTGGAGCCGCGAGCCGGGAATGAAGCGCTATTACCAGCGCGACTGGTTCGACTACGCTGCAGTGAAGGACAACCCCGCATCGGTGTCGGACATCCATGATGCCCTCGAGGATGCCGTGAAGCGACAACTGATGTCGGACGTGCCCTATGGCGTGCTGCTCTCTGGAGGTCTCGACTCATCGGTGATTTCAGCCATAGCAGAGAAATACTCTGAGATGCGCATCGAGGACGACAGCAAGACCAAGGCTTACTGGCCCCGCCTCCACTCCTTTGCCGTGGGACTGAAAGGTGCTCCCGACCTGGCGAAAGCCAAACTCGTGGCCGACCATATCGGTACGGTACACCATGAAATCAACTACACCATACAGGAGGGTCTCGATGCCCTTCGCGATGTCATTTATTTCATCGAGACCTATGATGTCACCACGGTTCGTGCGTCCACACCGATGTATCTGCTGGCCAGAGTCATCAAGTCGATGGGTATCAAGATGGTGCTTTCCGGGGAGGGGGCTGATGAGATTTTCGGCGGCTATCTCTACTTCCACAAAGCACCCGACGCCAAGGCCTTCCACGAGGAGACGGTGCGTAAACTCTCCAAACTATATCTCTATGACTGTCTGCGTGCCAACAAGAGCTTGTCGGCATGGGGCGTAGAGGGGAGAGTGCCTTTTCTCGACAAGGAGTTCCTGGATGTGGCCATGCGTATCAACCCGGAGGCGAAGAGGTGCCCGGGCAGTACCATAGAGAAAAAGATTGTTCGTGAGGCCTTCGCCGACATGCTCCCACACGAAGTGGCATGGCGGCAGAAAGAGCAGTTCAGCGATGGGGTGGGGTATTCGTGGATTGACACCCTCAAGCGCATCACCTCAGAGGCCGTCACCGACGAGCAGATGGCACACGCCGCCGAGCGCTTCCCCATCAACCCGCCACTCTGCAAGGAGGAGTATTACTACAGATGCATCTTCGCCGAGCACTTCCCCAGCGACTCTGCCGCTCGCACGGTCAACCAGGAAGCCTCTGTGGCATGCTCCACGGCTATCGCACTGGAGTGGGACGAAGCGTTCAAAAACATGAACGAACCCAGCGGGCGAGCCGTTAAGGATGTGCATGAGAAGGGAGTTTAGGAGATTAGGAGATTCTGAGCTTTTGAGGGAGTTTAGGAGTTTAGTAGTTTAGGAGTTTAGACGTTACCTTTGCGGGTTTCGAGAAAAACTATCGAACTTAGTGGTAGGGTCTTAGCTCGTCTAAGACCGCTACACCTGCTTGGTAATTTGGAAGTTTTTGG
>CAMHEL010000303.1 GCA_946184125.1 uncultured Prevotellaceae bacterium
TTGGTGTATTCCTCGCCCACCTCAATCTGTCCTTTCCACAGTGGATGAGTGACAAAGAGCTTTTCGGCCATCAACCTGCTGCTCGTCAAAGCATAGGTATTCACATCACGGTCTTCATACTCATCGCTAAGTTCTTGCTGTTGGTTTCGGTTACGCTGGTCGCGATAGGTATAGTCGGCATTGAAGTCGATGCAGAGTTTGCCTACTTTTCCAGTGTAGTAGAGGTTCACTTGATGTTTGGGCGCACCTTTGGCCCTGCTGACACCACTGTTCTGCAAGTGGTCGTACATGGTGCCGTTGGCTTGCAGGTCATCGTCGTAGTCGCTTTTGGTCTTCACGTAGTCATAGGTGTTCTGGTAGAAGCCGCCAAAAGAGTTGTCGTCGTTTATTTGGTAGTTGAACCCCATTCGTCCTTCGAGGAATGGATTGTGAACCTTGTCCTTCTGCTTGTTGGTGATCACCCACAGCGTGTCGGCATAGACGGTCTGTTCAAACTCGCCCTTCTCCCACCGTTTGTTGTAAGCCCCGAAGAGATTTGCAAACAGTTCCAGTCTTCCTGTGCGGTAGGTCAGGTTGACACGTTCGTTGTTCGCATATCCGTGTCCTTTGCGGCTCCAAGATGTCAACTCCACGCCCAAGCCTTCGCCTGCAGCACGTTTGGTGTGGATGATGATGACGGCATTGACCGATGCGTCATAGCGGGCACCTGGATTCTGAATCACCTCCACGTTCTTGATATTGTCCGACTGAATGTTTTTCAGTTCTTGCAAGTCAGCCAACTTGCGATTGTTCAGGTAGATGAGGGGCACACCCTTTCCCAAGATTTCAAAAATTTCACCTTTTTTCGAGATCATCGGCACTCGTGAGAGCACGTCCTCAGCCGTTCCCATTCGCTCCATCACCGTGCCTTCCACATTCATGACCAACGAGTTGCCTTTGAGCTGCACCTTGGGTCGCTCGCCCGTCACCACCATGCCGTTGATGGTGTGGGCTTCCGGTTGCATCCTTATCTTTCCGACATCCGTGCTGTTGCAATGCCTATAAATGGTTTTATAGCCAACGAAGGATACTCGTGTCAAGACGCTTTTTTGTTCACAGGGGATGACGAAGAGACCGCTCTCGTTGGTCACGCCGCCAGCCAGCAGCGTGGAATCCCGAGTTGAAAGCAAGGCGATGTTGGCGTAGGCCATGGGATTGCCTTGCTCGTCGATGACGGTGCCCTTGTAGCGTGTGTCGGTTTTCTGTATGCACTCCACTGTGATTTCCGTTCCATCAACTGCCATGTGGATGGGATAGAAGCCTATCATCTGCCGGATGACGTCAGGGACAGTCTTGCGGTGTACGGAGGTGGTGATGCGGAAATCTTCCAACTCGTTGTAGAGGAAGTTGATCTCGTAGTCTTTGGACTCGTCGTTCAACTGCCGCAGGGCATCGCTGAGCGAGACATTGTTGTATTCTCTGGTGATGCGCTGGGCATGTATTGAAATAGCCACACAAGTATATATCAGAAGGATGATAACTCTTTTCATTTGCTCTTGTATTTGTTGTACCCCTTGGTTTAAGCCTTTCCCCGTTTGGCGGGGATACTCAAATCTCATAACCTATTCTACGATGATTTTGGTCGATTGGTTTTCACCACCGCCTTCTTCAAGCCTTATTGTCAGGCTTTCGAAGCGGTTCAACTTCTCTATGGCATGCTCGAGACCGTCCTTGTGTTTCCAAACGAAGTGGAAGCGCAGTTCGCGGGCTGCTTCATTTTGGAACATGACCTCTGTATGATAGAAGGAGGCTATCCTGGGCAGCATCTCATCAAGGCGCACATTGTCAAAGACAACGGGTTCCATGACAGTATCCTGTGTTGTCGTAATGATTGTGTCTGTTTTGATGGTATCTTTTGTCAAGACCGGGGAAGTGTCGTTTGACTCAGGTTGTTCTGTTTTCACAGTTTGTGGTTTTGGGTCTCTGTTCAGTTGAATAAAGTGGATGGCAGCAAAGGCAATGCCCGAAACGACCACAAGGCCGATGAAAGAAGCAGCGATCTTGTAAGGGATTGTCCCACCACTCCGAACTCCCCTTCGAGGGGCGGGGAGCGGCAGCACGTCGGATTCCTCATCGAAGTGTTTGGCGGCGAACTTGCTCCACTCCTCTTCGATGTCACACTCCTGCTCTTGCAACTCTTCATTTTTGAAGGCTCGCTTGGCGAATGCCATCTGCTCCACCAGTTCTCGCGTTTTGGGGTCGTCAAGTGCCTGCCGCAATTGTTCGTCGCCCATCAGCTCCGGGTGTTCCTGCAACTCCAGAAGCCGCTCAATTAGTTGTCTCTCTGTCATCATAATGGCTTACTGTATGGTTTTCAAATGCAATCTGATATGTTCTATAGACTCTCGCAGATGGTTGTGAACGGTCTGCCGGCTGACACCCATCGTGTCGGCCACCTCCTGGCAGGTCATCTCACGCAGGTAGCGCAGGCGGAAAATCTGCAGGGTGATTGGCGGAAGATGTTTTTCTACATACTGCATCAGTTCCGTCATACGCAGTTGTTCACTGTGGTTCATTGTCGGTTCTGTGGCATTGTCGGAGAGCAAACGCATAAAGCGCTCTCTTGTTTTTTTCCGTTCAATCACGTTGCGGCATTGGTTGCGTACGCCTATCAGCAGGTAGGTCTCAGCCGTGTCAGGCCGAAGACTGGTATCGCTGGCTATCAGACGTGAAAAGACCTCGCTCACCACGTCCTTGCTCTCATCCTCGTCGTAGAGGATGGATGCCGCCAGACGGTACATGCGCATGTAGTGCTTCTTGAACAATATCTCGATGTCGTTTTTTGTCATGATGAATAATTGGCAACGCCAGTCCCTTTTCAGGGAGTTTCGACGTCTCATTTATTGATAATACAGTTCAGAGGGGCAAAATGTAAAGTGGAAATGTGTTTTTTTTAGGATTGGCTCAAAAAAAACATCCCTCCCACCATGGTTGGCAAAAGGGATGAATTATAGAGAGAAGGACTAATTGAAATATATAGCTATTCCGCCTCTGCTTCCTTGATTTTCGCCAACAATTCTGCACGTGTTGTCTCATTGGTGCCGTGGACGGCGTATCGTACGATGCCTTTTTTGTCAACAACAATGGTGAGAGGGAACCCCTTGGT
>CAMHEL010000304.1 GCA_946184125.1 uncultured Prevotellaceae bacterium
AGGGGAGGGGCCGGGGGTGGGGTCAGTAACTTCCACAAGAAATTTCTGTAATTAATTGTATGACAATTATTTGTACCACCCCACCCCCAACCCCTCTCCTACGATGGGAGGGGAGTTCCTGACGGCTTTCGAATATCTTCCTTTCGTCCTTTTTAATCATCTCTCTGTTAACCAGTTGGCGTGAATCTCTCTCTGTTAACCAGCTGGCGTGAAACTCTCTCTGTTATCCAATTGGCGTGGAACTCTCTGGCTTTCAATTGGCCGGGCGTGAACATTTTATGCAAAGGCATTTATAAGAAGACCATGCGAAAGACGCGCTGAACGAAAAAAACCTCGCCGAGATGCTTGGCATCATCGGCGAGGAGAATATGGATTGTTCTGAGCTTTGTCGCTCACTCTTTCATGCTGCGCTTGCGCTCGTTGTGGTCGAGGATGGCTTTTCTCATCCTGATGCTCTTTGGCGTGACTTCCACGAGCTCATCGCCCTTGATGTATTCGAGGCATTCCTCGAGGCTCATCACCACCTTGGGGACGATACGAGCTTTCTCGTCGCTGCCGCTGGCTCGCACGTTGGTGAGCTGCTTGGCCTTGCACACATTGATAACCAGGTCGTTGTCGTGGACATGCTCGCCGACCACCTGTCCGGCATAGACCTCCTCTCCCGGGTCGATGAAGAACTTCCCTCGGTCCTGGAGCTTGTCGATGGAATAGGCATAGGCCGTTCCCGTCTCCATGACAACCATCGAGCCGTTGACGCGCCGTGCGATATCACCCTTATAGGGCTGGTACTCCTTGTAGCGGTGTGCCATGATGGCCTCGCCCTGACTGGCAGTGAGCACATTGGTGCGCAGGCCTATGATGCCTCGCGACGGGATGTCGAAGGCGATATTGGTGCGGTCGCCCTGGGTTTCCATCGATGTGACCTCTCCCTTGCGGCGTGTCACCATATCAATCATCTTGCTGGCGAATTCCTCTGGCACATTGATGGTGAGTTCCTCGATGGGCTCACAGCGCTTGCCGTCAATCTCCTTGTAGATGACCTGCGGCTGGCCCACCTGCAGTTCGTAGCCCTCACGCCGCATGGTCTCGATGAGCACGGAGAGATGGAGCACACCCCTACCGCTGACAATCCACCGGTCGGAATATCCCTCGAGTTCCTTTACCTTCAGTGCGAGGTTTTTCTCAAGTTCCTTCTGCAGGCGCTCGTTGATGTGCCTCGATGTGCACCATTTGCCCTCTCGTCCGAAGAAGGGAGAGTCGTTGATGGTGAACAGCATGCTCATCGTAGGCTCATCGATGGAGATGGGTGGCAGTGGCTCAGGGTTTTCAGCGTCACAGATGGTGTCGCCAATCTCGAAATGCTCCAGGCCGATGATGGCGCAGATATCGCCACTTCCCACCTCATGGGTGCGCACATGCCCCATACCCTCGAAGGTATGCAGTTCCTTGATGCGTGTCTTCTCCATTGAGCCGTCGCGGTGTGCGATGCATATTGGCATGCCCTCGGTGAGTGTTCCACGGTGCACCCTACCCACTGCGATACGCCCGGTGTAGTTGGAGTAGTCGAGCGAGGTGATGAGCATCTGCGGTGTGCCCTCGAGGAACTGCGGGGCGGGAATGACCTCCACGATTTTGTCAAGCAGGTAGGTGATGTCGCCAGTGGGTGTGTTGTAGTCCTCCCCCATCCATCCGTTCTTGGCGCTACCGTAGACGACGGGGAAGTCGAGCTGGTCTTCAGTGGCGTTGAGTGCGAACATGAGGTCGAACACCATTTCGTAGACTTCCTCAGGACGGCAGTTGGGCTTGTCGACCTTGTTGACCACTACGATGGGTTTGAGTCCTATTTCGAGGGCTTTCTGCAAGACGAAGCGTGTCTGTGGCATGGGGCCCTCGAAGGCATCGACCAGCAGCAGACAGCCATCGGCCATGTTGAGCACTCGCTCCACCTCACCTCCGAAGTCGGAGTGTCCCGGAGTGTCGATGATGTTGATTTTCACCCCTTTGTAGTTGATTGACACATTTTTCGAGAGGATGGTGATGCCTCTTTCCCTTTCGAGGTCGTTGCTGTCGAGCACCTGGTTGCCTATTTCCTTTCCCTCACGGAAGAGGTTGCCGGCGAGCATCATCTTGTCAACCAGCGTGGTCTTGCCATGGTCCACATGGGCGATAATGGCGATGTTTCTGATATCTTGCATGGTCTTTACCTTAAAAAACTAATAATCTTCACCCGGGCAGTCATGTTTCTGAAGCGCCCGGTATCATTTGCGGCTGCAAAATTACAAATAATCGGCGTAACGAAAGAATAATTTGGAGATAAGTAGGTATTATTTTAAGTAAAAATTTTGGCGTATGAGAAAAAAAGTGTAATTTTGCACCCGCGTTTTCGGACGCACCCTATTTTTCACCATATTTTTAATTAAAACAAGATGTATTTAGACAAGGCAAAAAAAGAAGAGATCTTTGGAAAATACGGAAAGTCCAACTCTGATACTGGCTCACCAGAAGCTCAGATAGCATTGTTCTCCTACCGTATATCCCATTTGACGGAGCACCTCAAGAAGAACCGTAAAGATTATACTACCGCCCGGTCGCTGACCCAACTGGTAGGAAAACGCCGTGCCCTGCTCAATTATCTGTACGACCGCGACATCGAGCGCTATCGTGCCATCATCAAGGCCCTCGGCCTCCGCAGATAATCACACGCGGGCAAAAGATCTTGACTCCACACAGGCTCATGCCGTGTGGAGTTTTTTTGTATAATAAGCAAAGGACTTTTGACTTTAGACGCTAGACTTTAGGCTTTAGACTTTAGACGCTTGTGAGGAATTAGGAATGAGGGCCACTGTGGGGCGGCCATGAGGTCGCCCACCATGTGTTTCGGGAGCAAAGAGAAGAGAGCCAAGTGTTTCGAAAACCAACGAAGTAATGTCTAAACTCCTAAACTACTAAACTCCTAAACTCCCTCAAAAAAACTCCCAAACTCCTAAACTCCCTCAAAAA
>CAMHEL010000305.1 GCA_946184125.1 uncultured Prevotellaceae bacterium
ACGCACATCTGTTCGTATCTTGCGATAGCCACCTCGCAACATTCGGGCATGTCGCCATAGAGGGCGATGAGCGAATCAAGTCTGGCAATCAGTGTCGTTCTGTTTTCTGGTTTCACCTCTCCTTTGTCGTCGCAGCAGTCATGCACCGCCATGCGGAATGCGGCATACATTTCCGCCCGCCGGTTTCCGGCATTGGCATAATAGTCGCGCAGGACCTGATAGTTATCCGTCTGGATGCCGATGACAGAGAGCAGGTCGTTGTCGAAGATTTCACTGTCCATGCCTGTAGAGACAAACGGTTGGAGTGTCGCCGCCTTGGTGGCAGCCAACAGTCTTGCATGCTCCACCGCTTTCTTTCGGTATTTCTCCGCTGCCTCGGTGTCGTAGTCGCCAATTTTCAGCACATTGGCCAGCACCGTCTGATAAACAGCCGCCAGCGTTGGGTTCCATGTGCTGACCGACCGTTCTTGTTCGATGAAGTTGTTCATCTCTCCCGGGATGGAATCGGGGGAGATTTCCCCGGCCAGAGAAGCCTTCATCATTTCAGAAGCGAGCAGTTGCCCATAGTTGGACTCGTGTCTGGCTTTCACCATAATCTGGTCCATCACGCCCATTTGTGAGCGCGGCAATTGTTTGGTGGCATACTTGTAAGCCTGTCGCCATAAGGAGTGGTAACTGCGTTTGGTGACCTTCGTGTCGGCAAGAGTGCCTATGGCCTCCGCCGTTTCCAGTTTGTGGTTGGCCAAAGTGAGCGAGACCACACCGACATCGCCATCCTGGCAGGTTTTCTCAAAATCAGTGTAACTCACATGAGTGACGCGGACAACAGCCTGCGACGTGGAGCACGGTATGACGAAATAGCCATCGTCATTGGTCACTCCTTGGTTAAGGGTGTCTCTTTTATTGACAGACAGCAATGTCACATTGGCAAAACGCACGGGGACGTGCTTCGCATCCACCACCTGGCCGATGAAGCGCACCGTGTCGCGCTGGGTGCATTCCACAAAGATGTCGGTATTGAGTATGGTGATGCGCATGGGGTAGTAGCCACACACCTGACGGACGGCTTGCTGGATGGTGGACTCCCGCACATTTGTGGTGACCCGGAAATCCTCCAGGTCGTCATAGACGAAATTGACGGTGATGGTGTCGCAGTCGTTGTCCAATGCGAGGAGGGCTTCCGATAGAGAGACGTCCTCGAAATTGTGGCTCACGGTCTGTCCCTGCACCAAGGCAAACGGCAGGAGGGCGATGAGGAAGGGTATGACGAATCGTTTCATTTCCTTTTTCCTTATTCGATGATGAGGGTGGTGGGAGTGGCGGTCACCTCAAATTGCTTGAACTGTGAAATGCGCTGTAGGAAGATGTCAAGACCCGCGTCACGGTTCCATTTCATGTGCAGGCGCAAATGTCGCTTTTGCTCATTCTTGAAGACCGGAGTCACCTTGTAGGCTTCTCCCACTGCCTGCATGATGTTTTCTAAGGTCTCGTCCTGGAATACCACGATGGATGGCAGATTGCTTTGGGCGACTTTCAAGTCCTTTTGCCTGACATCACTGTCAGCGGCTTGTGATGGCGTTTCCTTTACAGCGACCTCCATCGGCTTCTCTTCTGGTGGCTTTGTTTTGCCCATGGGCAGGAACGCCGCTACGGCAAGTCCCGAAATGAGGAAGACACCGATGAAGATGGCCACCTTGCGCCAAAGCATCCATCTGTTGCCTAAGGCGATGGTCTTGGCGACGTTTTGATGAACGTCTTGGCGCTCATCCTCTCTCGTTGCATCAAAAGTCTGGGCCGCCAGCACCATGACGGCATAAGCGGCTCTCATGTCATCATCTTTCAGCGTCTCTTCGATTTGCTCTTCGGAATACTCGTATGGCGCATCGGTGATTTCCAGTAGTTGTTGTATCTTGTCGGGCATGATGGGGATGATTAGGTGGTGGGAATGGCTGATTTCAGTAATGATATGGCTTTTGCCAGATGCTTATAGACAGCGGCTTTGCTGATATGAAGACGGTCGCCGATTTCCTGGTAGGATAAACGTTGGTCAAATCTCATTTTAAACACATTCTTGGTCTGCGGAGGGAAGTCGTTTTCCATCACTTGCAAGATGAGGGAATAGATGTTCTGCTGCTCGTCGGGGTCGGCGGGAACAGTGGTTTCCTCAACAGGCAACATCTTCTCCACTTTTTGCCTTATCGTCATTTGGCGCAACATATCCAGGCATTTGTTTCTCACACAGGCCAGGAGGTATTTTGCGGGGGGATATTGGTCGGGTATGCCTCTTGTGTATACTCTGAACATCACATCGGCCACGGCGTCCCTGCTTTCATTCTCATCGTGAAGCAGAGTGCGCGCAAGCCTTAGCATGCCCATGTAGTGGGCTGTATAGAGTTTCTCGAATTCCTTCTTTTCCAGCATCGCCTTGTAAAGGGGTGTTTCCAAATTTTGCATCCGCCCAACAGCAGCATCCTTCTCTTTAGGTTCCTACGACAGTCGAGCGCTTTATCTTATAACGGATAAAAAGTGAAAAATACAACCCTGAAAGACAAAAAAAATGAGCAAAAATGTGGATGTGCCGCTGGCAAAGCACTTCGTGATTGATAAGTTGGTGATCAAAATTCGATGAAAGTATTTCATGATTTATATGCATAAATTGCTCTCGCTCGGCCATTCTGCAATAGCAAGGTGAATTTCCGTCGCTTGCGGCATACAATTCTTGAAAATGTGCTATCTCATCTACAAAACTTCTGTCTTGTGTCGGATATTCGGGAAAAATGCGTATCTTTGCAGCCGAATTCATTATGAAACTGAAAAAATGACTACTGTTTTTTCCCTAACCACCCATGTTGTGGCAGCTTTTTTCCTTTGTTTCGACTCACGAAAATAGGCTGCTCATGGTGTACTGTATCTCTAAAAGAATGGAAGTGGCCGGCTGCCATCAGCTGACCTTGCCCTATTCCAGCAAATGCAGC
>CAMHEL010000306.1 GCA_946184125.1 uncultured Prevotellaceae bacterium
CCATGGTGCGCAGGGGAGGCCGTTCGAGAGCCATCCAGAACAGGACGATGAACGCCAGGAACACCGACAGTCCGGCGACAGTTGCGCCAACAGCCTGCTTGCGGCGGTCTTTCCAAGCAAGCCATGCACCGGCCATCCACAGCAGCACCGCCACGATGGCGAAATAGGGAAAATGTGTCCAGGTCATACGCTCTTCCTCCTCACTCCGAAAATAAACATACTGACTGCTCCCGCTATCATCATCCAGATGCCGGCATAGACAAAGGGCAGCCACGGGTCGCTCACCAGTTCGAGAATACTAATGTTGCTCATCGCCCCCATCTGCGTGTCGTAGCCATACTGGTAGATTTTCCACCCTTCTATGCTCACAGGCTTATTGACATCGACGGTGGCGGAGATATTCTTTCCCGACTTGGTGAAGATCTGGATGTCGCTGGCAAACCGCTTGGGCGTGCGCTGCACCATCATCACGGAGTCGGCAGAGAGATTGGGTTCCATCTCGGCGGGATATTCCTCAAGGATGAACTTTTTGAGTTGTATGGCGATGGGCAGTTCCCGCACCTCTCCCCTATCGTTTATGGCCCGCCACTCGGGCTCATTCTCCACGGCAATCATCTTCAGCCGCCGCATGTCGGCATTGCCCAGCGTGGCGGTGACGAGAGCGATGAGGAGTCCGCAGTGGTTGAGGAAGAAAGGCACGTCGCGCTTCCAATCCCATTTCTTCTTTTTCCTCAGCAACCGTTTCAGCCGGTTGAGGATGACCATGGTGAGTATCAGTGCCATATAGGTGTAGATGAGCACGAAGGGCCAGAACGAGAGCATATCGTTGAGCCAGGTGCCATTCACCTGCTGCCGCGTGAGTCCCATGACCATGGTGAGGGCGACGACATACACCAAGGTAGGCACGGCGGCTTGGTAAGAAGAGATGAAGCGGCAGCAATAGATTTTCGGCTGCAAGAAGAACAACAGGATGGCGAGCGACACGCCCCCCACCAGCGCGATGAGGTTGGCAGGCCATGAGAAGGCATCCCAATCCACCTTACCGACTATCAGTTCAAGCATCAGTCCGGCGCAGATGAGTCCGCCCCCAATCACGAATCCCTCTTGCATTCTCCAAGGTTTATTCCACATGATGAACTACGTTTTAGGGCAATGTTTCTACTAAGCAGGTCATCGAAATCATCAGGATTATCCCATGATAGCCACCTGCTTGTCTATCATAAATAACTCACAATCGACGTTTTTATTATTTGACAAACTCTCGCATCCTCAAAAAAAAGAGTCAGCCTCCCGACCAACTCTCTTTTATGCAGTAATTATCAGATTTCGACAAGTTTTCCGTTTTTCTTGGCATCCTCAATCCATTTTGGCACGACTTCGTCAAGGAAACGTTTTTTCTTCTCCTTCAGTTTCGGCATGTCAAGCCCGATGTATGCCTGAGCCTTTTCCTTGGTAGAGATGTCGGGCATGGGCACGTCGCCTATAAAGCCATGCTTAGCGAGCACCTTAGCAATCATCAGCCGTGCCTCCTGAGCCTGCACCAGTCCGTCGCTGAAGAGCCGTTGCACCTCCTGTGGCGCGTGGAAGGATGCTCCGTGCGAAGCAAATGCATAGTCCCAGCGCCACTGGCTGGAGCGTATGAGTTGCAGGATGGGTTTCATCTCCGCTTCTGTAGCCCCTTTCTCCCATGCGAACTTCGCTTCGATGTGTGCGGCAGCCAACTGTTTCTCAAGTTTTGTCCGGCTGTCGCGTGTCATCCTCTGTCGGTCATAGACATTCTTCCTCAGCACCTCTGCATCCTGTCGGTGACAAGTCTGGCAGGTGCGGTCAATATTCGCCAAAGGTGAGGTAATACGGTGGTCGGAAAACTTCACCCCGCCCTCACTTTTATAAGGCATGTGGCAGTCGGCGCACGACACGCCACGCTGTCCATGGATTCCCTGTAGCGCCATCTCGTAGCCTGGGTGCTGTGCCTTGAGGATAGGAGTCTTTGAGAGCGGATGGATATAGTCGTAGAACCCGATAGAGTCATAATACTCCTCGGCAGCCTCACATGTCATGCCCTTATCCTGTGGGAACATCAGGTAGTTGGCCTTTCCAGGATTTTTCGGGTCGTCTTTCTTGATGAAATAGTACTCGGTGTGGCACTGTGCGCAGACCAACGAGCGCATCTCCTGATGACTTGCTTTCCTCACGTCCTTGCCGGCTCGAGCCCAGGCCTCGTATAATGCAGGACGTGCCGGTCGCAGGTCCATGGTACGTGTATCGTGACAGTCGGCGCACCCCACGGTGTTAACAATTTCAGCCCCCAGGTTGCTCCACTTCCCTGCATAGTAATTGGTGGGGTCGAAGACCGATTTCGAATCGCTGAGTTCGCGCATCATACGAGGTACGTCGGGGCCCTTGCAGGTCCAGCATGTGGCTGGCTGCATGTCTTCGTCGCCATCGATACCTGGATTGCCTGTGCGCAGTATCTTACGCAGGTCTTCGAGGCAATGCTTGTGCCCACGCGGGGTGTTGTAATGTCTCGAGAAAGCATAGCCAGCCCAAAGGATGACCATCTCCGGTCGGTCGGCCAGCTCATCGGTCTCATTGCTGGAGTTATACATCGAGTGGAACGTTGTGTCGGCTGTCATGGCCCATGTCTCGTACTCACGTGGGTAGTCGGCCTTGAACTTTTCATTTTGTGCGACGATGGAGTCGGTGAACTCAGTGCGCTTGTTGTTGAAGACACTGGCCACCTCAGCCCTGCGCTCCATGAGCGAGGCGACAAGCAGTCCCAACAAGAAGACGCCAACCATGGCGCCAACGAAGAGCGCCCATCCTTGCCATTTTTTCAATTGTTTTGCCATGATTTATGATAAGTTTTTCAAATTTTACTATAGGTGTGTTCTATTAATTCTGAATTTTATGAGGTGGCATTTCTATACATTA
>CAMHEL010000307.1 GCA_946184125.1 uncultured Prevotellaceae bacterium
ATGTTCGTCGGGATTTGCAATCCCGACGCATTGAATATCAGGATTTTCAATCCGAAAATCGCATTAAAAATGCTTTTACTCTATGCAGGTGGATTGCAAATCCACCTGAGCGTAAGATTCGCTGAATAGTAATGCTCGTCGGGATTTGCAATCCCGACCCTATGGTTCAAGAAAGATTTCTAAGACATACTTTTTATTTTACCGCGGGCGACTTCTTCAGCCTGTTCATTTCTTGATTGCTGACAGCATAGTTGTAGATGCGGAAATCGGCCACCTCGGTTTGCGTCAGATACTTGTCGCCACGGAAAGGCGCGCGGCCTATCCAGCAATTGGCTGGCGCATCGCGGAATATCTCGGCGAGGATGGGCATCTTCTCGTTGCGCCCGATGAGTTTGCCGTCGAGGAACAACTCACCCTTGTGACCCTGCTGGCGATAGAGGGCATGTACCCATCTGTCGCGCTTGGGCTTCCCTCCCTGCATGATGATCTCCTCATGCTCATAGCCGCCCGTGGATGTCTCAAAGCGCTGCTCGTTCAGCCGCATGGCCATGTACGGACCTTCATGGGCGCTATTCTCTGCCAACTGGGAGAAGGCGAAGAGGAAATGGCCGTAACCATCGAGTGGGTTTTCCGAACTGACCTTGAACCACACGGACACGGTGAAGTCGCGCAGGCCTCTGATGAGTGCGCCGGTCTCTGGCGTGAGGTCATAGTAGCCGTTTTTGGCCGTCAAGTGAAGAATGGCAGGGTTGGCATCGTCGATGGCGGCGCCATTCCTGATGTATTCCGGTTGCCAAACAAAGCAGTACTCTGCCTGCTGCTCGGCCTTGACCGTCGGCTGAGGCAGGGCGGAGGTCATCTTTCCGGTGATGCGCTTGATGTGGTCTTTCAGAATCTTGTAGGCCGGCTGCGGCATGGCACCATGGTCGTAGCCCTGCATCTCGTAGAGCGTGACGTCGGGGTGGCCCACGAGTTTCAGCATGCGCCAGAAATAGGCCTGCTCTTCATAGCGCCCGTAGAGCTCCAGTTCTCTGTCGCCCGATATGATGACGATGGGGGGTGAATCGGGCCGCACATAGGTGAGAGGTGCGTATTTGTCGATGGTTGCCTGAAGGGGTGGTATGCCTTGCTGCTTACGGATGTTGTAGTGGGTGATGCACTGACCGCTGAAAGGCACGAGGGCGGCCAGAGAGTCGGCATCGACGCCATATTTGGCGAGCCAGTGCTTGTCCAACCCGATGATGTCGAGCAGATAGCCCCCGGCAGAGTGCCCCGCCACGAAAATCTTGCGCTTGCTTCCGCCATATTTCTCGATGTTCTTGTAGGTCCAAGCCACCGCCGCGGCAGCATCGTCGAAAATGTCCTCAATGGGTGCCTTGGGCAACAGCCGGTAGTTGGCTGCGACGACCACGAGCCCGCTGTTCTTCAGCTGGGGGTCGATGTGCTTGTTGCCGCCCTCAATGCCACCTCCGTGGAACCAAACCACCACGGGGGCGTCCTTCAAATCCTTGGAATAATAGACATCGAGCTTGCAGCGCTCCATGGCATAGGCATCGGCAGACTCCGTATAGGGGATGTCGTTCTCCTGTTGGTACTGCTGCGCCCCGGCGATGCTCGTGCATAGCAAGAGCGCAATGACGAGGAGGGGCCTCATTGTGCTATTCAAATACATCATAAAATAATATCATCAAATTTTATCACCTATCCTATCAGAAGAATTTGACAATCTCATCCAGGTTTCTTCTCTCAGGACGATTGGGCTCCTCGGCTCTGTAGCCGAGCGAGATGACTGCCATGACGGTCTCGTTTTCGGGTATGGCAAAGAGCTGTCTCAACTTATCGGCTTCGCGCATGCCCATGATGAGCGTATCGAAGCCCATGGCACGTGCCTTCAGTATCAGATAGCAATTGCTCAAGCCATTGTCATAGGTTCCCCAGCCATCGCCCACCTCATTGGTCTGATTGCCCTGGAAGAAGCCCGACTTGCCTCGCTCATAGGTGGAGACGATGAGCACGGGGGCATCCTTGATGCGCTCCTTGTTGCCACCCACCATATCCTGTACGGCAGCCAACTTCTCCGGGCTGATGGCTACATAATACTTGGTGGGCTGCTGGTTGGCCCATGAGGGGGCTTCCTGAACCGCCTTGAGCAATTCGCGCACTTCTGCTTCGGTGATTTTCTTCGATGCGTCATAGCTGCGAACACTTCTGCGCGAGGTTAACACTTCGTCGAACGACGGACTTGTGGATGCAGCATTGTCGTTGCCACCTCCGTTCTGACAACTTGCCAGTGATAGTAGTGCCATGAAAGCACCAATCAATAATCTCTTGTTCATATCCAAATTGTTTTAGTGAATGATAAAGGTATGTTCTGTTTGTGCGGGAGTGAAATGACATGTTTGACTGTCCAAAACATAGGAAAATCCAGAAATTCTGGTTCTGCGAATGTGTTTGTAACATTGCTCTAATCATGAAAAGTGTAATGTGTTGTCTGTTTCACCGCTGCCAATCACGGTGAGTTCGCCGAACACGCGACAAATATACTAATAATTTTCCATCCACGCAAATCCTAGCACCAGGATTAGACCTTAGACTTTAGACTTTAGACCTTAGACTTTAGACCTTAGACGCTTGTTAGGAATGAGGTATGCAGTTTCTTAAGTTTTAGCCTTTCTTGTTTTCGTTTTTCCGTATGCTGCGGTTTCGCCGTAGCAAACAACTATGTGCCCGCAAAGCATACGTCTAAACTCCTAAACTACTAAACTCCCAAACTCCCTCAAAAAACTCCTAAACTCCCTCAAAAAAACTCCCTCAAAAACTCATACATCAAACACAGCAGTTCATACATCCCACCTTTT
>CAMHEL010000308.1 GCA_946184125.1 uncultured Prevotellaceae bacterium
TAGACGAAGCCATCGGCCCGAATCCAACGAACATACGTCTAAACTCCTAAACTCCCAAACTCCCAAACTCCCCCAAAAATTACCCATGCTTCTTTCTTCCCGTCATTTTCATGAAACGGTTTTTCATGGCCTGGCCGATGTGGCGGAAGTTTCCGTAGCGTAGGTTGAGGAAGAGCTCCTCCACCGAGCGGCACACCTTGGTCCAGGGGTGGTTCCAGGCATAGGTCTTGTAGAACCGCTCTTTGTATGCCACATGGTCGATGACGTACTTGGGGTGGCGAAGGGGGAAGTCCATCTCATAGCGCCCCATGGTGAAAATGCGGCGGAAACCGCGGGGGGTGGTCTTCAGGTTGCCCGAGAAATGAGTGCTGTCGTCGGTCAGTCCCATGTTGCTAATCATGTTCTTAGCAGGCACGATGGCCAGCCCCGACTGAAGCATGTTGCTCCCCCAGAAGATGCTCTCATAGTATTCCTTGCCGCTCTCCCGGTGATGTTGGCACATCTGGAAGAAATCGCTGCGGTAGTCGCGCTGCCTCACCAAGGCCCGGAGCTGGCGCATGGCGTATTCATCGTCGAGGAAGGCATAGTCGCCTTCCCATCGGTCGATGACGCGCCGCCACGACGCCCACCCCCAGATGGAGAAGGTGGAAGTGAAGAAATAGCTGTCGGGCACGTCGGGGGTCACCTCGTCGACATTGAAGCCCGAGACCATCACGATGCGCTCGTCGTGCTCGTAGCGGTCGAGCATCTCCTTGCAGAAGGGGAAGAACGACTGCGAGGGGATGTCATCGTCCTCGAAGATGATGCATTTGTCGGCAATGGAGAAGGCCCAGCGGTGCGAGAGGTAGTTGGATGGGTCGCAGCCGGAGTTCTTCTCTTGGTAGCACCGGTGCACCTCGCACTGCCAGTCGATGTGCTCCACGATTTTGCGGCAGGCCTCCATGCGGGGAAGGTCGGCTTCGCTGCGTGGCCCGTCCTGGTAGAGGAGAAGGCGCGAGGGACGTGCCTCCCTGATGGCCTCGAAAAGGCGGGCAAGGTGGTCGGGGCGGTTGAAGAACAGGATGAGAACCGCGATGTCGGTCTTGAAGGGGGGCAGGGAGTCTTGGGCTGTTGGGCTCATAGGCAAAAGGACTGTCGGGGGTGAGAGGGTCTATTTTGAGATGTCGAGGGCGCCTCCCTTGAAGAGGAAGGTGACGCATTCGTGGAGGATGGTGCTGCCGAGCACCCACAGCGTGCCGGTGTAGGCTGCTGCCACCATCAGCACCTTCGCGCCGAAGCGCAGGTAGATGTTGCTGATGCCTGCGGCGGCATAATGGGCACCAAGGCACAGCACGGCGGCAAGGAGGAGGTAGGGGGAGATGTCGCGGATGAACTCAGTGACGCGCAGTCCCACCTCGCGGCCCGCCAGCAGCATCCACACGCCTGTCCACAGGATATTGACCACGACATATCCCACCACCATGGCATGGATGCCACGGCGGGAGAGGAGGAGGGCGACCGCCAGGCAGATAAGGCACTGGGCGACGGTGCTCCATAGATAGGTGCCGGAATGCCCCTGGCTGATGATGAGGTTGTAGAACAGGGCGGAGAGGGGCACGAAGGCACCGGCAAGGCAGAGCATCTGCATGAGGGTGGCACTCTCGAGCCATTTCTCGGTGATGAGGATGACGATGAACTCCTTCGCCACCAAAGCCAGGCCGAACATCAGCGGGAAGGTGATCAGCGCGGTGAAGCGGAGCAGCTTGCGAAGCACGGCTTTCTTGTGGACAAGGTCATCGCCAACACGGGCGAACACAGGCTGGGCAACACCGTATATCATGCCGGTGATGAGCGACGAGCCCATCGTGTTCCATTTGTTGGCCTGGGTGAAGTTGCCCACGTCGTGAGCCTTGTACAGACGGCCGAGGATGACCGGGAACAGGTGGGTGTTGAGCGTGTTGAAAACATAGGTGAACAACAGCAGCAGACTGAAGCTGAGCATTTCGCGAATGGGGCGTAGGTCGATGTGGAGGCTGGGGCGCCAACCGGTGAAATAGTAACTCAGCAGCACAATCAGCAACACATAGACGAGGTTCTGCGTGGCAATGCCCCAGTAGGCCATGCCGCTGTAGGCCATCGCCACCGCCACCACGCCCGAGACGGCAAGGGCGGTGATGGTCATGATGGATGTCTCGCGCACCATCATCTGGCGGAACATCCAGGCACGGGGCGCAGTGCTCAGACTCGAGAGTACAAAACTGAGGGAGATGTAGCGGGTCAGGTTTGTGAGCTCCGGCTCGTGGTAGAAACGGGAGATGAGGGGAGCGCAGAGGAAGAGCACCACATAGCAGGTGACACCCACCCCGAAACTGGTCCAGAACACGGCGTTGAAGTCGTTGTAGGTGGCATCGCGGCGCTTGTTGAGCGCAGCGATGAAACCGCCTTCCTGAAAACAGCCGCCCAGGGCGACGAATATCATCACCATGCCCACCATGCCATAGTCGCTCTGCGACAGACGGCGGGCAAGAAAAATGCCGATGACAAGGTTGAGCAACTGCTGCAGGCCGTTGCTGATGCTTCCCCAGAATAGTCCCCGGGCAGTCTTCTCTTTCAGTGTCGACATATAACGCTCTTATCTCGCTTCAACGCTGACTGGGGAGCATAGACGCGTGCTGGCCCATCGGCTCCTAATTCGTCGTTGCAAGGGGCAAAGATAATGCTTTTTCGCTACCTTTCCAAATAAGGAGGGGCAGAATGATGGCGAGGGGGTGTTTTTTGCCTTTTTGCTTATCCTTTCTTGGCTCTTTTCTGAACACGGAATTTGATACTGCGGATGCC
>CAMHEL010000309.1 GCA_946184125.1 uncultured Prevotellaceae bacterium
CTCACGCTCGAAAAAGCAAATTCATTTGCTTTTTTGCTCGCTTAATCGGATTTTTGCACTATCTTTGCATAAGATAGGCTGCACCTCGGCAATGAAAATAAAAACTTCGCTATTTATTTTGCATTGCACTCAGTTTACATAAAATCCTCACGCTCGAAAAAGCAAATTCATTTGCTTTTTTGCTCGCTTAATCGGATTTTTACACTATCTTTGCATCCAATTCGGGCAAAAGGTGCGAAAACAGGCTTATTTACATTGTCATGCAAGCAATTCTAATCACAGGCGCGAGCGGGTTTATCGGCAGCCATATCGTGGAGGAGGCCCTCTCCCGAGGCTTTGAGGTTTGGGCAGCTGTGCGGGGAAGCAGTTCACGGGCATTCCTCACCGACAGCCGCATTCACTTCATCGAACTGTCGTTCGGCAACCGCGAAATGATGGTCAGCCAACTGCGCGACCACCACTTCGACTATGTGGTGCATGCCGCCGGTGTGACAAAATGCCTGCATAAGGAAGACTTCCACCGTGTCAACACGTTAGGAACACAAAACCTGGTCGAGGCACTGATGGAGACACAGCATTCGCTGCGCCGCTTCGTCTATCTCAGTTCGCTGAGCATCTTCGGGCCCATCCATGAGCAACAGCCCTACAAGGCCATCACCGAGGATGACACCCCACAGCCCAACACCGCTTACGGACGCAGCAAACTCGCTGCCGAACAATGGCTCGACAACTTGGCTGCACAGGGCAAGGACTTCCCATACATCGTTCTGCGACCTACAGGAGTCTACGGACCGAGGGAGCGCGACTACTTCATGATGGCGAAAAGCATACGCCAACATGTTGACTTCTCGGTGGGCTTCAGCCGCCAGGACATCACCTTCGTCTATGTCGACGACGTGGTGCAGGCCGTCATGCTCGCCCTCGACCACGGCACGACGGGAAGAAAATACTTCCTCAGCGACGGAGAGGTGTATCAGAGCCGGGCTTTCAGCGACTACCTGCAGCACGAGCTGGGCGACCCGTGGCTGCTTCGCGTCAAGGCCCCGCTGTGGCTACTCAGGGCCGTCACTTTCTGCGGTGAGCACTGGGGGCGCCTCACAGGAAAAATCACCGCCCTCAACAACGACAAATACCATATCCTCTGCCAGCGCAACTGGAGGTGCGACATACAGCCCGCCATCGACGAACTGGGCTACCACCCTCAGGTGACGCTCGAAGAGGGGGTCAGGAAGACCGTGAAATGGTATCGTGACAACAATTGGTTATAGCGGAAAATGAAAAAATTGCTCACATACCTCTTCTCGATGGAGAAGGAGCCCAAAAAGGGACTGATGGCTTTCGAATGGGTGGTTATCGCCTATTTGGTGGCCACACAGGCCTATATCTGGCTGATGAACAGCATGCTGCCCAATGCCAGCGCCATCACCACAGAGCGCATGAAAGTGCTTGCCATCACACTCGCCCTATGGGGCGTCTACCGACTGCTGCCCTGCGGACTGACCCATCTGGCACGTGGCACCGCACAGGTGGTGCTGCTCGGATGGTGGTATCCCGACATCTTCGAGCTCAACCGCATCTTCCCCAACCTCGACCACATTTTCGCCTCATGGGAACAAGCGCTCTTCGGCTGCCAGCCGGCACTCCTCTTTCCCGATGCCATCACCTATCCCGTGTTCAGCGAAATGATGTATATGGGCTACTACAGCTATTATGTCATCATTGCGGCGGTCTTGATAGCCATCATCCTCACAAAGCACGAGGACTTCGACCGCGTGGTTACCATCGTCCTCGCCACCTTCTTCATCCACTACGTCATCTTCATCGTTCTGCCCGTCACAGGACCACAATATTATTACGAGGCGGTGGGGTTGGACAACATCGCCAACGGGGTGTTCCCCAACCTGCACGACTATTTCAACCACAACCAGACCCGCATGACGGCTCCCGGCTACGACAACGGATTCTTCTATGCCCTCATCGACGGGGTACACAAATCAGAGCGACCCGTGGCGGCTTTCCCCAGCAGCCATGTCAGCGTATGCGTCATGCTCATGCTTGTCGCATGGGCTTACCGCCTGAAAAAACTTTTCTGGATATTGCTGCCCTTTGCCGTCCTCCTCTGCGTATCCACCGTCTATATCCGCGCGCATTACGTCATCGACGCCCTCGCGGGCCTCATCAGCGGCACCCTCTGCTTCTTCCTTTTGGCATGGCTCACAAATAAGAATAAGCCCGGAAACCGGAAAGCATAAACCACCCCTCCCGCTTTCGTGCAGGCGACAAATCTCATGGTCGTGAAAACCACCCTTCCTGCTTCTTGCCTTCGGTTTCGTGAAGTTGACGGGAAGTCATATAGGCCTTATCCCAAATTATCCTAAATTAGGATTATCCTAATTTGGATAATTACACTTGTGATGCCGTCGAAATAATTCCCATTCATCCCACCGAGAAAGGAACTTTTTCATATTAAGCACCTTGCCCCCTTTCGTGTTAATTCCACATGAATGGATTTAGGTTTTTTCGGTAATATTCTTGGTATCGCGGAGGTGTATGGAATGCATTTCTCGAAAAAATGATTATTGAGAACCGACCTCGATGATCATCCGATGATCATAAGATGGCTCAAAACGTATCAGATTCCCCGTCCCCCTGATATTGACTATCAGAGACTTACATAATTACAAAGGAGTTCCATATGAATCCCACATGATTACTTACAAAAACGACATAACAAATTGGTTAAAACAAATATTGTTGCTTTCGCTTGAAAACCGGCATCATAAATCCGCCTCAAATTAA
>CAMHEL010000310.1 GCA_946184125.1 uncultured Prevotellaceae bacterium
ATATGAAAAGAAATGTATTGACCTTTGTATCAAATTCCCCGTCCCCGTGATACATTGATAATTAAGAATGGCGGAATATTAGTATCACCATCAACTAATGATTTTATCGCCCCAATAGGAGCTTCCGTCAAGATCACCAACGGGATGGTTCTGTAACTCTCAATAATTCTACTTAATATTTTCATATTTAAAAAAAATATTAGCAGACTTCAAACAATCCATCAAAAATTATCTATATTTGCATTTTAAGTGTTTATTGATTTACTAAAAAACATTCAGATATAACTGCTTATGAAAAATTATTTCCTAATTTTGGCCTTTTTCCCCTTTATTTCTTTGGCACAGGATATGTACACCGACATCCTCGCCGAGGGAAAGACGTGGAACTTCTGCCGCTTCGACAACGGCAACATGCATGTGGAGGGCATCAGGGGTGACACCATCATCGACGGCCGGACATGCAAGAGGTATGGATACGTGAACAACGAAGGTGCCTTCCACGGCTGGGCATCGCTCTATCAGGACGGCAAGAGACTGTACAGGTACGACGAGAGCAGGAAGGAGTTCACGCTGCTTTTTGACTTCGGCCTCTCCGAGGGTGACATGCTGAGCCTTGACAACGGCGGAAGTCCGGTCAGGATACAAGTGACAAAGACCGGACAGGTGTCTGCCCGTGGCCACCAGTTAGGATATGTCGCCTTCAAGACCATCGAGGAAGAGGGCGTGGAGGTGGATTACCCTGGCTCGTATGTGTGGTTTGAGGGAATTGGCGGCAGCAGCGGCCCCTTCTCGCCTATAGGGCACAACTGGGCCGGCGTGTCATTCTCGCTGCATGAGGTGACCTGCGGTGGGGAGACCCTCTACGATGGCCTCATCTTCCTTGGCGAGGGCTATGAGAAGAGGTTCCTCAACTACCGGCCGGAATGGAGCTACGAGAAGGTGACGTGGGATGAAGGAGCAAGCCAGTGGGTGCGCATTGGTGACTGCCACGCCGAAAGGAGCGGAACGGACATCCCCCAACCGAAGATGTTCGAGTACCACGTCATCACCACCAAGGAGGGGAATGCCGAGAGCAAACTGCTGCTCAGGGAGATTGACGGCATGGTGCTCGCCATGCGGGACAGCTATTCGGAGTATGTGCGCCTGTCCTGCCCCCACGTCGGGGAGGTGTATGAGTATCCCTACGACTGGAGGGATGACGTGGTGCTCTATGACTTCACGCTCGGTGTGGGCGACAGGTATCCCTGCGCGGGGGAGGTCTATGTCAGCGAGGTGTCGCACATGACCACACGCGACGGCGTGGAGCGCCGGATGCTCTTCCTGAGCAACGGGCTGGAGATGGTGGAGGGCATAGGATGCCTGAACTCCCCCAACGGACCGTTCGCCTATCAGAACCCGACAGGAGCAGAGCCCAAGCAAGTGGCTGGTGCAGCATCCACGGACGCTGAGATGCCAATTGCCTCATTGCTCTCTCTGCGCAAGTTCGGAGAGGCATCTGAGCCCATCTATGTGATGGGCGACGAGAAAGCCAGCATCCATAACAACACCTTGCCATCCGTCACCGGCGGCGCCATCCACGACCTCACTGGCCGGCGGCTGATGTCGAAACCGGCACGGGGCATCTACATCCAGGGAGGGAAGAAATACATCGCCAGATAGAAACGAAACCGAAACCAAAAAGGGAAAGGGAAAGGTGACGGGGCTACCGTCACCTTTCCAAACCATGCGCCAGTCCGTTTCATACCCACCACCGGGAAAAAAATAACCGCCGCCCATGCAAGTTTTCTTCATCAGTGGAATTAATTGGATATAGGCCATTGGTCTATGACAGGATCACTATGCGTATTATACTTCAATGAATTACATGAACAACAACTGACATGAGCAACAACTGACATGAAACGATTTCGATTACTTCTTTTGATGGCTGTTGTCACCATACTGACACCCACCATGATAGCATGCAGCGATGATGATGACACATCAATTTCCGTCAATTTCACGCTTTAAGATGAAACCGGGTGTGAAAAATACATTTTTAAAGAAGGTGAGAACATCTTCTTTAAATTGGATATCACCAATAATACCGAAGAACCAGCAAATTTGCCCAATATGACTGACATGTTTAACAAAAACTTCTTCCATGTCTTTTCTTCCAATGGGGAGGACTACGGTCATCCTTTTGATCGTTTTACTATTGATGAATGTCTTGGCCCATTAATGCTTCCCGCAAATTATACTTATACATTTCTCTGTCCATGGATTAACAATCCTGATTTTGAATTGCCGTGGGAGCAACCACCATTGTATTATTTCTCAATCGAAAAATTTAGACCACTCCCCAAGGTGAATACTATTCAAAAACTTCAATCAGGCTGGACAAGAATAGAATTGTCTCTTTCAATAAATCACAATAGTTCGGTAATTAAAATCTTAAAATATTAACAGAGGTTTTCATCTTTCTCACCCCGCAATGTCATATTGCATAGTGGTTAGCGAAAAGACCTCGTTGTTGAGCTTTGTAATTAAATCGCTGTCTGCTGAAATCCCAGACACGCAAATAAATCTTTTCATAAGGAATTGCCCATGTGCAAGAGTCTTGAGATTGCTGATGGAATAGGGTATCCCGCACTGCTTGGCTGCCATCTTCAGGCAGTTCAGCGATGTGTTATTACAGATATTAATGATGTTAGACATGAAAACCATATATGTTCTTTTTTCGTTTGCTTTGTGT